>CAVBLW010000136.1:0-2006 GCA_963596085.1 Bacteroidaceae bacterium | reverse complement strand
GAACATTTTGGTATGCAAGCTATCCGCATCAAAAGAATCTTTAACGCATTCAAGTGCAGTATGTGTGTAGTGGACGCGAACGGGTTAAAACATCTAGCTCGTTTAAAATTTTTCTAATTGCTGGAAAATCTCTATAGAGATAATCAGCAGCTAATTAATCAAAGACAAGACTTTTTTTGGAGGTCTATATGAAGAAAATAACAATTTCAAAACATAAGCTTGGGATGGATTACTTTTTAACAGAAGATGGACGTGTTTGGTCTGGGAAATATAAACGCCCGCTGTCAACAGCATTAGATAAAGATGGGTACGTTAAAGTGACATTAGTTTCCCCAGGGAAAAAACGTCATAGATATTCAGTACATAGGCTAATGATGGAAAATTACTACCCAGTAGAAGGTATGGAATATTTACAAGTAAATCATATTGATGGAAATAAGCAAAATAATAATTTGTCTAATTTGGAATGGTGCACTTGTAAAGAGAATATTCATCATGCTATGAAAAATAATTTAAGACATGATCAAAAAGGACAAAACAACAATGCTAGTAAATATACAGAAGAACAAATCTTATTAGCTATAGAAATGTTAAAAAGTAAAAAATACACAGGAAAAGAAATTGATGAAAAGTTAGGTTTTTGTTCAGATTACGCCAATAGCATCCGCAGAGGTGAACATTGGGCGCACTTAACGAAAGACATAAAATTTGATTAAAAGTTCAACGACTATGCGAAAGCAGTACTTTATAAGTTAATGATAAAGGAAATGAAAGAATATCTTAGGATATAAGATATAGTCTAATCTATATAGTAATATATAGCTGTTTAAACGTACATAGGAGTTACGTTCTATGTAGAATATAATGTGGGTGTGGGGCTTGTAGACTACATGATTGTTGACCAAGTTGACCCCGATACTGGGCAAGACTTGCCAAACTTAGGCATCTATAATTTAGATGACATGGATGACAAGACCCGTAAAAACTATAAGAGTTTTGAAAATGAGAATACGATAAAAAATGCGATGTATTTAATGAAAGCTAATACACCGCTTAACTCGGAAATGTATTCTTATTGTCAAACTCAGCTTCAAAATGGAAAGATCGATTTCCTTCTGGATAGTGGTATAGCTAAGAATAAATTATTGGCGCAATCACAAGGAAAGAAAATGAATGCGATACAGCGTGCGGATCATTTGCGGCCATTCGTTGAGACGGACATTTTGAAGAGTCAAATGGCTAATCTTATCCAAGAGAATGAAGGTGCGACGATTATTCTAAAGCAGTCTTCCCGCAAAATTCTTAAGGATAAAGTTTCTGCTTTAATCTACGGTTTGTATTGGTGTAAGCTCCAAGAGGAGAAAAGAGCACGCCGCAAAGGCCGCAATATTTCAGATTTTATGTTTTTTACAAAAAAATCTTAAAAATTTTGGGCAACACCATATTATAAGACCATAAAAAAAATTATATGATATCGACAAACCCTCAAAAAAAGGGAGGATATCATAAAATGTTAAGTTCTTCCGGAGAAAAGAAGATACACGAAATATTGGAAAGAGCTAACATTGACTTTAAAGAAGAATATCAATTCCCAGACCTAAGAGGGCATAAACATGTTCCTCTTAGGTTTGATTTTTGTGTATTCACTACTTCTGGACAAATAGCATTCTTAATTGAATTCAACGGAGAGCAGCATTATCGTCCGGTAGATAAGTTCGGCGGAGTAAAAGCTTTTACACGTCAACGACAAAATGATTTAAAGAAAATACAGTACTGTCTAGAGCATAAGATAAAATTAGTTACTATTCCTTATTATGAGGAAAGTAAATTATCACTAGATTATATTATGCGGGCAGCAGGTTATTAGGAGGTGAGTTTTGGCTACTGTAAAAGATAAGAGTGAAAGAGATTTTAGGCTCGTTTCAAACGCACAGCCTACAATGGATTTCAACCAAATCAAGGTAGGCAAAAAGACGCTTTCCAATGACGTAGCTCTTGAACTTGAT
>CAVBLW010000135.1:0-2017 GCA_963596085.1 Bacteroidaceae bacterium | reverse complement strand
CGCTAACACTTCTTCACTTAAAGAATATATTTCAGTATTAGAACCACCATCGTTTGCTAATACGGAAAATGTTCCGATGAATAAAGTAATCACTACTAATAGAATCAATCCTGTTCCAAAAGAAAAGAGTGTACTTATATTTGCAATGCTGGTAAGTTAAGACTATTGACAAATTAATTGAAAAATGAAGTCCTGAAAAAACATTGGAACTTCATTTTTTTTGTAAAAAACAACTTGACAAACTTATAAAATTCGGGCCGCTACGCGGCCGTTGTTTAAGTATGAGGCATTGGAGGTACTCATACTTATGATGAATTATATTTTTACTTCTTTTATGATACATTCGTATTTTGAATTGTTTTTACTTCTTTCCTTTATTTCTTGTCTTCGTTTCTATTTTTTCTTTTCCCTTATTTTTCTTCTTGTGTTGGCGGCTTTTATTCGAGGTTATTTTTATGCTGGATAATGTCGAACTTATTTTGGATAATTATATCCGGGAAGGAGTTGTGTTTTACCATAATCTGATTTCTCATTACGATGGAAAATCTTTTTCCAGAATGCGTAAGGTATCTACTTCAGATATTCTTCTACAGATGATTAATAGACGTGGGAAAACACAGTGGGCAGAAGTTCAAGAATTCTGTGATTTGAAAAATATGTGTATTTCTGACAAAGGCTTTTTCATGGCTAGATCTAAATTTAATCCTGAAGCTGTTCATCTTATGGCTAACGAATTTGTTTCTAACATCTATGACAATTACAATGACAGTATTCATAAGTGGAAAAATCTTGTTGTTTTGTCAATTGATGGATCTAAAATCATTGTTCCTGATACTAAAGAAAATAAAGAAATATTTGGTTCTCAAGTTTCTGGTATCACTGATAATCAACCTGCTATGGCTCTTACTTCAACTCTTCATGATTCACTAAACCATTTGAAATTAGATTTACAAGTAGACCGTATTACACAGAGTGAAAAAAATCTAGCTTTAAAACACATTGATTACTATTGCGAAAATTATTCCGATAAAGCTGTATTCGTTTTTGACAGAGGATATACATCTATGTACATCATTGATCGAATTGTTAGAAATAATCAGTTCTTTCTGATTCGTGCAAAATCAAAGGATTATATCAAATACTTTAACCAGGTAGAAGTAGGAGAATCAAAAATATTTGATGTATCTCTTGATAGAGCTGATACTAACTCTTATCGTCAAGATTGTAATTTTAGAAACCATCTTCTTAATACGACCTATAAACTTCGTTTCGCAAAAGTGATAATAGGAAAAAATGAAGATGAAAGTGATAGTATTGAATATCTAATCACTAATCTTTTAGATGATATTGCGACAGAAGAAGAATTAAAAGAACTATATTGGCTAAGGTGGAATGTAGAAACATCATACAATCAAATGAAGAATCGAATGATGATGGAAGAGTTCAGTGGATATAAAGCGGAACTTATTCTTCAAGATTTATATGCAGATATGTGGATGTACAACATTGTTTCTTTAAAAATAATGGAAGCCAACGAGAAAAAGAAGATTGATCAGAATGAAGATGGTGAATATACGATAAAGCGAAACTTCAATAAAACATTAGGTACGTTAAAAAGATATTTATTGAAAGTGTTAATGAGTGATAATGAGGAAGAAAAGAAGAAAATACAAGAAAAAATATTTCTAAATATCGATAATGCGTTATGTTGGGTGAAAAAAGGAAATCGTCAATTTGAACGAGAAAAACCGGTAAACAAATCATCAATGTCTTATAGAAAGACTTTCTAAATTAATGATAATTCTCAAAAAAACGCCGAAGATAGATGTTTTTAATGCGCTCATTTTTCTTTGAAAATACATTTATACATGAAATATTAAAAAATCGAGATTGAATACAAACCCTGCTGTTCTCCATATTCTCGATTTTTATTTTGTCAATAGTCTTAACTTACCAGCATTGGGAGAAGAAGTAAACATTCATATTTATTATGATGATGTGAGGGCTAGTGAAGAAA
>CAVBLW010000134.1:0-2042 GCA_963596085.1 Bacteroidaceae bacterium | reverse complement strand
GACCCTATCATCTCGGACAAGTTCGCCTGCAATTCTGCACCATTCCTGGCCATTAAAACAACAGATTTCAGCCTTAGGATTTTTTTGGAGCTGTTTTGAAACTTCCTTTTTCTTCCCCGTCTGAATGTAAAGTTTGTCTTCAAAAATATTGATTGTCCCAAACGGACGAACATGAGGCTGTCCGTTTTCATCAACAGTAGCCAGATAATAAGTGCCAACTTTTTTTACGAAATCATAAACTTCTTTCATTTTTTTCCTCCAGAAATTTCATCTTTATGAATTTAAGGCTTAATTGCCTTCAGAACTATAAACTATTGTAAATAAAAACTTTGCCTAGAATAGCGTCAAAGTTTTTATTCACAAGTTTGCGTTGCAAACTTAATCATTTAATGCACATTCTCATTTCATTACGAATGTGCTTAAAAAGTCAAATCGGAAATTGATATTTCCTCATTGACTTTTTATAGGAGGAAGATATGCTTTTTTCAAAAGGAACACATATAGTAATTTTAGGAAATCAAACTTTAAATGCTTACAGATATTACATAAAAGTAAAATCTTGTTACGAAGTGGATTGTTTTATAAAGCTTGATTCAGAAAATGACAAAATAGGATACGACGGACTACCACAGTATAATTTGGATTTTTATTTAAATGAAAGAAATGCGTCACAAAAAATTATAATTACTCTTACGGCGTCGGAGCCTTGGCTAGATGTTTCAAATGATTTGATAAAAAAAGGATTAAAACCGTTTGAGGATTTTACCATTGCATATTTTGATGAAAATCCTAGTAAACTTGATTTATTGTCGTTGAAAAAAATTAATTCTGATTTAGACTTTCTAAAAAACACAGTGCGGAAGTTTGCACAAGGCAGAAAGATTGTATTTGTAAATGGAAACTGCCAGACAAATTTGTTACACCAGTATTTGTGTGCAAATAAAGATTTTATTGATGAATATTTAATCCTAGATTTGCCAAGAATCTGCCAGTTTGATAAAAATAATGAAAAGCTTTATCAGTTTGCCATTGAAAATTCGGATATTGTTATTTCACAGCCAATAAAAGATTCAAACAGACATACTCCTTTTCTTGCAACTTCCAATATTTTTAACTTAAATCATGGTCAGCACATACTGATTCCAAATTTAACTTTTACAGGATATTTTCCTCAGTATTACAAAAATACAGAAAATAAATTGACATTTGGGAAAAATCCAATATTTTCTTATTCAGACAGATATATTGACGAAATGGTGGAACAAAATAACACAATTGAAGAAATAATAACTAAAATACCTTCAATTAATTTTTTTGATAGAACATTTATAAAATCATTCATACAAGAACAACTTGATTTGTTTAAAACAAGAGAATCCGAATGTGACATAAAAATGTATGATTTTATTTCAAAAAATTATGACAAAGAAATACTGTTTAATTCTTTCCACCATCCAAAAGATTTTGTTATAAAAGAATTAGCCAGAAAATTGTTGTCGTTTCTTAATATAAAAAATTTAGAATTTGAAAATGAAAAAGCTCTTGATAAATTAGATTTTTTGACTGTTCAGGGACAAATAATTTACCCCGCAGTTTTGAGTTATTTGAATATTAAAGATGAAAACTTTTATTACAAACCAAACGAAAATGCAAGTAACTTTAACTTAAATTTCAATGATTACGTAACGTACTACTGTAACAGTATAAAAAGAAAATAACCAATAACTTGGATAGTGAAGATCAAAAATAAATTTGCAGACAAAACTAACTTGGAGAGAAAATGTAGGTTCTGTAAAATGGTTTTTCTATCTCGCGCAGTCAACAATATATGATTCACTGACCGATTCTTTATCCAAATGTCACTTTTAACCACAGATTTGGATAAAGAATCGCGGAAAAACAACTGACAAATCTAATTTTCTCCCCTGTAGCAACAAAATGCTTTTTACTATATACTGAATCATATTTTGTATTTATAAAGAGGATTAAAAAAATATGAAAATCGCTGTTGCCGGCACGGGTTATGTCGGATTATCAATTGC
>CAVBLW010000133.1:0-2066 GCA_963596085.1 Bacteroidaceae bacterium | reverse complement strand
GTTTTGATTGACGGCCAGTTCCCTAATTATCAAAAAGTAATTCCTGAAAATCTTTCAATGAAAATTCAGGTAAATAAAGATGATTTGGATTCCGCACTCAAACGAACAATCATCATGGTTGATAAAAAAGTCAGCCGCATAATTTTTAAAGTTACCAGCGGAGTTTTAAAAATTATTACTCCAGAATCTGATATTGGTACTGCAGATGAAGAAATTCCTTGCCGTTATGATGGTCAGGAAATTTCTATGGCATTTAAATATAATTATGTCACAGATCCTTTAAGAGTTATTGATTCTGAAAATGTCGTTTTTGAATTTAATGTCAGCGATGATAATATTAACGGAGAATCTCAAGTTACAAAGGCAATTATAATGCACGGAGATAAATCTGATGATTATATTCATGTAATAATGCCGATGAATTATTAATTTATGTTTTTATATCAGAGTTTTTATAATTTTCGCAATCTGAAAAACGATACAATAGACCTTTCAAACCGGGAGGTCTATTTTGTTGGTGAAAACGGACAGGGAAAAAGTAATATTCTGGAATCTTTGTATTATGTAGCGTATGGAGTAAGTTTTAGAACTCACAATGATGGTCAGATTATAAAAAAAGGTGAAAAAAATTTTAGTCTGATTTCTATGTACAACAAAAACGAAAATGATACTCAAAAAATAAGTGTTGTTTACGAATACGGCAAAAAGAAACTTGAAAAAAATGGAAAGAGAATTCACGACAGAAAAGAACTTATAAATACAATTCCGTGCATTATTTTTTGTCATGATGATATGCGTTTTGCAACGGGTGATCCAGAAGACAGAAGATTTTTTATTGATCAGTCGTTAACTCTTTATGAAAATTCCTACATTGAAGATATGAGGAATTATAAAAAAATTCTGAAAAGCAGAAATATGATTTTAAAAAATCATCAGTACGAAATGCTTGAAGTTTATGATTCTCAACTTGCACAGTACGGAGTAATAATTCAGGACAAAAGAAAAAAGGCAATTTTTCAGTTTAATCAGATTTTTGGAAAACTTTTTTATGAAATTACCGGAATTGAAGGTTTATCAATAAGATATGACCCTTCGTGGAAAAATATTGAAAAAACAAACCTTGAATTTTCTGATGCCCTGTCAATTTTAAAATCAAAAGCAGAAACCGATAAATACATGGAAACAACAATGTCCGGCCCTCACCGTGACAGAATAAATTTTATAAAAGACAATCAGAATTTTGTTTTGACGGCTTCTACCGGCCAGTGCAGATTGATTTCTTTGATTTTGAGAGTTGCGCAGGCGGTTTTTTATTCACGGTCAACAAATTCCAAGCCGGTTTTGCTTATGGATGATGTTCTTCTTGAACTTGATCCTGATAAAAGGACAAAATTAAATGCTCTTTTGCCGGAATATGATCAGTTATTTTGTACTTTTTTGCCGGGCGAACCTTACGAACGATATATGAAACACACAACTAAGATTTATAAAATTGAAAATGGAGAATGGAATGACTGATGATGAAAAAATAATTTCCGGAAAATCAATTTTTCAAAGTGTATTGAATCTTACTTCTGTAAATGATGCTGAAGATAAAAAAATTTCGAGTGTATGGAATCAGGTCGTTTCAAAAATTGGTAGTAATAAAAATTCTTCGGAAGATGAAAAAAATTGCGATATAACTCTTGGTGAACGAATGGCTATGAATTCTAGGGTCGTTGATTTTAAAAAGGGAATTCTTCTTGTAGAAACTAAACATTCCGGCTGGATTCAATATTTTAGAATGTATCAGAATTTTATCATAAAGGGATTGAACTGGGCTCTGCCAAATCTTCAGATAAAAAGTCTTGGATTCAGACTTGAAGGCAGCAATGCAAAACTAAGTGATAATTATGACGATGTTTATAAAAAGGCAAAAGCTGAAATGGACAGAAAAATTGAAAATCAGGAGGAAGAATTAAATAAAAAATTCAATTTTTCAGAATCTTCAAAAAAAGAAAATCTTGAAAATAAAGATTTACCCTCGGAATTTTATGAAATGTTTGATAAATTAACCAAATCAGTTG
>CAVBLW010000132.1:0-2072 GCA_963596085.1 Bacteroidaceae bacterium | reverse complement strand
TGACGTATGGACTTTTTATTTATGAAAAATGTTCAAGTTGATTTTACAATCGGCCGAAATAAAAAAATAAAAATTTTGAAGTAATTTGGAGGAAGAAAAAAATGAAGCAACTAACTTGTGAAATGTGCGGAGGAACTGACCTTATTGAAAAGGATGGCGTATTTGAGTGCCAGAATTGTGGCATGCAGTATTCTCCAGAAGAAGCAAAAAAAATGATGATTGAGGGCACTGTCGATGTTCAAGGTACTGTAAAAGTGGACAATTCCGCTTTCGTAGAAAAGTGTCTTGCTAACGCTCGAAGAGCCAAGCAAAAAGAGGATTGGGAAGAAACCGAAAAATATTATAATCTAGTTGAGCAGAACGATCCGACCAATATAGAGGCCATTTTTTATAGCTCCTATGGTAAAGCTAAAGCCTCTCTTGTTGATAGCGATCTCTATAAGCGTAAAGCAGCTTTCAAAGTGTTGCAAAATTGCGTTTCAATTATTGATGATAATTTTAATTTAGAAGAAGCTGAAGAAGGTAAGAAAATCCTTGAACAAATCAGCAATGATGTTTTCGGAATGGCACGCGGTTCTTACGTGTACAATCAACGGAAAAATGGATACGGAATCGTAACTTGGACTGACAAACAGGAAACGGTGTCTCTTTTTAATAGTCTTGGAATTGAGTTTATAAATTCACTTCAACATATTGCAGATAAGTATAGTGAGGAAGAAAAACAGGAACGGAAGTATTACTATGAATTAGCATTGAAGCATGCTGAGTTCATTTTTCAGAATGGCAAGCCGAAATCTCCTGAAAATATCCAAAACGCTATTATGAAATTTCATAAAGAGATAAATGAAATTGATCCTTCTCACGTTGTTCCCGAAGAAGCTCCTCAGGCACCATCTCAGGGTTGTTATGTGGCAACAGCTGTTTATGGTTCTTATGATTGCCCAGAAGTATGGACTCTTCGCCGTTATCGGGATAATACTCTTGCTGAAACGTGGTACGGCAGAGCATTTATTAGAACATACTATGCTATCAGTCCCACGCTGGTAAGATGGTTTGGGAACACAGAATGGTTTAAGAAGATGTGGAAGGGAAAACTGGATCGTATGGTATCTGAACTTCAGTCCGAAGGTGTGGAATCTACCCCGTACGAAGACAGATCTTGGTAAATTTAAAAAGGAGGAAAAAACGATGAGCAACGGTGAAAAGACTCCTATGGGATTACTGATTGCAGTCCTTGTTGGTATTGGATTTGTAATTAGCATTGTAAAATTGCTAATGCTTATCCTTTAAGCAAAATTACATTGGTGAGGGAAATGAAACCTATGGCCAAAGATAATGGATACGAAATAACGTCGATGAATCCCGGTTGGATAAAAAGACGTGTGCCGGATAAATATATTGATGACGATTTCAAAGATTTGATTCTGTTTTTCGTAATCAATACTCCTTGTACAGAGTTGAGTAGTAGCAGTATATCTTTGAGCGCTTATGGCTGGGACGAAGACGTTTGGAAAAATGAAAAATTGAAGAAAGCCTTATTTAAAATAGCAGGAATAGAGAGAGGGTCAACGTTCGTTGTTGCACAAAAGGCAAGTGAAATGAAGTCCATTTGCGAAAAAGCATCTCTAAAAAAGAATTTTACTAAAACTAGAGACAAGGAACGGATTGCAATTTTCAAAGGACGCAACAATGAGTTCTTGAGTATTTGTTATCATATCCGCAATGCCTTTGCACACGGAAGGTTTGCAATGTATGACGATGAAAGCAGAAATGATGTTGTATTCGTTTTGGAGGACGGCGTCAAGAAGAACGGAGAATTCCAAGTTCGTTCAAGGATGATTCTTAAAAAATCAACACTGGTGCACTGGATGAATATTTTAAAATCTGGAAAACTTCCAGATGAAAAAGCATAACTAAACACGAAACGATAGGCCGGTACGATAAAGGTATCGGCCTATTGTTGCCTTATATGACTATCCTTACATTATTATTTTGAGACCGATTGTAAAATCAACTTGGCCGATTGTAAAATCAACTTGAACATTTTTCATAAATAAAAAGTCCATACGTCA
>CAVBLW010000131.1:0-2078 GCA_963596085.1 Bacteroidaceae bacterium | reverse complement strand
TTTCTTAATTCCATTTTTATTTTACAATTCAGGGTAGGAATAATAAAATCTGAAAATGAAATTATTTTTGTAGATATCAATAGTTTCTCAATCAATGATTTCGAAAAAGAAAATGTTACTGTAATAGTTATTCAACTTATGCAAAATACAACAATAAATAAAATTAAAGAAATTAAACAAACATTTGAAATCAAATATTTCACCAGAAATGATAAACCAATTCTTTGCTTCTTATATCCTAATACAGAAGAGAAGAGCGAATTATCGAAAATAACACCTTTATATATAGAAATACCTTCTTTTGTTGCACGTCCGGCTGTTGAACAATTAGATTTAGTAATTTCATTTTTAAAGAAAGAATCTGAAAGACTGCAAAAGAAAATTAAAGTTTCTAAAAGTTTTATAAAAACAGTGATAGAAAATAGTTCAAATATCGATTCATTACAGCAAAATATTGTATATCTTGTATCCCGATACTTTTTTGATGTTCAAGGTAAAGAGAATGAAATAATACTAAATTACGAACTAGTATCAAATTATTTACCTAAAATAAATAACACAGAGACAAATCTTGATTTACAAAACATTCCTGAAGTATTTACAATAGAACCATTTGAAAAAGTGAAGGTTGTAAATTCAGTCTCTATCAATGATAAACATCCAACTATGAAATGGGTACCTAATGCTACGCAATCATTTTTATATTACTTACAAAATACAAGCAGTATAATTATTGATGAGGAAGTAAAAAAAGCAAAAATTCATCATGCTATTACCAAAGTATTTAGTAAGAAAAGTTTGTCTTGTGATACATTTACAAAAAATAAGATTATAAATATCTTATTCGATATTATATATAATAAAAATGATTTTTCTGAACTATTTTTCAACTTACCTTCTGTCTCTGGTTTAACAACTCAAGTAATTTCAATAAGTGAAAATATAGAAAAAGGGTTAAGTGAATTAAACTGTAAGATGTCAATTAAACAATCATATCGTATTAAAAATTCATTATCGCATGCTTTCTTTGTATTTAATGAGTATACGATTCCTATTGTTCTGATATCAGAAAGTTCGTTAATAATTCAAGCAATTCAAACAGTTTTTAATGTGTATTACCAAAACCACTGTATATATACATATGAAATAAAAAAAGAATCCATCGATAAAGAATTGGACTCTCTAACAAAATACATCATATCCATTGATAAAGGTAAAGGCGTTTTATTACTAACTGATAAAGATATGCGTGCCAAAATTGCAAGTCACTTTTTTTCAAATACAAAAGTTAGTACATATACAATTGCATATTCGTCTTTTCCATTAATTATTGAAAGCATAAAAGAATTTAAAAAGTCTAATAATACTTTACTCGCATTAACTCCAGAGCTGATTCTACAAAATTCAAAAATTGACAAAATGTTAAATAATGAGAAATTCACTAAATATTCTATTAGAGCTACAAATGAATATATGTTGAAACTAAAAAATATTTATCCGAATATTAACACATACGAAATGAATGAAAACGTTTTCACATTATTAAAAACATTAACTGAAATGTTACAAATAGAGATGAATAATACTATGATACTGAATTTCATATTCCATATGAATGCTCTGATCAACATCAAGAAATTAAAATTGTCATCAAACCTAATTAATACAACATCTTGTGTTGATGAAGGATTTGAAATGATTATGCGTCAACTAATATATAAAAACGAAAAGTTCAAAAAATTTAATTTCTCTTCAGGAGATTTTGAATATTTAAGACAAACAATTTATAACTCATAATATATAAAATCTAAAGACAAGCCTATTTGACTTGTCTTTTTATCTTCCCGCTTCTTTTACTCGCTAAAGCTCGTACAGAAAGATTAACTTTGTTCTTTATATAAAATAAAAAGACTAGCATTGAACTAGTCTTAATATCTACCCGGCAACTTGTACTCACTAACGTTCGTACAGAATACAAATCAAAAGGGCAAAAAAAAACTAGAACCTAAGTTCTAGTTTATATAACCCGGCAACTTGCTATCTTCGCAGGGGCATGCCCAACTATTGTCGCCGTTGGA
>CAVBLW010000130.1:0-2079 GCA_963596085.1 Bacteroidaceae bacterium | reverse complement strand
ACGAGAGTTCCTGGAATCCAACTGGCGTCGGATCCAATGCCTCAGATTAGAAGTCTAAAAGAGATATGTACGTCGGGTTTGGCTCTTTCGACTGGCTATGGTGGTGGTACTGCTAATATTGAATTCCAAGCTCTAACTGGGTTGAGCATGACGAATTTCAATACAAGCGTTATTCCTTATCAGCAGTTGATCCCAAGCCAAAAATGGACTCCAAGTTTTAACCAGCTTTGGAATGATGCCAATGGGGATAATGCTTCTCAGGCTTTCCATTCATATAATAGAACGATGTATTTTAGAGGGACTAACTACAAAAAGTTTGGGTTCTCTACTTTTTGGACGGCGGATGGTCCTAATAAAATTTCGTTCTCTGATGTTATAGACAATAGTGACTATATTTCAGATGAATCAACGTATCAAAGTGTTTATAAGGAAGTCTCTCAAAAGAATTCGGGAAATCAATTTATTCAAGTTGTTACTATGCAAAATCATATGCCATATTATGATTGGTATGAGGATAATGAATTCAAGGATAATGATCTCTCGGAATATGAAGATGATTACGAGAAGCAAGATGTGGAAACTTATGCAAAAGGAATGCAATATACTGACAATTCCACTATGGAATTTTTAAATCAACTCGATGAGCTAGATAAGCCTGTAACTGTTATTTTTTACGGTGACCATCTTCCTGGTATATATAAGCATGAAAATGGTAAGACTGAAGATGCCAGAGTCTTACGTGAAACAGATTATTTCATATGGTCAAACAGCGCTTCTAATAATGGAGAAGCGAAGATACAAAATGGCACCGCATACACATCCTCGAATTATTTCATGGCATTAGCTGCTGAACATATGGATGCCAAAGTAACGCCTTATCTCGCTTTTTTGACCAAGATGCGAAGCCTGATTCCTGCCATCGCTCCTGCTGAATCTGCAGATGATGACATTCCTGTATATCTTGATGCTGTAGGAAATAGAATAGAGGAAGAAAATCTCACAAAGGAAATGAACGATTTGTTAGAAGACTACAAATTGATTCAATACGATATTACTTCCGGAAAGAATTATTTAAAGCAGACAGATTTCATGAATCTAGAGTGATGTAATTTCTCCACGTTGAGAAACTACATCACTCTCGCGTAGATGATCGTCTATTTCATATTTTTAATTTTGCGATCATATATATATTTTTCAACGAGTCTAATCTGTCGGTATATTATACAGGTAATTCTTTGGGATAGTGGTATGGCATGTACTGCTTGCTTTGTGTATCGCAGATCATCTGGATATATATTTTTCTCGGACGCTGCATTTAATGATTTCTTTTCATTCTTAAGATTTGTAGTAAGGGTGTAGTAGCTCCGAGCAGGCAGAACGTTCCTCTTTTGGCAAAGTTGCATGTTGAACAATGCTGCTGTGACATGGTCATGATAAAAGTTGAAGTTATACATTTTGTGCGTGACCGAATCGGGGCGTTGCAGCCAGTGGTACAGAACTGCATCAATATCGGTGACCATATTCATACGGTCATATAGCATCCCAGATATTGCTGTATCTTGAGCGTACATTCCTTCGGGGAATCGGACGCCATCCCAAAGTTCGCTTTTGTAAAGCCTGCACCAATTTGCTTCGTTAAAATAAAGCGCTTCTGTATTTTTCCCTGCAAATTGTCCTATCAGTCGCAGACTTTTGCAAAATACGGTTTGATACGCATGAAGTGGATTTTTGAAGGTGGTCTTCTTCTCGGGATTTGCGACGCCTTTTGATGCTTCTTCTCTGACACCTTCAATTTGGGAAATCCCAAATTGTTGCCAACGAGCTTTACTCATATCCGCACCGGTACTCATAAGGGCATGAAGCAGAAGTTCGATATTACGGCAGTCAAGTATGTCATCATTATCGGCAAAAGCGATGTATTCGCCGTGCGCTGCATCAAGTCCAGTGTTCTGGGCATTTGCGATACCGCCGTTTTCTTGATGGATAACGGTGATTCGAGAATCGTTTGCAGCGTAATCGTCGCAAAGTTTGGGGGAGGAATCCTTCGAACCGTCGTCGACGAGAATAATCTCGAGATTG
>CAVBLW010000129.1:0-2153 GCA_963596085.1 Bacteroidaceae bacterium | reverse complement strand
TTTATCAGATTTTGAATTTTTTAAACAGTCTTTTTTTTATAATGCGGTTGCCCTGCTGTCCCTACAAAGATTTTCAATAAGATTGCCAAAAATATTAAACAAGTTATTTCTTATACTGTAAAAACAGTTTCAGAAACAAATAAAATCATTTCTGATTTTGAATTGAATCAAAAAAAAAATCTTATCTCCTTTATAAATGAAAATCCACTTAATCTTTCTGCTTCTGCATTGGGAAGAATTGCTGAACTTTGTAATTCAAAAAGAGTTGAAAATGCAGCTTATTTTACAAATAAATCATTAATTACTGAAATTATAAAAAACATTCCAGATATTGAAAAAAAAGAAATTAACATTTTGGAACCATCTGTTGGTGTAGGAAATTTCATTCCGCTTATTTTACGAAAGTTTGAGAATAAAAAAGTTACTCTTGATGTAGTTGATATAAATCCGGATTCTATTGAAATTGCAAAATTACTCGTCTCTAAAATGAATGTTCCAGATAATTTTGAAATAAATTTTATAACTGAAGATTTTCTTTTATACAAAATAGATAAAAAATATGATTTTGTAATTGGAAATCCTCCATTTCAGAAAAAAAATATTGAGCATAGCTTATTAAAAGAATACAAGAAAAATGTAATCAATGATGAAACAAATAATTTATGTTCTTTTTTTTTAGAAAAAGCAATTTCTATATCTGATTATGTAGCAATAGTTTTTCCAAAGTTTTTACTTAATACGCCAGAATTTTCAAAAACTAGAAATTTTCTTTCAAACAAGGCAATTGATTGCATTATTGATTTTGGTGAAAAAGGTTTTAAAGGTGTGCTTGTTGAAACTCTTACAATTTTCATAAATAACAATGCAAGACCTGATAAAACAAAGGTAATTTCTATTACGGAGCATTTGAATTTAACTCAGAAGCAAAGTTATATTTTTGATGAAAAATTCCCGTATTGGATTATTTATAGAAACAGTTTTTTTGATGAAGTTAATAAAAAACTTGATTTTGGATGTTTTTCAGTATTTCGTGACAGGCAAATCACAAATGCAAAATTAAATGCCTCAAATGGAATCAGAGTTTTAAAATCAAGAAATATAGATGATTCGGGTACGGTTATTTTAAATTTACCTGAATATGATTCTTATATAATGCCAGATAAAGCAAAAGGATTAGCGGTTTTCAAATATTTAAATTCTGAATATGTTTTTTTGACTCCAAATATGACTTATAAACCTAGGGTGATAAGAAAACCGAAGAACTGTCTAGTAAATGGCTCTGTTGCTATATTAATTCCTAAAAATAATTTAACTGTTTCTGATAAACAATTAGCTTATTTTTCATCAAAGGAATATCGTGCCTTTTACCGAATTGCACGAAATTATCAGACTCGTTCATTAAATGTTGATTCTAATTCAGTCTATTTCTATGGATTACTAAAAAATTAAGTAGGAGAATAATGTGATTACGGAACAGCAAGTTGTCGATTTTATGAAATCGTTTGATTATGACATTAGAAAATCGCATAATGGCAGATGGATTGATCAAAAATGTACTCCAGATGTTATTTCTTTTATTGCAGATTGTATTTGTTATTTTGTAAGTGAAAGTAAAAATAAAGAATTTACTACTCAAGATATTTGGTTTAGTGATTATGCAGTAAAAAATACAGAGTCAGTTTTCAAGAAGCCTAGTCCAAAACAAAATGAAGCAAAAAATGAATATGACAAATTTTTTCAACAGCCTATGAAGTTATTTGCAAATGCACAACTCTTGCTAGAACGAAAGGTTGGATTAAAAAATATTTACAAAATAAATAACTTTGAAATATTAGATTATATTTCTTTGAGCGAAAAAAATGCTTTAAAATTCTTATATCGATATATAGAGAAAGTATTAAGTGATAGTGGCTTGATTTGTTATTTTCAAAAGTTTTTTGATTATCAAAAAAACATGATAATTAATAAAGATAAACTTCAAGAACTTTATAACGAATTGAGGGAACAATTTTTTTTCTTTACGCATCGTTATACTTTAATAAAAGGACAATATGAGCCTGGTAGAATTTTTACGAAGGTTTTAAATCCTCTTGCGTATTTTAGTAATGCTTGTGGAACAGAAGGAGGTCATGTGAGTAATTGTCAAATGTTGT
>CAVBLW010000128.1:0-2179 GCA_963596085.1 Bacteroidaceae bacterium | reverse complement strand
ATATTATCCTATCTTATACGAGTCAAAGAGATATCATCGATTGACAAACAACGTGTTTTCTATAAAATTAATATCGATAAGAAACCTGACTTTAGAAGTTAGGACTTAAAAATGGTGCTAAACCATCGGATTAGAACCGAAAATTTAGCACCTTATTTATTTTCTTCTGTGTCAAAATATAATGTTCAAGAGGTAGGTTAGTCTGTTTTGCGAACTCTTTGATGAATGTGTTGCTTCTTGCGAGATTGATGTATTTTCCTTCTGCCGATGCAACATTGAAATTTTTAACAAACTCAAATATTTCAGAGGATGAATATTTATTCTCTAATATTTTGAATTGTAAAATTCTTCCAAGTAATACCGTTAGATAACAAATCAAAAAGTGTCCTTTGATTGTATCCTCTTTCTGTACGTATACCGGTCTTGCATCAAGATCGGTTTTCATTATGCGGAATGATTCTTCAATCCTCCATAAATTGTGATAGGTATTGTAGATATCAACTGCATCCATTTTCACTTCAGAAGTAACGAGCATATTGTATCCTGCAACTTCTAAATCCTTGTTAATCTGATCTTGGTTGATTTCTGTTTTGACTTTATCGTCTGTTTTTTGACCTTTTGATGTTGATTTGAATATGACATATCTAGATGTTTCTCCATATTCATTTCTTTTTGCCATAGCAGCTGATAAGCCTTTAGCTTTCTCAACCATTTTTAGAATTTCTATCTTTTTCTTTCGAGCTAATGAAGGGTTATATGTAACGACGCGTTTTTCTGTTAAGTTTATTTTGTGCTTTTTTCCATTCTCATCAGTGTACGTATATGGGTATTTGTCTATACACTCTTTTAATTTGTATTTTAGATTTCCTTCTGAGTCATAAATTTCTCGATATCCATTATCAAGTATGACCCATGTTCTTTCGGTTTCAGGTAACTGTTTTACAGATTTCGAAAATAGATATCCATCCCCATTTTTACGCGCGTTTAGAATGTTTTCTGAACAATTAAGACCTTTATCAGCTACTTGTACTGTATGACCATTAATTCCGTGCCTGCTTTTCAAACTGTTGACCACTTCACGAAGAACAGGTTTTTCAGATTCATTACCTGGATACATCTTCATCCCAATAGGAATAAGGTTGGAATCAAGAAGAAGACCAAGACCTACGATAGGATCACGTCTGTTTTCTTTACTAGGTCCTTTTCTACGGAAATCATCTTCTCTATCAATTTCAAAATAGAAGTTTGTACAGTCAAAATAGGAAATATTAGTATTAAGAGCGTATTTCTCCGAAACTTGAGTAGTAAATAGTTCAACGATCTTTTCGTATTCATTTCCAAGAAAGCCAAGCCCTTTAAGAAGCTGATCATAAGAAAAAGAATAGTTCTCAAGCAAGCATGGAATTACTTCTCTAAAAGTACGATGCTTACTACAAGGATTAACAGCTCTAGCATAGATGAGAGCAGATAACACATCATAAATTGAAAAATCAAAATCATTCGTAAGTTGATAAAGAGAAATAAACTTAGAAATATTTAGATTATCCATGATGGCTTTAAAAGGAAAGTAGCCAAGATGACGGATAGCAGAAGAAGTAGAAATCATCTGAACTTTATCCTTATTTCTTTCTTGATTCATCTTATCAACTTCTGCTTTATAGAAAGAAACAGGATCATCGATTCCGTTTGTAATCAAGTCAGAGACATAACCAATAGCTTTAAAGGAACGATGAGAAGTCTGGTTCTTTTCAGCGTTGTAGAATGATTCGTAAATTTGAAGATAGAGACCTTTTTTAGTGTTAGATTTTTTCAAAAAGTAAGCCATAAGAGCACCCTCTACATTATAACACCATAGCACCATGTATGGAAGTGGTAAAAAATAAATTTGTCAAATTTTCTAAGCACGAAAAAAGCCAATAAATAAGGGCTTAAGTTACTTTTATTAAAAAATTAGCCTCTAAAGATTATGGTGCTAAACTCTAAAGACGGGTCTTCATTTTCTTTGCCATATTTCTTTAAAACATTTAAGTATTGTGGACTCACAATATGAGAATGTACATCTATGATTTCCATATTAAAATAACCTCCACTTTCGCAAAGGTCATCTTAACATATTACTTTTTAAATATTCTAGAAAACAATTCGAAAGATCGTATTTGAATCCCCGTATGTGTATGAA
>CAVBLW010000127.1:0-2183 GCA_963596085.1 Bacteroidaceae bacterium | reverse complement strand
CAATATTATGATAGCGAAGTAGATGATTCAGTCAGAAGATTTATCTCTAATGATTTATCAATGGAATCTATTAGAGCTTATGTTTTAATCGCTGGTATGCTTGATGAATCTTTAGGTGAAGTAGAATTTGCTAATTCACGTAAAGAGAAAGCGATGAAGAGAGCTCTTAAAAGTCGTGCACAAGTTGAAGAGACTTTATATAAAGACGCGATTAACATAGTCTATGAAGCTCATAAAGATTGGAAACTTAATGAACTTGATAGCTTTAAAAAATATTTCTAATCTGTTCTCTTAAATAATGTGAAAGGATCAGCCTTTATCTTGGCTGATTTTTTCATTTTGAAAAAACTCTCTACAAATAAAAGGGGAATAAAAAACTGGCTCAAAGGCCAGTTAAGTATGGTTCTATGAAATCTATCGTGGACTAACGTGGAGTCGCGAAAAAATATCTTCAAACCTATGAAATCTGGAGTGGTGTATTTCCTTAGGGGACGCATCACTTCTTTTTATATGTCATTATTAACATTACTCTTGCTCTAAATCTTTTGAAGTTTTGATACCCGTAAGCTACGTTTATTATTCTTTGAATATGTGAATTATTGTTTTCTGCAATCGCGTTTGTAAATCTTCTTCCAGTTTGATTTTTTGCTAGTCCATTAGCGATTCCAACTTTCCATTTACTATAGCTATCGGAAACGGATACAAGTAAATCGTCTTGTGTTAATGCTAACTTATGGATTATTCGGTTTATGAATTTGCTAGCCTCTTCAAAAGAGTCATATTTATCATATTTAATTAACTCTTGAAGAGCGTTATATCCATCCCAGAAATTGGTATTTAACTGCAAGCATCTCAAGATGATATCTCCATAACTAATGTATAAATTAAATTTCTTAGAATGATATTCATTTTTGAAAACTTCATTTTGGTTTGCTAAGAACATTTTCCAATTAGTTTTCATGAAGTGGCGTTCTAAAGAATCCTTTTCTGTATATTGGTTGTATGTTCTTATTCTTAATTTATTAACCGCGGTTGTTAATAGCTTTACAACATGAAATAGATCGACAACAAAAATAGCTTTCGGAAAGTATTTGTTTTTAATTGTAGAATAGGCATCATACATGTCTGAAATAAAGACTTTTACTGTGTTTCTTTCTCCAGGTGGAATCGAAGAAAAGTATTCCTCTAAATATGGCATTTGTCTATTTGAAATAATATCAATGACTTCACCCGAGAAGAAGTCAGATAAAATAACGCAATATTTGCCATCCGTATCACCTTCAAATGCTTTTTCATCAATGCATAAATATTCTGGAAGTGGTCGTCTCGGGACAACCTTAACATATTCATCAAAAATGTTGACTACTTGATTAACCGAGATGCTATATCTTTTTGCTATTGTGGCGAATGATTGAATTTCAAAAAACTCTTTCTTAATAGCGTTCAAAGTAAAATTGCTAATCGTTTTATTTCTTTCAATTCCTTGAAGAGGGAAGGTGTGAGTTTTCTTGCATTTAGGACAACGATATCTGATTCTTTTGACTCTAAAAATTTCTTTGACTCCTATCGTCGTATTTAATTTAATTTTCATCCAGCTGTAGTCATGGACAAATAGTTTTGAATGATTACAAAATGGGCAAATTCTTTCCTTATAAGCTTCTTCAGCTTCATAGATCATTCCTTCTTCCGTTTGAAAGCATCCAAGTGGTTTGTTGACAAAATTTGAAGTGTCAAATCCAAACCTTAAAATTGTTGTGTTAAAATCCATTGTGAAAGACCTCCTTGTTTAAGTAACACAACAAAATTATAGGAGGTCTTTCTTTTAAAAAGTTCGTTAACTATGAATTTTGGCGTGGAATGTAGTGTCACGTTAGTCCACGATAGATTTCATAGAACCTTTCTTTTATTATCCTAATTAGTTACACATGCGCTTGCATTCATGCGCGCACATAGTGAAGAATTCATATATTCCTCGGAATTATTTCTAATGATCTCAAAGGAGAAGAGAAATTGGGTATAAGCGTTTTCTCTCTTTCTTTTAAAAGCAAATAGCCACTGATCCTGCTCAAATAGTTTCACAATAGTGATTGTTTTCAAAAGCTATAAGAGTATTCCATATATTGTATGATGAAAGCAATTAAGAAGAATACCTCAAGCATTAGCTAAGTTTGATTAAATAGTAG
>CAVBLW010000126.1:0-2183 GCA_963596085.1 Bacteroidaceae bacterium | reverse complement strand
GAACCTTTAGGAGTTGTATTTCGAATAAGATTGGTAATGAGTTTTAAGATATCCTTGTCACTTTGAATATAGTGAAATGGATTGTAGCCAAGTGATTTTGACATATCAATTAAATCAATGACCTTGACTTCATATCCATTTTCTTCTAGTAGATAGCCTACACTACGAATAATTTCACCTTTTGGATCTAGTACCACAAAGCTTGTATTACATTGCATGATGTTTGGTTTTGCATAAAATCTTGTTTTGCCAGCACCAGAGCCACCAATAACCAGTGTATTTAGATTTCTTCTATGTTTTTTACCATTTAAGCCCATTCTTACATTTTGAGAAAAGACTTTATTTGATAAATAATTCTTATTGGCATATTTCTTGCATACTTTAAAAGGATTAGCCCATCTAGCCAATCCATATTCTTCATTCCTTCGATAATTCTTAGATGATGATAAATAAATACCTATTCCAATTCCATAAGCAATTAAGCATATGAAAATTGATTTGAAAGTATGACTTGTCCATTGAATTTGAAATGGATGAGATAGTGCTTCATTTAAATTAGGCAAAGCATAAAGCAATCCTTTATCCATGTATGGAGCAATGATTAATCCAAACCAAATGACAGGAATGATTAACAGTATTAAAAATATAATTTCATCTTTTCTTTTATCAATGATTTATCATCTCCCTTCGATAAAAAAACAATCCGAATTTGGATTGTTCAGAATTTTGAATTTACGGCCATGAAGTCAATTAAATTTACATGTTTTATGCCGTTTCTTTTTTGAAGTAAATAATCAGTAGTCATTACATATTTTGGATAATTATCTTTGATTGATTCTAATGGTTTATATTCTCTCTCTTCTGTTTGTTTACTTAATGCAATCGTGTAGGCTACTTGAACATAAGAATAATTCATATCATGATCTCTTAAAATAAAATCGCATTCTAATTTTCCTATTCTTCCAACACTGATTGAATAATCATGGCTTTTTGCGTAGAAATAAATAATGTTTTCAAGAACTGGTCCGTAATTGATTTGATTATCTGTGTTCAAAGAAAAATAAAAACTTAAATCAGATACATAATATTTCTTTTCACCTGATAATGATTTTTTTGATTTCATATCAAAACGTGAACATTCATACAAAATTTTTGCATCAACCAATGTTTTAATATAATTGGATAAGGTATCTCTATGGATTTTTATACCATTCTTCTCTAATGCTTTTTGTAGTCCTGAAATACTTGTTGTTGAACCAAAATTATTAATAATAAAATGTTCAACAGATTCAAAAGCTTCCTTGTTCTTGATTTTTACGCGTTTTCGTATATCTTTTTCAAAAATTTCCTTTACAACACTTTCTGTATAGGTTCTTTTAGCCTGCAAATCATCGAATTGAATAGTTCTTGGAAAACCTCCCTCAAGAATATAGTTGTTTAATTCCACTGAAGAGTTTGGATTGATTGGCTTATTATAGAATCTTTTCATTTCTTCATACTCGTCAAAAGATAGAGTATATAATTCAAATTCTACATAACGTCCTGTTAATTTAGTTGATAATTCACCACTTAATAAATATGAATTTGATCCAGTGATAAAGATAGAGTAGCCACCATCTGTTCGATAGCCGTTCACCACTTCTTCAAAATTATCAACATTTTGAACTTCATCAATAAACAAGTATTTATGGTTCTCAATATTTGAGAGAGTCTCGATTAAATTTTCCAAATCATCCGCTTTTTTAACATTACGATTTTTTCTGCTATCAAGATCAATATAGATAATTTGTTCCTCTTTGACGCCTGTGCTTTTTAATTCTTCACAAATTGTTTGCATTAAGCTACTTTTACCGCAACGTCTTACACCTGTTATGACTTTAATTAGATCTTCTTGATTATAAAATGGTCGAATCTTTTTCAAATATTTTTCTCTTTTGAATAAATCCATTCTAATCACCTCAAGTATAGTTTAGCGAATAAAAAGTAAGAAATCAATGAGTTATCTAGGCAGAAAATGCAATTTCATCAATATCTGCCTAGATAAATCGCTATTTTTAGCGAATTTTATCAAAATGTAATGATTTAGTAGAATCCGCATCACAAATCTTAACAATGAGTGAATCAAGAAAATCATAGTTCTTTTGAGCTAGCCTTTGTTTATCTCTTAAATCAGCTAAAGCACG
>CAVBLW010000125.1:0-2184 GCA_963596085.1 Bacteroidaceae bacterium | reverse complement strand
TGTAAATGGTAATATGGAATTGGACAAAAATGGCAATCTAGAAATTGGACAGTTTTGTACCAATTCTTTTTTCATTAAATGATAAAATTATATTATCTTTTCTAAGATAGTTTGGAGTTGATTTTAATGAGAAAAGATGTAAGTAATGAAATTATTAGAACAGGAGGTGATAATATTAATAAAAGCGAATTGGCAAGAATTATGGGATGCTCAAGGCAAACAATTTATAATCGTGAACAAAGATTGAAGAATCCTAAACCTAAAAAAGTTGTTATAAAAAATAGTAAACTTGATCCATATAAAGAAACAATAGATATTAAAGTTGATAAATATCATAGTAAAGCAATGAATGTTTACAAATTTATAAAAAAACAAGGTTATACCGGTGGATACGGAATTGTTAAAAATTATGTAAGGCTACATAAAAATGAACAGATAAAAAAAGCTACAATAAGATTTGAAACCATTCCTGGTCTACAGGCGCAAGTGGATTGGAAAGAATCAATGAGATTAGCAAATAAATATGGAGAAATATTTGAGATAAATATATTTCTTATGATATTAGGTTATTCAAGGTATAAATATATTAAATTAACTAGTGATAGAAATCAAAACACATTATTCAAATGTATGATTGGAGCCTTTGGATATTTTAATGGATGTCCTCGTGAAATTTTGTTTGATAATATGAAAACTGTTGTTGATAAAGCTAGAACAACTACTACAAATGTTGTATTCAATAAAAAATTTGAAAGTTTTAGCAATGATGCTGGCTTTACACCACTTGCATGTGTTGGGTATAGACCTAAAACCAAAGGAAAAGTTGAAACTCTAGCAAGAATTATGGAGAGATTAAGACCTTATAATGAAGAATTTGAAACATGGGAAGAACTAGATAAAATAATTAAAGAAATAAATGAAGATATAAATAGTGAAATTGTTCAAGGAATAAACATTATTCCAAACAAAATTCACGAAAAAGAAAAAGAATATTTAAATCCTTTGCCATTATGGGATAGACTTATCAATTATTATGAGCCCGAAAAAACTTATAAAGTATCAAAAGAGTCTATGATAACTTATAAAGGAAAAAAATATTCAGTTCCAACATATCTGATAGGAAAACTAGTTACCATAACAGAAATGGATTCCAGAATCAATATATATTATAACATCACAGATTTTGTTTGCCAACATGAGATGAGTGACAAATACTTAAATTATCATGAAAATGATTTAAAAGAAATAATGAAAAGCGAAGCATATAGAAACAAAACAGATGATGAAATACAAGAAATAATAGAATTAAAAAAGAAAGATAAATTGTTAGGAGTGAAAATAGATGAATGAATATAATAACTTATTAAATAATTTAGAAATTTTAAAATTAGAAAAAATGAGAAGTTTTTTACCAAATTATTTAGAAGAAATAACAAATAAAAGAATACCATTTCAAAAAGCATTTTTGGAATTAACAAATAAAGAAATAGAATACAGAAATGAGAGAGCTTCAAAGATTCAAATAACTGTATCAGCATTTCCATATGAAAAAGAATTAAAAGATTTTGATTTTGATTATCAACCATCGGTTGATAAAAGTAAAATTGAAGATTTAAATACTTTAAGATTTTTGGAAAAACATGAAAATATATTATTTGTAGGATCAAGTGGTGTCGGAAAGACACACTTGGCCACAGCAATAGGAATAACAGCAGCAAAAAAAAGATATTCAGTATATTTTATAAGTTGCCATGATTTAATAACACAATTAAATAAGGCACATTTTGAAAACAAGTTAGAAAATAGAATAAAACATTTTTGTAGATACGAATTATTAATAATAGATGAAATAGGATATCTTCCTGTAGATAAGCAAGGAGCAAATTTACTATTTCAATTGATAGCAAAAAGATATGAGAAAAGATCTACAATAATAACAACAAACATGACATTTAGTAAATGGGGAGAAGTATTTAGTGATAATACACTAGCGAATGCAATATTAGATAGATTATTGCATCATTCTCATGTAATTAATATCACAGGAAATTCATATAGAATAAAAGATAAAATTGAGCAACTTGAAAATACAGAAAAAAGATAGAATTAAACTATCTTAAATCATAAAAAAGTGTCCAACTTTGAAATTGCCATTTTTGTCCAAAAAAAGATTGACATTTACAA
>CAVBLW010000124.1:0-2212 GCA_963596085.1 Bacteroidaceae bacterium | reverse complement strand
GTATACATGCTTCGATCGGATTTTCTATTTTCAGTCACACCATCATTATTCAAGGTAATGCCGGCCATTTTTCCAATTTCTGCTTCAATTGTCACATTGTATTTCTTTGCCAATTCAACCGCTTTTTGAGTTTGTGCAACATTTTCTTCATAAGGAAGCGCACTACCATCAAACATAATTGAGGTAAATCCCATCTTTAGAGATTTTTCAATATAGCCTAAATCAACCCCATGATCTAAATGAACAACAACTGGTACTTTGGCTTTTTCTGCCATTAAAACCATCACTGGTCCAATTTCATCTAAATAAGCAATATCGTTTTCTTCATGCGTTTGTGCAAAAGCTAAAATTGTTGGCATATCCAACTTTTCAGCCGCTTCTAAAATTGCTTGTATATTTTCATAATTAACAACATTAAAGGCACCAATCGCAATATCTTTTTCTTCGGCAATCTTTAAGACATCATTCAAATTTGCTAACATAATCTACCTCTACTTTGAAAATTCCAATAATACTTTAAAAGTATCTGGTCTTGATGCATATTCCATGGCTTCAACAATATCTGTATAGTGATATTTTTTATCAATTAGTGGCTTTAAATCTAAAATTCCTTTAGAAATACAATCAATTGCTTGTCTAAAAGATTCAACCGTACCATTTTGAGTGCCTGTTACATAAATCTCTTGTGAATGTAAACGGCCTGCATCAACGAGAATTGGTTCATTTGGATGAATGGAGCTAAACATGTTACAAATTCCACTTTTCGCTGTCATTTCGATGGCTTGTGCAGCTACAGCTGGAATTGCAGTAGTGTTATAGACGACAACTGCTCCTCTTCCATTGGTCAATTCTTTTACTTTTTCTACAGGATTGCTTTCCATTGGGTTAATAGCGATATCGGCACCTAATTTTTTCCCAAATTCACGGCGAGACGCATCCGTTTCACTCAAGATGACGCGCGCACCTTGTTTTTTGGCACAAAGAACATGTAATAAACCCATTGTTCCTCCACCAATCACAACAACATCGTCACCCATTTTTATTTTGGTACGATTGATACTATTTATTACACAAGCCAATGGTTCCGTTAATGAAGCAACATCATCTGGTGTTTCTTTGGGATAAACATACAAATGGCGTGCTTTCGCAACAGCATATTCTGCAAAACCAAAGAAACCAGAATAACCATTTGGATTGTTGTAAGCAATACTTTTAGTAAAATTCCCACAAATATTTTCATGGCCATGCTTGCAATCATCACAAACGCCACAATCTTCAATAATATAATTGATTACATGATCGCCAACATGAACAACATCCGGATCAACCCCTGCACCCAATTTCTCTACGACAGCACAATATTCGTGTCCTCCAATTCGTGGATACGACCACTTATTGCCTTGGTAATCGCGTACATCATTGACACAAATCGATGCTGTTAAAACGCGCAATAAAACTTCATCATCTTTTAATTCAGGTACTGCGATATCTTTAATATTATATTGTTTTGGCCCTTCTAATATACAAGCTTTCATTTTCTTTACCTCTTATTCATTTACAAATGCAACAACTTGATCAGCTAACTCTTCTAACATACCTAGATCACCAATCATTGATAACATTGTGTATCTTTCACGATTTTCTTTACCGTAGACAAGTGCATTCCATAACATTTGATCATCAAATCCAACTTGAGATGGGAAATATGGAGCATCTAAGCTTTTTAAGATTTCAATCATTCGATCACTTGTTGGCATATAATCATTCATTAATCCAACAATTTCATCCCAATGTGCTTCAATGACATCCAATCTCTTTAAACGACCTTCCGTTTCATTTTTCTTTGATTGATGCTCTAATTCAATAATGGCATCACTCGCGATTCCATAAACTTCTTTGATTTTTTCTTCCCAAGCCACTTGATCATACGCTTTGGCTTTTTCACGCGCTTTTTGGAAATCCGGTTTGTTTTCACGAAGGAATTCTGTCATTTTCAATAAAACAACTTCTGCAATTCCAACTTCTAAACCATGTAACACTGGAATTTGTCCATTTTGAATTTCAATTGCTTCCCAGAAATGATTTAAATGGTGTTCACAACCTGCAGCAGGACGAGAGTTTCCAACAAAACTCATAGCTACACCCGTTAGTACCAAGCCTTCCATGATATCTCCAATGACTTGTGGATCACGACTTGCAGCTTTATCTGCAT
>CAVBLW010000123.1:0-2226 GCA_963596085.1 Bacteroidaceae bacterium | reverse complement strand
AGAAAGGTTAGGTGAGAATTGACTCTGATTGATGAAATTTTTGATGAAAAAAATGTAGAAAAAGCGCTTCGTCCAATCCGTAAAGAGAATCAAGAAAAATGGATGGAAGAAGAAAAGAAGATTAAAGAACTAGTATTGAAAAAAGCATATATACCAACAATTCAAAAATTTAAAAGACATGAAAGCTATGATTCAATAGCTCGTATCTTAATTCGTTTATTAAAGAATACAATCTTAAAAGATTGTATTTCTTTGCTTAGTGGAAATTATTATACAAATACAGAACAAGCTTTAAATGATATGTTGAAAGAAGCCAATCAAGGGAAGATCTATTATGCAGAAATTGTTCATAAAAATATTGTAGAAACCATGCTTTTAGATGATTTGAAAGAAGAATTAGAAAGGCACATTTCGAATGATTGTGTTCTTTCTCTTCTTGAAAATCTTTTATATACACCCAATAAAAGAAAATTAAAGCGGAAACAAGGTTTATTAGAAAGTGCAATGACAAGTGAATTATCATTGATTTATTGTTTTCCCTTATATGAATTTATGACAGAGAATTGGATGCATTGGTTTGTCTATCAAAAGAAATTGTATTTGTTTGCGAATTCAGAAGAACATTTACATGCTCTTTTAAAAAAAGTATTTTCTTTTATTCAAAAGAATTATCCTTTTAAAAGTTCTTATACAATGTATGAAATCTATTCTGCAACTCCTTTTGGTTATGAATTTTATTTGGATGAGGAAACCTTGAAATATCGACTTCAAGGATCACTAGAAAAAGATTGTTATAAAGACTGGCATGCAGATTCTATTCATCGAATTCATAAAGAATTTCATTTGGTGCAAGAGGGAACTTTAAATAAGAAAGACTTTTCTTTACTTTTTGAAAATGAAAGTCAGAAACAATATATTCCAGCGGAAGTTACATCTCAATTAAATGTATATACCGATGTAACGATCAATCAAGGTGCTGTTTCACTTTGTGCTAAGAAAGGAATTCGTATTGCTTTTATGGATTCATTTGGTGATGTACAAGGATGGTTTATACCAGCTCAAACGAATCAAAAAGCAGTTTATAAACAATTTGAAAAGTACTTTGATCAAAATACAAGAATAAAAGTTGCTAAGAAATTAGAAAAAGCTTTTTTACATAACCTAAAAGCCAATATTCGTTCTTATAAACGATCTTATCCAGAACTTAAAGAAAAAGAAGATGAAATTAATGCATATATCAAACAATTCAACTTTTGTCAGAATATTCAACAATTGATGTTGGTTGAAGCAAAAGCGCGAGAAGCCTACTATGCAAGCTTTAATGTAATTCTGAACGATCCAGATTTTATTTATACGAAACGGAGTAAACAACCACCAAAAGATCCATTGAATGCTTTAATAAGCTTTGGAAATACGCTTTTATATAATCGAATTTTACAAATGTTATGGAAAAGTACATTGGATCCAAAAGTTGGCGTGATTCATTCTTCACAAACAAGAGCTTATAGTCTTCATTTAGATTTTGCAGATTTATTTAAGCCCATTATTGTAGATCGTGTGATTTTTTCTTTAATTAACAAGAAACAAATACGTATTGAACATTTTGAAAAATATGGTGGCGATGGAGTTTATCTAACAGACCAAGGAAAGAAAATCTTTATTAAAGCTTTTGAAGCAAAGATGAATCAAAAACAAGTAAAAGAAGATATTGAACTATCCTATCAACAATTGATACAAAATGAAATTCATCACTATCAAGATTTTATTCAGTATGATCAGGTCTATAAGCCTTATAAGTATAATTAGAGGAAATTATGTTTGTCGTATTAACCTATGATGTAAGTTCAAAGAAAGCAAATAAAACAATAAAGATCTGTCGTAAATATCTAAGCCATGTACAAAAATCTGTCTTTGAAGGTTATCTTACGGGCTTACAATTAGAGCAATTAAAAAATGAAATAAAACCAATCATTGATCCAAACAAAGATTCAATATTAATCTATTGTATGGAATCAACCAAATATACAAAGAAATTAGAACTAGGAAAAGTAGTAAAAGATGATTTCATCATTTAAAGAAAGGAATTTGTATGACGAAAAGAATTATTCTAACCACAATGAGTACACTGCCAAGAAATCCTATAAAAAACTTTTATAAATCGGATCATCAAAAATATTGTGAAGGAATTTCCCAATTAGAAGCAGGGACAAAATATTATTTATCGAC
>CAVBLW010000122.1:0-2230 GCA_963596085.1 Bacteroidaceae bacterium | reverse complement strand
CCATACAACTGGACACGCTCCACAAGAAGAACAGAAGTTAATGTTAAATTTGATCAAGCCAAAATATTTCATGCCTAATCATGGAGAATATAAGATGTTAGTACAACATGTTCAAACAGCTATGACTACTGGTGTTCCAGAAGAAAATTGTTTCGTTTGTGCTAATGGTGATGTACTAGTATTGAGAAATGAAGAAGTCTTTGAAGCAAAAGAACGTATTCAAACAGATGCAATCTATGTAGATGGAAATGATGCTTCTGGATTAAGTACTTCTGTCATTAAAGATAGAAAGATTCTAGCAGAAAATGGTTTAGTAGCTGTTATTGTTACAATCGATTCTAGATATAATAAGATCTTATGTAGACCAAATATCGTATCTCGTGGATTTGTTTATATTAAAGAATCACAAACTTTATTAAAAGAAGCAGAATTGATTGTATATGATGCTTTAAAGAAAAAGATGCAACAAAGAACAACATTTGGTGAATTAAAGAATTGTATTCGTTCTTCTTTAGAGCCATATCTCTTTAAGAAAACAAATCGAAATCCAATTGTTATTCCAATTATATTAAATCAAAAAGCTGCGATGGAAGAAATCCAAGCCAAAGTTAAAGCGAGACAATCTTATACAAGAAAAATAGGCGCTCCAAAATTGGATGAGGTGAGATAAAATTCAATTTCAAATAACATGAGGAATTGCAGAAGTATTGAAACCTCAAACAACTTGAGTGTAACGAATTAGCATATATTATCTTTTGGTAGTATATGCTTTTTTATACTTGAAAATAAATTTGAAATTTTGATAACTAATTACTATTGATAATACTGTATTGTTTTTTAGCATAGATTAATTTGCTTCGGAATCTAGTCCACTTTATTGATCAATTAATACTATTTCGTTGATATAAATACGAACATCATCATTATGATAGCAATAGTCATAATATATTGCTTTTGAGTAGCCACTACGGCATTTACTCTGAATAAATGTACAAATCTAGCTATAAGAAGTATTTGCCAAGATAAATACTTTTTAGATGTTACTTCAAATAAATTTATTTCTGTCACAAATAATATTTGAAATATTGGATGATTACAAAATTCAGTTATCATCTGAAGGAATAGTAACACACTTAATATGATTTGCCAGATAAAAAATAATTAGCTTAGCAAAGAAAATAAATGATGAATATAAAAAGATGTTACTTTCTTATCGAAAACAACACCTCAAACTTCTTGAATGTAAATAGTAATCTTAACTTGAAGAAAAAACGGAAACGATAGTTTCGAAAAAACGGAATTATAACGTTTAAAGTTTTACTTCAAGTTTTTCTTTTACCTACAATAGAAAAGTCATTAAAGGAGGTAAAAGAAATGACAATTAATTCAGAAAACGATAAGAAAAGGAAGGAGGTGTATGTTAAAAGTATGAAAGTGAATATTTCTCAACTCGCAAGAACGCAAGGAGTCAGTTGGCCCACAGCCAGAAAAATTGTATTAGGAATAACGGCGCGCAAACCTAGAGAATTCAAAGGTGTATCTAAATTGGAACCATATAAAGATATCATTGATTACAAAGTTGAAACGTATCAATGCAGCGCTACTTCTATTTTTAATTTGATAGTAGAAAAAGGATATACAGGTTCCTTATCGCTTGTGACAAAGTATGTAAAAGAGAAAAAAGAAGACTATTCCAAAAAAGCCACGATCCGTGTAGAAACGACTCCAGGATTACAAGGACAAGTCGATTGGAAAGAATCGTTTACTCTTGTTTCTAAAAGTGGTGAAAAATATACAATCAATATTTTTCTGTTTGTATTGTCCTATTCAAAGTTCAAGTATATCGAACTTACAATCAATCGAACACAACCAACACTGTTTAGATGCTTGGTGAATTGTTTTGAATATATTGGTGGAGTACCAGAAGAGATTTGGTTTGATAACATGAAGACCGTTGTGGATGAACATGATATCAATACAAATAAAGTGACATTTAATTCTAAATTTTTAGAATTTTCTAAGAATATGATGTTCACTCCAATTGCTTGTAAACCTTATAGACCCTGTACTAAAGGAATCATAGAAAACGTCGCCAAGATTATGGATCGTCTAAAAGTATACAATGAAGAATTTGATAGTTTAGATGAATTAATAAAGATCGTTAATGATCTAAATTTCAGATTGAATAATTGTGAAAAGTCACAAGCTACCGGTCAATATCCTGCAGTAT
>CAVBLW010000121.1:0-2281 GCA_963596085.1 Bacteroidaceae bacterium | reverse complement strand
TCATATTCTTTTCGAATGAATTGTAATGCACGATTGCCACATAACAGTTCTATACGAACACCATCTTTATGCTTGATACAAGAAAGTATCTTCACCAAACCTATTTCACCTGTATACGCTACATGTGTTCCACAACAAGCACAAATATCCGCATCTCCAATTGTAACGATTCTTACTTTTCCTTCTAGTTCTTTTTTACTACGATAAGGAAGTGTTTCTAATTCAGAATTTGATGGAAATGTAATTTCTACAGGAACATTGGAATAAATCACTTCATTCACTTCTTGTTCTATATCCATTAATTGTTTCCACGATAAAGGACCACTGATATCTATTTGTATTGTTTCTCCCATATGAAAACCAACATTCTCATACCCATAATGTTTATGAATGATACCTGAAACAATATGTTCCCCTGTATGATTCTGCATATGATCAAACCGTCGTTTCCAATCAACGGCTCCATGTACTTTTGTACCAACTAAGATTTCTTCTTTGATAGTGTGAAATACAACATCATTCTTCCTTTGTACATCAATAACTTCAATACCATTAATCGTTCCTAAATCACATAGCTGTCCACCACCTTCAGGATAAAACAAAGTATCTTCTAATGTAATCAGATATCCTTGTTTGCATTTTTCACAAGTTAATACTTTCGTATCAAATTCTTTTTGGTACGGATAACGATAAAACAATTCATTCATTTCCATATATTTCTCCTAAATTCATTGAAAGGCTTCCTAAGAAGCCTCTCTTTTTCTTTATTCACATTTCATCAATTTTGTTATTGATTCTTTTGATAATCCAGTAAGACTTTGAATTTCTTCAATAGGATATTTCTTACTTAACATTTGTTTCGCAAAAGATAGTTTTTCCTCGGATTTTCCTTGTTCTAATCCAATTGTAATCCCTTCTTCTTTGGACTTATTAAACTCTTCGGCATATAGATCTCTTACATAGTCTCTCATCAACATGTAGCTCTTTTTCACCTCTCCATCTTCCTTTGCTTTTTCTACGGATTCTTTAATTCTCTTAGAAAATGCATCTGTAACTGTATTATCATCTATGAATTGTAAGAATCCTTTTAATCTTGGTTCTTTACATTCACTCTTTGGATTTAAGAAGATTGTAGTTCGTTTCTCTTCTAATTTCAATTCTTTGTTTTCTTCACAATATGTAGAAAATGTATATCTTGGTAATCCTATATCAAAGTAGTCTTGTTTACAGATAAAAATCACAATACTTTCTTTGAAATCTTTGTAGTCTGTTCCTTCTTTGATCATCTTTACATCCATATTGGAATGATACATTCTTGTTCTTAATGGAAACTCTTTTTGAAATGCAATCTGCATTTCTACATCGATGTATTCGTCACTTCCTTCTAGTAATACATCTAGAATAGATGATTTACTTTTGTATCTATTTTGGATTTTCTTTTCTGTAGATTTTAACCTTAATCTCTTTACTTTTCTTTTGAGTGCTAACTCAATGATCTCTTTTGCGATATCTAGATTATTTGGATTATCTAGTATCACTGAAAACATAAAACTGTCACTAAACGTTAATTTTTCAAAATCTTTGTACATATGAATATTACCTTCCTTAATATACTATTCACAAGAATTTGAAAAATCCCTTAAAAAAGTTTATCTTTTTCAGATAAACTTTTTTAATTCGACTTAATGTGACTCATCATTTTTCACTTTGAATTACATATCTACATTTACCATTTTCAAAATTGCATTCTATTGGCCCTTCTGAATTATACACAATGATTTTATTATCAATCACTCGACAGATCACTGAAAAATCATTCTCATTTGTGTTCGAAGTATCTTTTCCTTCACTTTGTATACTTTGAGATGGAATGATTTCTTTAAGTAAATTTGCATTCAAATCGTATATTCTATATTTCTGTTGTCCATCTATTTGTGAAGTAAAAATATATTTATCATCAAAATACGTAATGATTTCATTTGTAAATAGATGAATATCTTGTAATTCATTTATATTTCGATAATGAGAGACCATAGTATTCTCATCCGTATAAGAAATAGATGAAATATGATTATTATTTATCATTTCTATATATTCATTATCTTGAATTGGTACATTCACAATTTCATCATTTTCATCCAAATAAGAAAAGTGGCCTAATTCCCCATTTCTCAAATAAATTCTTTCTGATGAAATATAAAAACTATCCGCATAAGTATCTTTGATGGTTTTCAATTCTTTTCCTGAAAGAGATAGTATATGAATTGTCATATGTGCCGAA
>CAVBLW010000120.1:0-2282 GCA_963596085.1 Bacteroidaceae bacterium | reverse complement strand
CCTTTATATAGTATTCCAATCCTTTTCAAAATTTATCTCCTACTTGAAAAATAATTAATAATTATTTTTCCGGATAAATCTTGAACCAAAAGATCATACAACTTTAGGGCTAGATTCATTGAACCTAAAAACAATTTTCAAGAGGAATATCCAATCAAAAAATTCAGCCACAAGATGTAGATAATGATTGGTGGTTTAAATTTTAAATCAAGAATCTTGACTAGTCAAAAGATCCTAGTCCTATCTAGATTCAAACTTCTTTTAAACCTTTTTGAATTTAAATAAGATTCTCTTGTTTGAATTAAATATTTTCCTCAAACATCAACCATATCTATTAATTTAAATAAATGGAATATTTGAAATTTATCTTCCTCAAAAACCGTCCATGACTTTTAAAAGGAAAGAAAAAATTCATCAAATAATCTCCATTATTTAAATCAATTAATAATTTAATGTTTGAAATATCTTTAAACAATTTTGAAACAAAATTTTCTTCCTCCACCTATCCAAAAACCGTGCATCACAATTAGATTAGGAGAAAAAATTTTGTTTTCCAAAATTAAATAATTCAAACACAATCTTATTTCAAAATTCAAATTAACCAATCACATGTTGACAAATCATTTGTCTACAAATTTCACATGTCCAATCCTTTCCAGATTGCATGTTAGAAAGTACCATGTCTTAATAGACATTACTAAATTCCATTTATAATTTACCGATCTCATTAGGAACAAATCCCGAGACGCTTCGTGGAACTATATGAGCTAATAGAGGGACCCGATGGAAATATGTAAAGAGGCTCCTATAATTGTGAAAAATTAATCCCAGATTAATTATCCATCAATTATCAACTTCAAAACTATTCCACTAAAAGTTTGAAGCTGAACTCCTGTTTACATACCGTATTACGAAAGCTCTCTCACGTAGTGCTTCTTCCATGATTTATTCATCGCTTGCTTAACCCCCATAGGTTATCCATGATTGAATTAAGGACTTTTTCCGTTTTACCTTTTCAATCATTTTAACTTAAAGTTCCATTATTCTCCATTGAAAGAACCACCAATTGTAAAACCATACAATTGGTAAACCACCAGAGAACACAAAGTAAACCGATGGCCAAGATCTTGTTATACTATCTTTCAATCCCCGAATAATGCCTTTAAGTAGATAACATGTACTATCGTTAAGATAGCTATGGATTCCATATCTATGAATCTTGATTTCTCCATCCATAAGTCATGCACCCAAAACACAAGTATGTTGACCACGAATTAACAGTGTCTCACCTTTAGTGTATCAAAGTACATAAGTCATGGATACGAACTCAAGTAATCATTTCAGGATTAAGATTAATGCAGGATGATAATCAAAGTATCATTGATTCTTATAAACGGAATTATTAAACCGAATCAATTAACACTTTAGGTCCAGTCCAATGTCATACCTCAATACTGGTATACATTAAAGTTTCTACTCGGAACCAATCCGATGGTCAAGACAAACCATCCCTCCAAGGAAGTAGACAACCTTTACAATCTTATCATGAATAAGATCCCCAAATCTTATTCCATTGATTGCGGACTATTTATTTAGACTGTTATCAAATTACCACGTCTTCTATGCATACCCCGTATACATATGGTAATTCGATATTTTACCAACAGCCTAGGAGTATTTTATGTTTGCTCAAAATAATCATACAATCAACAAATGAAAGTATATAGGACACTACTTATTAAACATGAATAACTTCCTCTTATTAATATCAAAATGTCATATTTACAGAAAATCTATAATATTGATTTTCTAACCTTATGGCACATTTTGATCCCAACAATCTCCCACTTGCCCTAAGCGAGTAAATGTGACATATTACGCATCCCCATGCCTGTTCGACGTGTTTTTCGAACCTTCTGGCCACCAAAGTCTTCGTGAACAGGTCAACAAGATTGTCCTCTGATGCGATTTTGCAAACCGTCACATTTCCACTCTCAACAAAGCCTCTGATAATGTGATATTTTCTATCAATGTGCTTACTCCTCTTATGATGCCTAGGATCCTTGGTATTAGCTACTGCTGCACTGTTGTCACAGTAGAGCACCATAGCTTTATCCATACCAGGAACGACCTCGAGGTCACTAAGGAACCTGCGGAGCCAAACCGCTTCCTTTGATGCCTCACTGGCTGCCACATACTCGGCTTCCATGGTCGAGTCAGCAATACAAGATTGCTTAACACTCCTCCACACAACGGCACCACCTCCAAGGGTGAAGACAGAT
>CAVBLW010000119.1:0-2329 GCA_963596085.1 Bacteroidaceae bacterium | reverse complement strand
CGCCGAGAAAGGACAAATATGTTAGAGTGGTTAAAAACCATACTCGGAGATAATTGCTCCGAGGAAATCGACACAGCAATCAGCGGAGAAATCGGAAAGGGCTTTGTTTCAAAAGCTAACTATGACCAGAGAAACACCGCTTACAAGGATTTACAGAAAATATTTCACACTATTCATTGATTACCGTTGCAGGAGAACCTTACAATATCTCTTGAACACTTTCCATGGAAATCTCCTTCCCAGTCTTCAGAAAATTCTTCGACAGGTGTAAACTTGCTTAATAAATTCTCACCTTTATCAACAGTAATCATTTCAGAAAACCATACATTCTTTTCTAAAGAAATTTCAGTATCATCCTCAAGTCTGAAAATTATACCTCTTGTTAACCAAACATCATAGGTTTGCTTGTTATTTTCAAAAACTTTCTGATGCTCATTGATAATATCTATTTCTTTAATTGTTTTTTTAACAGGAAGTTCTATCATGGTATTTCCGCTGATTAGTGATTTGATATCTGAATCAGCACGCTTCTCTAATCTAAACACAGCGACATCCTCATCAGCTCCGTAGTAATCCATGACATGAATTGCATTGGTAAATGCATAAGCTGATTTGTCGGTGCAAATGCCTACGATACCATAAACAGCCGTAGAAAACTCAAAAGGGTCACATTTGTATTTAATTAGTGTAGTACCAACCATGTTTTTAATAAGACTTATTTCTTCTTGATTAAAACGAACATCAATACTCTTCATTTATGACTCCTTCGGATATTTTGAATTGAATTGTGACTTATTAATTTATTGTATATTTGTAAGAAACAATATCGAAAATCTAATATAAAAAGTTAATTTCAATTGATTATATCTATTTATATCTTTGTTTTCAATATGCTATAATCAATCTAAAATTATATTGAAAAAATTCACAGTATAAATTTTTGCTGACACCTGATTTCTCTACATATGCAGAAATGAATTTGTGGAGACAGATGGAGAGCATTGCCCACGGCAGATGGGTTGGAGCATATTGGCAGAGCAAAGGTTTAACGGTTATTCCGACAGTAAGCTGGAGCACGCCGAGAAGCTTTGAGTTTTGCTTCGATGGAATTGAAAAAGGCAGCGTTGTCGCAGTCGGTACTTTAGGCTGTAAGAAAAGCAAGAGAAACTTTATGCGTGGATACAATGAGATGCTGGAAAGGATAGAGCCAAGCAAGATTATTGTATTTGACAAACCATTCGATGAAATGACAGGTGATATCATATATGTCGAATATTTGTCTTCGAGAAAGGAGGCAAATTAATGGGCGGAAGAGGTACATTTGCAGCAGGAAATTCTGTTGCATACAGCTATGAGGTAGATACTGCTTTTTCGGAAGATGGGAAGTTCCATGGAGTTAAGGTTTTAAAAGGAATGAAAGATAGTGGAAAGCACGGATTGCCGGAATCTTCTCATTCAAGTAAAGCATATTTAAAAATGAATCCTGATGGTACGTTTAATATGATGAGAATTTACGATAACAATCATAACCTCAGACTCGAGATTGCATATCATTCGGAACAGTCGATTGCGAAGGGAAAGTCAAAAGTTTTACATTATCATATTTATGGAAAAGAATTCAGTCAAAAAGCTAAATCACCTTTTGATAGAACAACAAAAGTATTGCATAAAAACTCAAAGATTTATAAGCAATACCAAAAATTTTTTAAAGGAGTAGATTGAAATGATAAACGGAAATATAGACGAGTTTGTTGATAAGCTTTGGGGCGGCGAAGAATTAATCTATACCTATAACGGAAAAAAGTACTTCTCGCAAGGTTACCTTCTTGATAATGGACAATATCGCTATGAGTTACAACTGTGGGAGCCTGAAGGGAAAATGCTTTGGCATATAGAAGGACTGACCCATCAGAAAAGCTTTGATACTTTTATGGAGCAACCGTTCTTTGACGGCCAGTCCTTTTGGCAAGTCGAGCAAGAAATCGAATGGGTAGATTGTTAACAATCATCTCAAACTTAATATCAGTTATTCAGAAGTTGACTTGTTTTGCGATTTTGTGGAAATTCAATAGAGAATAAAATAATTCGAAAAATATTTCAAATTTGCCGAGGTTTTATAAGGCAGTATGATAAAACTTAATAAAACTAAGGCATTGCAATGGCTGAATAAGGCTTTGACTGTAAAAGGTCAGAGCCTTTTTTCTGTGTTCTGAAAATCCGCACATTTGCAATTTAGTAACCAGCCGAGTAGAATATAGTCAAGGAGGGATTCACGATGAGAAATATCAAATACCACCTTGCACTGACCGATAACGAATACAGCTTAATC
>CAVBLW010000118.1:0-2346 GCA_963596085.1 Bacteroidaceae bacterium | reverse complement strand
CGCTCTGCCTTCTTTGCGGCGCGCTCGGCTTCCTTGCGCTTGCGCTCTGCTTCCTTAGCCACTGCCTTCTCTTCCTGCTCGATTACCTTTGCGGCATACTCCTCGGCGCGGCTATAACCATCATCGTCCTCAGTCCACTTGGGAACTTTTACCACGATTTCGAGCCAACCTTCTTCGCCGTCCTCAGCCACTACAGGGAAGGCAATCGAGCCAGCAGCCGTGCGCTTAACATCTTCTCCTCGCGCCATGAAGTACTCGGTAAGTGCGGACACGTTGGTTTCACGGAAAATTTTTGCATTGATAGTTTTCATTTGCTTTTTATCTCCTTTTCTTATTGTGGTTATATTGTACCACACTTTTTTGATTTTGTCAAGAAAAACTTTTTTGGGATTTAGACCGGATTTACTTTTCTCTACGTCCTCCTGACATTATGAATTATAGCACACTATCGGCGCGATGTCAATAGTTTTTTGTGGTGGATTTAGACTATAAGTAGTCTAAGTGTGAAAAATAAAAGTGGTGAGAATTATCTCACCACGTCATGCCCATCAACAATGTCATTATCATCAACGTAAATTGTAGTACTCTTGTAGTTATCATTGATAAAATTATCAATATATTCGTCTTGAAAAATCAAAAATTTATCTTCGCATACTTCATCGGTGTTATACATATCGGGATACATTAAATAATCACAAATGGTTGATGCACTAAAATCTTCTAAAAAATCTTTACAAATATTTTCATGTTCCGCATTGGCAATTTCTGCATACAATTCTGCCGCGCCGATGGGTTTGTGATCTTTTGAATAGTAAAGTTTGATGTACATGATTTTCTCCTTATTTCATATTAATAAATGTTTCGATGAAATGTTCACAATTATCACAAACATAATAATAGTGCCGGACAAAATTTTTACTTATTTCAATATCTTTTAATACATAGTGCCCGCCACATTGTGCACAAATCCCATTGTTATAAGTTGAAATATCGTAATTTATCCGTAGATAGAACGTGCCACAAGATATACCAAAAATTAAAATTATGATACAAACTATTTGTAATATTTCTTTTAGAATTTTCATATTAATCTAAATTATCCTCCAAGCTTATAATAATATCTTGTGTTAAAATTTCAATGTCTTCATTTGTTAGTTCATTTGTGAACGGTTCAGCATAGCCACCCAATTCATTAGGAATAACATCTAATAACACTTCTTTAATTTCTTGAAAGGTATATTTTTTCATATTTTGTGTTCTCCTTTATCTCTTTGTGAGTATAGTATACATCACATTATGGGATTTGTCAATAGAAAATTTTGAATACTTAGACTATAAGTAGTCTAAAAAATTCTATGAGAAAACGCGCCTTTCGGCGCGCCTTCTATCACTCGCGCACTGCGCGATAACCTTTGCACTTGCCTTTTGCTGTCTTGACCTCAATGCTCTCAAGACGACCGTCAGCAACAAGGGCACGAGCCAGAGCACCTGCCTTCTGCGGTGTAATCTCCATCATCTCGCCCAGCTCTGCCTGTGAGAAAAATTCATCGCTGTCTTTATCTCCAAGCATAGTTGCCATAACAACCTTCAGCTCCATGTTAGCAAGCTGTGCCTTGGTGGGCTTTGCCTTGCGCGCATCGAGCTTATTGAGTGCCTTGGTTGCATACTCTGTCAGCTCGACAGGCAGGTCATACTTGAGAATTGCTTCGTAAAAGTCGCGTGCGGTGAGTTCCTTAGTGGTGGTAGTGGTGGTGATTTCTTTCATTGTTTTTTCTCCTTTTCGGCTAATTGCCTTTTTATTTTTCAAGAGGTATCTCTCTCTTGATTACGTGTATATTATAACTCCTATTTTTGATTTTGTCAACAGTTTTTTGTAAGACGTTTAGACTATTAGTAGTCTAATTATGGGATAGCAAAAAGAGGAAGATTACTCTTCCTCTTCGCGCCATGCAAGAATTTTTGCAATTTCTGGAACACCCAAATCTTCTTCAAAATTAGTGCAAAATTCTGCAATGTCTTCATCAAAATCGGTTGGTCGATATTGTTCACGTCCGTCCCAAGAGCAAATAAGTTCGTCATAACCCCAATAATAGTAAGTATCATCTGGATAAAATGTTGCATAGTTAATCGCACGAAGAATATCTAAGAGGGACATATTCTCGAGTAAAACATCAAGTTCTCTCATCGGTAGCATTGCATTATTGCAACCATCTTTTATCATGTACTGATTAAAAAGATTAATGAATTCCTCTGCTGGTAGTTCTTCTATTACCTTTATTATTGCTTTATACTGTCTATGCCATAAATCCATGTCATTAACTCCTTTCTGTTGTACCTATATTATAT
>CAVBLW010000117.1:0-2362 GCA_963596085.1 Bacteroidaceae bacterium | reverse complement strand
ATACCTGGACGATCTGCAATAGAATAAGAAATATATCCACCAATGAATGATGGTAACAATCCCATACCTAATACACCAAGTGATGTAAATGCATTTGGAATTGTTGCTTCACTTAATGAAGTAATTGTTGTACCTCCCATTAAGTTACCAACTGCAATCAATAGACCTGATGCAACTACGAGCGGTAACATATAGGAAATTGCTGTTAATAAATGCTTTTTAATTTCCGAAATCGCTTTTTTCATTTTTCTCTTCTCTCCTCTAAAATTATTTTGCTTTGTTTAATTCTTGTTCGATTTTTTGTAACAATTGTTTTGGCGCTTTGGTTACGATACTCGTTCCAACTTTGACAACCTTCTTATCTTTGAAACGTTCTGTACCGGTAATTTGAATATCCACCGCTAATAAAACAACATCAGCTGCTTGGATTTGTTCTGGTGTTAATTCATCCTCCGTTCCAATTGTGCCTTGCGTTTCTACATGGATTTCATGTCCTAACGCTTCAGCTGCTCGAATCAATTTTTCTTTGGCAATGTAAGTATGAGCGATACCTGATGTACATGCACAAACTGATACGATTTTCATTTTGTCTCCTCCTTTCATAAGAACTTTATATTCTCTCTTTAACTGTCTAAATTATAGTATGGGAAGCGCTTTCCTACACATCAACAAAAGGAACTTTATTGTGGTAATTTATTCCGGAAAATTAAAAACATTTCCATTTTAATATGGTATTTTTTATAATAATCATTCGAAATTACCACATTCAAATCTGGTAGTTTTTTTGATTCCATTTCAAAAGAAAAAGCGAATCTTCATCAGACTCGCCTTTGGCTTATGCAAATACAGCTTTTAATTCATCAATTGATTGTGCATTCAATAGCTTTTCAATATTTTCATCATTTCCTAACTTACCAGCAATTTGTGCTAATAAACGCATATGATTTTTTGCATATTCCGTATCGTTACTTACTGCAAATAAGAAGATCAATTTCACACCTTTACCATCTAAAGTTTCCCATTCGATTTCTTGATTCAATTTACCAATTGAAATTCCAACTTGTGTAACAGAATCACTTTTTCCATGAGGAATCGCAACATAATTACCAATTCCAGTCATCCCTTGTGATTCTCTGAAATAAATGTCTTTTACAAATTCATCAACATCACCAATGTAATCTGCATCTTTTAATTTTTGTGCTAGATGTCTAATCGCTTCATCTTTGTTTTTTGCATCCACATTTAAATCAATAATTCTGTCGTCTAATACTTCTTTTAATTCCATTTTCTTTATCCTCCCTATTGAATTAAAAATCTATATAAATCTACATTAGAATCCATTGCTTTTATCTTTTTTAAATTTGCATCTTCTTCAATAATAGATATATATTCTCTATAAAAGCATTGAATCCTATTAATTTCTTCTGGTGTTGTCATTTTAAAACCAAGCAAGAATACAATATCTACTTTATCTTCATCATTCCAAGCAATTGGATTATCTAAAATAGTAATTGATAATTTTGGCTCAATGACCTCGCTTTGTGCACCATGAGTAATACTGATTTGATTACCTATTGATGTTGCGGTTGCCTGTTCTCTTTCCATGACCGTAGAATAGAAACCGGTTGTAACATAACCACGTTTCGCCATAGCCTCAGACATGAATTTTAATAGTTCTTCTTTATTCTTGAATTTTTGATGAACAAACATCAAATCAGGATCCAACAATGGATAACAAATCGGTGTAAAGGATGCAGTTACTTCATCCCTTCTCTTAATGACATCAGATATCTGTTCTCGAAGGCTTACGATTCCACTATCACTTAATAAATTCGGAATCATTATAATTCGAGGATCTTTTACATCTAATTTTTTCTGTGTAATGATTACATCACTTTTCTTATCTCCATAGAGCTTAAAGTCATGTGCACTCATAATATTTATGGTCTTGATTTCTTGAATCGATCTCTTTAAGCGTTCAATCAATAATTGTGCATGTCCTCTTGAAAAATCAGCAATTAGCAAGACATCGAATTGTTGTTGGATTCTCTCTAAGGAAGATTGAATATATAAAACGATATATCCGACTTCATCTTCTGTAAGCTGTAATCCATAGTATTCTTCAAACATGATACTAATTGACATGGTTGCTCTAAAAACCGTTTTATATTCCGATTTGATGAAATGAACCAAGGAATTCGTTTGAGGCAGACCATGACGAATTCTAAATATCGTTGGTCTTAAATGTATAATCAAACTTTCCTTTAGTTTCTTATCTTGCGATAAATCAACATCTAAAATATTACCAATGACTTGTAAAGACATATCAACAAATTCAAGCAACTTGTTATCATACTTCTTT
>CAVBLW010000116.1:0-2368 GCA_963596085.1 Bacteroidaceae bacterium | reverse complement strand
TAAGAGCAACTGTTCCATGCTGATTGTTTGTAGTGTATGACTTACGACAGTGCTTGGCAGATTTGTATTTAGGAAATCCGTTTTTCTTCTTACGGGATTTTCTAAAGCGGTTTTTGAAAGCACTCTGTAAGTTCAACTGTGTATTTGCAAGAGCAAGACTGTCTACCTCTTTGAGGTATGGATAATCCTTTTTGTACTTGGCAGGAGTAACACTTACAAATTTACCCGTAGACTTATAGCTTTCAATCTTATCAGACAGCATGAGATTATAGACCTTACGGCAACAGCCAAAGGTCTTGGCAAACATGATAGTTTGTTCAGTTGTAGGATATAATCTGTATTTAATTGCTTTGTTTGCCATCTTTCTTACCTTGTGGAAAAGTCAATATAAAAATGTAGGTTTTGGACAAAATAAACATGTTGGATTTCCTACATTTTTATTTTGTCTTTTTACTCATTTTCCGTTAAGAACTGAAGCTGATCTTTTAACCTATATGATGGTCCGTTAATATTTAATACAGAACAATGATGAAGTAAACGATCCAAAAGTGCATTTGTTAATACGGGATCACCAAATACTTCAGGCCACTTTGAAAAAGGCATATTTGTAGTAATAATCGTACTTGCTTTCTCATATCTTTTGGCAATCAAGTTAAAGAACAGGTTAGCTGTATCTGTATTCATTTTTTCATATCCGACCTCATCAACGATTAACAGCCTATGTCTACAAAACCACTTGATTCGGGTTTCAAGCCTGTTTTCATATTTAGCTTTTCGTAGCTGTGCTATCAAATCGTGAAAGGAAATACAGTATACTGAATACCTTTGCTTGGCGGCTTCCGTTCCTATAGCTACAGCTAAATGCGTTTTTCCAACACCAGGTGTTCCGCATATTATGACATTTTCGTAATTTTCCAAAAATCTTAACGACACCAAGTCTAATACCTTCTGTTTGCTTAGCGATGGTTGAAAATCAAAATCAAAGTCTTGAATACTCCTTTGAAATGGGAAATTGGCTACCTTTACACAGCTTATAATAGCCATGTCATTTTTATGCTTTATTTCCATCTGTACCAATTCATCGAGTGCATCCAATGGCGTTTTTACACCATCAGATATCATATCTAAATACTGGTTAAGATTTTCTTTGATTTTATAAAGCTTTAATGTATCTAAATTATTCATCAGATTGTTTATTGAACTCATTTTTTAATCCTCCATACTTTCTTTTATTTCACGCATATATTCTGTTGTTTCGCTTTCAAAATCTTTATAAATAGAGTCGTATCCATCCTGTGACAAAAAATCATAGTTTCCCATTGTATCAAGACCCCAAAAATTGACTCTCAATGTTTTCAACTGCTTTTTATTCACGGCATGTCGAAATGCCAGAAAAAACTGATCTTCATCATCTATATATGGCAATAATTTCGATAATTCTTCATATAATACAATGCGTTCTTCTCTGTTTAATGTCTGTATAAATCGTTTTATCCAATTACTTTGTGGACCATGTGAAATCAGGTACGCAACCATATGCTCATATGATTGGACGGCCTCTTCTTTTGTAACGGATACTTTTCTACTTTCTAGAAGACAATCCATTATAGTCAAATTCTGTGTAATGATTTCATCGAAGTTTTCACATTTTCCAATCTGTTTATGAAGTGTCTGTTTATAGTGCTCCTTTGTATAATTGATTGGATTTTTTGATAAGCTATGTACTGCAATTAATTTTCCTTTATAATAGATTTGAAGTTTATCTTCGAATTGTTCTAGAGATACATATTCGTTGATATACTTTTTATCGACTGAATACTGAACTCCTTGATAATAAACCAGCTGTTGAGCAGATACTTGTACTTTTCCAGGGCTCAGATAACTTTCAACAACTGTATTGTTAGGTAAAGGATTAAGGTATTCTTTTTCTTTTAGAAAGAGTATGCATGGCGGCATGTCTATCCCTTCACATATATTTGTGTTCATTTTTACATTAAGCTTGTCTATCAAAGTCTGCAATTCCTCAAGTGTCTCAAATTCATTGGAATAACACCGTATCCAGTCCATAATTTTATTTCTTGCCTCATTTGTCCCTTTTGTATAAGCATGACGAGCCTTGCATGTTTCAATTCTAAAATTCATATCTTTGGCAAATTGAACCATTTTATGATTGATTCTTTTTGGCCTTACAGTTGTGTCTACTACGCTGGACATATTGTCGAAAAGAATTCGTTTTGGAATTCCACCATAAAACTTAAAGGCATTGATTAAACATTTAAAAACCGCTGTCTGTTCCTTTGACAAAGTTAATTCAATATAGCTGTATCTAGAAAATTTAAGAACAAGATGAAATATATTGATTACGAAT
>CAVBLW010000115.1:0-2447 GCA_963596085.1 Bacteroidaceae bacterium | reverse complement strand
CGCCTTATACAGAAGAATTGGAGGGCTAAGATGCGGAAGCAGTATCCTTACTTAGAAGATGCTTATTATGAAAACGCAATTATAGCCACAAAGAAAAGAAATTTTTTATCTAAATTAAATGATTTGGTGATTCAAAAACAATACGTGCGGATCACCCTTTTAAACTGGGAAGAAGAGCCATTGAAGGAAATCTCCGGACAGATTACGTCTGGTAGCATTACCAAAGATGGCTCTTCTGCCATGCGCACCACAGGCAATATGACAGCTACTTTTAGTGCTGGTGATTATGATGTGGAAAGCGCGCAAATGGATTTTGCGTTAAATAAAAAAATATATATTGAAATTGGCTTGCGGAACGATACAGATGAATATCCCGAGTATCCTATTCTATGGTTCCCGCAAGGTGTATTTTTTATAGGCTCCTTCTCTATCACATCTACTACTGGAGGAGTTAATATTAGTCTGACTCTTAAAGACAAAATGGCTGGTCTTAACGGTGATGTTGGCGGAAAATTTTCATCCACGACAATTCTTGACACAGTAGATGATATTGATGACGAAGGTAATTATAGTTCTCAGAAAGTTCTGCTTTATGATTTAATTATGGAGCTTGTGAACCATTTTGGCGGAGAACCTTTAAACAATATAGTCATCGAAGACGTTGACCTTCAGATTAAGCGTATCATGAAATGGAATGGTGATACACCTTTATATATCTGGGAAACTACAGGCATCGAAGATTCAGAGACAAGTGGCTCAGGTAGCGGCACAAACATGATCGACGGGACTTCAGCTAAGTCATTTACTGTAACGACGGATCAGCCGCAAGAAGGCACAGCGTATTATCGCGCTTATGATGTTGGTGCTGATGTGGGATATATCCTAGATGATTTCTATTACACGTCTGATTTAACTGCTGCTCCTGGAGATAGCGTAGTAACAATTCTAGACAAGATTAAATCCTATTTAGGAAACTATGAATATTTCTATGATATATATGGTATTTTTCATTTCAGAGAAATAAAGAATTATTTAAATACTACGCAAGCAACTACATTACTTAAAGATATGTCAAAGAATGATTATCTTGTAGAAACTACTACTAGTAAAAGCAGCTTTAGTTTTTCTGATAATTCTAACTTAGTATCTATCACATGCACTCCGCAATATGATAGTATCAAGAATGATTTTATTATTCAGGGTAAGAGGCAATCAACCACAGATGCTACCTATCCTGTTATGTATCATCTTGCTATAGACAACAAACCTACTACTGGAGCTGTAAGTTATGAAGGTTTTTGTCTATATAAGAATGAAGATGAAGATACTACAGAAGGCGCTTTTCCAACGGTGATTAAAGATGAATTACCTGTTCCAGGAGACGCATCTAGAAAATTTCTTGTGCGGGAAGACCTACTGCATGACGCGGGGTATAGTCGTGTAAACACGCAGGAAAAAATAAATCATTCTCTAGATATGTTAAGAGAATACAAGCAGTTCTTTGATAATGACACAACTGTTATTGGTAATGAAGAAAAACGAGAGAAGATAACTCAGAAGAAAAAAGAATTAGCCAATCAAGCGAACGATATTTTTAGTGAAGTTATTTCTGACGTTGGCACTTATAGAAGTCAACTATCTACGGATAGAGAAAGAATAGATATATTAAAAAATCGTATTGAAGCAAAATCATGTGTGACGCTTGAAAAGACTCCAGAAGCATTAGTAGAGTATTTGTTTAATACAGAAGATATCTGTTCAATAGCCAATGCCTATTTTTATGATTTATGGGGTAATGCGTATGAAGCTACCAGTAGACTGTTTGAACCTAACATAGAAAATGAAGTATCTCAACGTTGGTCACGTTTAACTCGTCAATTATTATATGGAACTAGTAATTTTGCAGATAGTAAAATGATTACTGGTGATAAACAATCAATTAAATTTAATGCGTCGTCTAATGATAAGAACCCAAAAGACATGTTTTCTTATGCTTTATATTATCCTGCGGATAGTAGGACAGATACATATGAAGAGACAGCAACATTTTATCCAGAAAGCTTAAGAAAAAATTCAAATGACCCATCATTGATACAGCTTGGCCCAACACAAAAATGGTACATGCCTTCTTCATCAGTGTTTACTTCAACCAAGGTAAATTCCATCTGGGGAGCTATTCCTCTTCCTACGCCATCAGACAAAGAGACTTCCGGGTATGTTGTTGATGAATTAACACCTAGCTCAAATGTTTTATTTAACTTTGAAAGCGATGGGTCAATAACGCTTCAAAATATTAATTGTGCGACAGGCTCTTGGGAAATCGTAAGAGGGGAAATAGCTAGTGCTGATGATACTAAATATTTAGCAATATTACTGAATCCTTATTACGAGTCTTTCCCTTTAAATATTCGTCAAAAAGCTTGTGAGAAAGCTCTTGAATATAATAC
>CAVBLW010000114.1:0-2450 GCA_963596085.1 Bacteroidaceae bacterium | reverse complement strand
AATCATTAGTTCTGGTTTTGATAACGAGAATGAATTAAGAGAATTAAAAAGACGTCAAAAAGAAATCAATGATATATTGGACACTTCAAATAAAAATGAAAGTGCCATTGATTGTGATTATGAAGAACAAGCTGAAGAAGAAGTAGTAGCGGGTTTGGCATGATAATTTAAAGTTAAGGCAATTTGCCTTAACTCTTTTTAAAAGGAGAAAGAGCAATGACAAAAAATTTAATGAAAGAGTTAGAAGATACTATAAAAGCATTGGAAGAATTAAATGAAAGAGAAGAAAGAAAGTTAAATAGTCATAAATTATTGGTTGATAATCCAGTATTAGGAGATATTGAAATATTAAATTATGACAAACAAAAACATCTGGCTCTTATTTTGATTTGCAATAATACACTTGAACCTTATGTAATTGCAGATGGATTTGATGTTAGTGATGGAACATGGGGTGCTGGTACATATTTTAGAACGATTGAGAGTGCAGAGCGTGGATATCGAAAAGCACTGAATCATAGAATGGATGAATCTATGTATTATCAGGAAACTGTAAAACATTTAATCAAGGAAGATTTATCTGATATGCAATTGACAGAAAAAGAGGTAGATGTTGCTTTTGATTATTTGATGAATGAATCCAATTCACCGACAATCATTAATGAAAACGATGTGGATGAAATCCGTGAATGTGTTGAGAAGTATCGGGATGAAATTGAACGGCAACAAATTATTGAACAACGTAAATTAAAACAAGAAAAACTATCAAATGAAAAGATCAGTGATTGGTGTATTAGAAAAGATGTAGAAATTGATTTTCCAAAAGATTGTGGGTTAATGAGTAGTATCAGCACCAAAGAAATAGCACGTAAAATCGATCAAAATATAACCTTCTCAGAATTATTTGCTCCTATTTCTTTAGATAATTCACCAGAAGGCAATGATTATGTCTGCCAAACTCAACTGTTAGGAATACGTGATTTAAAGGAATTTAAAGCTGGTTATGAGTTTATGTATTTTGAATTTATTGATTTGTTAAGAGAGCATTACTTTCAAGAAATCAAAGATGAACCATATTATACATGTAATAGGGAAATATGTAATATGACTATAGAAGGGTATGGTGGTCAACGTTGGAATGAATCAGATTATACTTATCGGAATCATGAAAGATATTATATTTTCAAAGATAGAGAATATGATGATTATATAATAACAAAAGAGGATTTTGAACCGATTGGAATCACATTATATCCCGACATAGAAGAAGCATTAGATGATTTTGAAATTATGGAAGATGAACCAGAACTCCCTTTTTAAATTTAATAATTACAATCTTATACCTTAAGGCAATTCGCCTTAAGGTTTTTTCTTGAAAGGTGGAAAATCATGGATTTAGAAGAAATGTTAAATAAAATAAACGATTTAAATAACAAAGAAGATTTTGCTAAAAATCAACTAAAAGAAGAAACAAGTTTTAATCTCAAGAAAGATTATAATGAAGCTAAGGAACGTTTTAAAAAAGTAATAAAAGATTCACGAGTGAAAAACATAATCAAAATATTTCGAAGTATACGTGAATTACCATCTGGTTGGGATTACGCATCAAAACCCTATGCAGAACCATTGAAATTACGAGGAAAGAAATTATATAAATTATTACTTCCAGAATATCGTGTTAAAAATGCACGTTTGAATGAAGATAATATTGTTTTTTGTGTGGATGGAAAAACAGTTAATGGAGTAACTGGCACAATATTATGTTATCGCTGGCAAAATGAACCAACATATGATGGTAATGGAGTTTATCATAGAATTAATGCTTATGATAAAACTTTTGTAACTATAAACGTAAATAATAATGATAAGGTTATTGCTCATGTTTCCAGTGGTGATATGTGGTATCACGAGGGTGTATCTTTAGATGGTGATGATCTAAACGAAAAATACATGGAATATAAAACGATAGCTATGAATCGTTTCTGCGATAAGCTTGATGATTTCATTGAAGAAGCTACCATTGCGTTGTCTGAATATATTGATGAGAAAGAATTGACATATGGCGATGTAGATGTGAATGAAAAGAGTAATTTTGAATTAAAAAGGTTTGAAAATGAGTTAAACAAATACAGTTGTTATTGTAGAACTGACGATAAAACATATTATTTAAGTGAAGATGGTGAAACATTGTTTTGTGTAGATAAAACATTAACAACAGCAGAAGTGGTTGCTCTGATGAAAAATGCAGCGGAATACAATATCGAAGATGAAAAAGCAAAAGTCTATGTTTTTTCAACAGATTATCGAAACCGAGAACGATTAGAAGATTTATGGCAAGATTATATTGATGATGAAGAAACTTTCGTTGAAATCAGTGAAGAATTTGAAGAAGGTCTACAACAATATAAAGACGAACTGGGCATAGATTTAGATGACGATCTAGAATTATA
>CAVBLW010000113.1:0-2548 GCA_963596085.1 Bacteroidaceae bacterium | reverse complement strand
CAATAATTGTACTAAGGATGTTCCTTTCAGTAATACTTTATGTAAAACAAATGTTGATATAACAATAGCAGTTAAACCATATAAGATTTCTTCTTTTGTATGAAATGGAATTTGTAGTAAAACGATACAAAGATCAATACCATTCACAATTAATTAGGCAGGAAGCCCCTGACTTTAGTCACGTGGAGGAACCTTAACTTTGTAAGATTTGTATAACTAAAAAAGAAAAGAAGCATTAATAGCTGTATTCACTAATACTTCTATCTATATACTTCTCATCTATTTCAAACTGTTTTAATATCTGTTTCTGCTTTGATGTTAATGCGTATCTTCTTCTATATTTGCCTACATTGTTTCTTGTACATTCTATGTTTTCTAATTCTGATATCATTCCTGGAACTGTATATGCTTTGCGGTTCTTTTTTCTTAGCCCTTCTATCTTCTGGAACATCTCATTTCTAATTATCATTGCTAAGAATGTCATGAACACTTTTGATTTCAATGATTCTGTAGTATGTACTCTAGCTTTATTAAAATCTATTCCACTCTTTAAGCTTCTAAACATCTTTTCTATATTATCTCTTCCTCTATAGACATCTAGTGTCTTCGTGGCATCCATATCTTCTGATGTGATGATAAAGAAGAATCCTAAATTTCTAAGTTCTTCTTTGATAGCTTTACTATTTCTTTGATATGATCTCAAGTATCCATTTTGATCATATCTCAAGTGGAATGCGTTCTTATACTTCTTTAGTTCACCTTCCACTGCTAGCTTTTTTTCTACTTTTTTATCTAATTCTTTCTCCCATGCATCATATCTACTCATCAGTGCTATCTTTTCTTCACTAGCCCTCACATCATCATAATAAATATGAATGTTTACTTCTTCTCCATATAATTCTTTTTTTACTGTTGTTCCATAGACTTCATGTTCACTAATATAATATCCTTCTAATGATTGCACTGCCGCTCCATATTCTTTTACGATTTCTTGACAGATTGTTTGATTTTGTTTCATCATGAGGATATATTCATATCCTTTATCTCTAAGCATTTTTATATTCTTTTCAGAGATATATCCTCTATCCATTAAGAGTCCTATCTTTTCATATCCATACTCTTTCGCTTCTTCTAACATGATTTCTAGTTCTGTATTATCAATAACACTTCCATCATACAGTTCATAAAACAATGGTGTTGAATCTGTTTGTTTTACCGCATAGGCAAGATTGTATTGTGGAAGTCCTTCATCAACCTTTGGATGACCATAATCCGCTAGTTCTATTCCTTGAGCGTTTGTATTGAAGTTTGTACTATCATATCCGATATAGATGCACTCTTTTGTTTTATTCATTTGATTCCAAGCATGCATAAAAAGATTAATATCTTCTTCCTTAATGTTGTATTTCAACAATCTACTGATTTGTGTATCATCTCTATACTTCTCATCCAAAGCTGGATGGTTTCTCATAAAGTTTGGATAATATTGAAACGTACAGCTTTCATTTGTGATCATATAAGAAACGATATCTTCAATGAAAGATGATGCTTCACCAAATATAGATTCAATCAATTCTTCTATCTGTAAATCTTTAAACAGTTTTTGAATTACTAGAAAACATCCAACACGAAGTGTATCAGAAAACTGTGGTGCTTCCTGTTCAATTGTTACATCAGGATAATACTGTGAAAAGAATTCATTAGGAACCATCCATTCATCATCAACCATCTTACCAATCAGTTTTCTATCTTCCACTGTATACTTCTTATCTTTTTTATAAGATTTACCAATCACTTGATAAACATATCCAACACCATTTCTTTTTTGAATCTTAGTAGTTTTAGGACGAACAACCTTAACATTATTGAGTAACATAGAAGCCTCCAAACATAGTTATACTGTATAACTATATTATACACCAACTAAGCAAAAAGAAAAAGTCAAAATTCATCGATATTTACGATAAATTTTAACTTTTTATCTCTTCATAATTTTTTAGTTACACATTTTTTTCAAAGTTAAGGCTAGTATCGAAACCGCAATATCAAAAGATATGATTCGTTTCTACGAGAAAAAAGGAATCATACATCCAAAAAGAAAAGACAATGGATATCGTGATTATTCAACACAAGATATCCATCTTTTAATATTAATCAAACAATATAATGCTTTAGGAATACCTCTGTCCACGATTCAATCTATGTTAAAGAACAATGATATTTCTGCTGGAAAACAGCAATTAAATAATCATATCTCACAATTAAAACAAGAGGTTGAATATGCTTATGCTAGATATCAAAATGCATTAGATTTACAAATTTTATTAGAAAACTATCAGAAAAAACTCCCTTATGAAATTGGAATACGTCATGAACTTTACTATATTCCTATCAACCCTAACTTCGAATATATTACCTTGGTAAACTCTGGAATCGCTAGACCTGTGTACCATATTCATAGTAAACATTTATGCCAAAAAACATATCCTTCTGAATATGGTTTATTGTTCATTACACAAAATATCGAAAAAAGTGAGAAGTTCACAAT
>CAVBLW010000112.1:0-2558 GCA_963596085.1 Bacteroidaceae bacterium | reverse complement strand
CTGCTAAAAAAGAAGTTGAAGCCAAAGAAAAAGTTGTAAAGAAAGCGCCAGCAAAAAAGACAACAACAAAGAAAAGTTTAGATCAAAAACAAGAAGAGAAAATTGCGCAATATAACAATTTTGCGATTGATACATGTTTAGAAATGGCCAATGCTATGGGTGTAACAATGGCTTATAGTGATTATGAAGCAATGCTTTTGGATCAAGATGATTTAAAAGCGATGTCAAAACAAGTTTTGGATCAATATCATGTAGATGCTAAAGCATTCTCTTTTGAAAAAGATGGTTATGATACGGATTTGATTCAAGTTCTTTTCCAACGAATCAGTGAAACAGCAGATATTAAAGCTAGTGATTTTAAAAACATTCAAAAAGAAATTGCTGCTCATGTGACTTATGAAATTAAAGATGATGCAACTGTAAATAATGAAGAATATCAAAAAGATTTTGACTTAGTTCGTCAAGTATTGATGATTGCACAGCGAAAAGATATTCATTCAACAGCTGATATTCAATCTTTTATCAAGGTGGATCCAAGTGATTTCATTGATAAATTTATGGAGTTGGCATATCAAGTCCTACCTTTGTTCGAATATGATGATGTGAAATATTATGAAAACTTCATTTATACAGTATTATCTCAATTTGAAGATTTACATCAAAAATGGGGAACGCGTGCTTTAATGGATGTTGCTGATTTATATATTAAACACGGTGATTATGGTTTAGGTGATGCAAACTATAATTATGTATTACGTGAAAACGATATTAAAGATATGATTTATTATCGATTTGCGAATGTTTATGTTGATATTGATTTAGATAAAGCGAAATCAATTGCGAATAGTTCATTCCAATTTGTTGATGATCGCTATGATTATTTTTCAAAGATTATTGAAATTTTAGAAAAATAGTAAATAACTGGAGGAGTATACCTCCAGTTTTTCTTGTGCATTGAAATTAAATGCGTTATAATGCGATTATTATCGTTTAGGAGGGATTATTTTTGGCAAAAACAAGTATTCCGAAATGGGTATTTCAATGTCTTGATCAATATGGAAATTGTGCATGTGGACGTGAAATCACAAAGAAAATGGGAAAAGAAAAGTTATTAACAACTTTAGAAGAAATGGGATATCCTTGCGACTTAGAAATTGTAAATAATATCAATAATGAGGAATATCCAAAAGAAGGTACCTATATTCTTGTTTCAAAAAATCGTGAGATTTTATTAGATAGTGAAAGCAAATAAAAAATCCCAAATGGGATTTTTTTTTACCAATCTTGTTTTACCAATAAATATTTTCGAGATGCCAATAAAGCAATTATGCTAATAATGGAAATTAATAAGCTGAAATCTGTTACATGATCAACTATAATCTTACGAGCGATGGTGAAAACAAGAACTTCGGTTACATTTTCCATAGAATGCTTGATTAACATTCGTACGAATTCGAGTACGATGACTAAATTAAAAGCATAGGATAGAAAGATTGTTAAACTTTCATCATTTAATTGACTTGAAAGGATGGTATCTAAACTTAAAAATAATTTGCATCCTTGTATGAGAATAGCCAAAATTAAAATGATGGCAATCACGTATTCTAAGTAAAGAGAAAACTTAGAAAGTGACTGACTTGTGGCTTGTAACTTTTTCATAAAAATATTGTAACACAACTTTTATTGAAAGATATTTTCATATTGTGGTAAAATTCTTTCATAAAAGAGGATGTGATAAAATGATGAACTTAACACAAAAAATTATTAAAGCGCATTTATTAAAGGGAGAATTGAAAGCGGGAAGCCCAATTGAAATTCGTATTGATCAAACATTAACGCAAGATGCAACAGGAACGATGGCCTATATGCAACTTGAAGCTATGGGTGTTGATCAAGTAAAAACGGATTTGTCAGTGAGTTATGTAGATCATAATACATTACAAAATGGTTTTATGAATGCAGATGATCATGCTTACTTACAAAGTGTGGCAAGTAAACATGGTATTTATTTTTCAAAGCCAGGAAATGGAATTTGTCATCAAGTTCATTTAGAACGTTTTGCGAAACCAGGTCTTACTTTAACTGGTTCAGATAGTCATACGCCAACTTCTTCGGCTATGGGTATGATTGCGATTGGTGCTGGAGGTTTGGATGTTGCGAAAGCAATGGCAGGAATTCCTTATCGTTTAACAATGCCAGAGGTTATTGAAGTTCGCTTAACAGGTCAATTAGGACATGGCTTGAGTGCAAAAGATATTATTTTAGAATTATTACGCCAGCTTTCGGTTAAAGGTGGTGTTGGAAAAGTATTTGAATATACAGGTGATGGTGTGAAAACTTTAACCGTGTATCAAAGAGCAACAATCACAAATATGGGAGCAGAATTAGGTGCAACAACATCAATCTTCCCAAGTGATGAAATCACAAAAGAATTCTTAGAACGACAAAATCGTCTTTCCGATTGGAAAGAATTGGGACCAGATCAAGGCGCCACTTATGATGGGTTGGTTGAAATTGACTTATCTTCATTAAAGCCAATGGCAGCTTGTCCAAATAGT
>CAVBLW010000111.1:0-2588 GCA_963596085.1 Bacteroidaceae bacterium | reverse complement strand
ATCTATGCTCCTTTCTGTGGATGATAGGTTGGTACAATGCTTTGTACGATTTCTTTAATGTTATTGACATCTTTCTTTGACTCTTTGTCTAATAATTCTAAGTCTTTTTCAAATTGTGCATCATTCATTTGAATCGGATGTCCAATAAAGATTAACTTATTCTCGGTCTTTTCCATTCCTTCTTCATCCATAAGTAATTCTTCATATAGTTTTTCTCCGGGTCTTAAACCAGTATATTCAATCTTAATATCTATATCAGGTTTTAAACCAGATAACTTGATTAGGTTTCTTGCCATATCATCGATTTTTACAGGTTCTCCCATATCTAGCACAAAGATTTCTCCCCCTTTGGCATAGATACTGGCTTCTAGAACTAAAGATACGGCTTCTGGTATGGTCATAAAATAACGAATGATATTGGGATCAGTAACGGTTACGGGTCCTCCTTGTGCTATTTGTTTTTTAAACAATGGAATGACTGATCCATTGGATCCTAATACATTTCCAAAACGTACAGCTGTAAATACGGTTTCACTTTCTTTTCGTGACATCATTTGAATAACCATTTCACAAAGTCTTTTACTTGCTCCCATGATATTGGTTGGATTCACCGCTTTATCGGTTGAAATTAATAAGAAGCGTTTCACTTTATATTTAGAAGCTGCTTTCGCTAATTTATAGGTTCCAATGACATTATTTTTAATGGCTTCATTAGGACTATCTTCCATTAATGGCACATGTTTATGTGCCGCTGCATGATAAATATATTCTGGATGATAAGTTTCTAAGATTTGATTGATTCGATGCGTATTTCTTACCGAAGCAATAAGCGTTACAAGATTTAATTCTGGATATGTTCTTTTTAATTCTTGTTGGATGGCATAAGCATTATTTTCATAAATATCCACAATGATTAATTGTTTTGGTTTTGCTTTGGCAATTTGACGACAAAGTTCACTACCAATCGAACCGCCTCCACCAGTAACCATTACAATATGATCTTTTAGATTCTGATAGACACTTTCTAGATTTAAAGAAGTTTCTTCTCTTCCTAACAATTCACTAATTTCAACATCACGAATACGACTAACTTTAATTTCACCTTGAACCAATTGATAAATACCAGGTAAGGTTTGTACCTTACAATTGGTTTCTTTACAAATACTTAAAATTGCTTTCTTTTCTTCAACACTTGCGGATGGAATCGTTAAAATAATCCGATTTATATGATATTTTTCAACAAGATATGGAATATCATAACGATTTCCTTCAATTTTAATTCCTTCTAAGAAACGTCCTTTTTTATTTGGATTATCATCCACCAAAACACAAACTCTTAAATCTTTATGATCACTAAAATGAATGTCTTTTAAAACTTCTCTTGCACTTTGTCCAGCACCTACTAATAAGACATTATCATGAGCTTCATCTCTTGCTTGCTTTGATCTTGCATAACGTAAAAAGCGATAAAAGAAACGAATCACAAAACAAGAAATTCCACTGAGAACAAATCCAATAAAATAGACACTACGAGGTAAATGAAACAATGGAATAAAAGATAAAAGCACATTCACAAAAAACAACAACAAATACGCTTGTACAATACGAATCAATTCACTCACACTCGCATAGACCCAAATACTATGATATAAACGTGAAATATAATAAATTATGAGTGAACATAATACAATAAATGGTAAAAAGCATGCCAAAGAAAAGAAATATTCACTCGGTATTTTTGTAAACATAAAATCATAGCGAATCCATAAAGCCAAAAGATACGCAAATGAAATCCCAACAATATCCCCTAATATAATTAGGACCAGTCTGCTCCAATAGCTTGATTCCTTATATAGTTTAAACTTTTCTTGATCCTTCATAAAAACCTTTCTCAATTCAAAATATAAATAAAAGAATAAAATCATCTCTTTAGCTATTTAGTCAAGAGATGATTTATTTCATATATTTACATCCTTCATTAAATTCTGCATAAAGCGAGTTTATTATAACATAAACCCTATAATAAAAGCAGAATAAACCCAAACACTAAACACAATTATTATACACATACTATACATTTTTACAAATGTTAATTTTATATAACTCTTATAGAAAGTTCCAATGATTGATGTAATCGCTTTCTTGTTATAAAAAAGTCTCAAATTGATAAAAATCTTATAAAATAGAAAATGAAATAATTAAATTTCATAAATCTTAGAAGTTAAGATTTTATCAATCTGAGACATTGTTAATGGGTATTATTTAAAGTTTTATACTTCTTTAAATAAAATTCCTGTTCTTTTGGATCGGTAATATCCAAAAGAATCAAAGCTCTTTTAAAATCAAAATGTAGTTTTTCAACAATCGACATAGCATTATTAAAAGTTGCATCTATAAAGCCTTCCTCACGTCCTTCTTGGTGGCCCACTATACGACCTTCGTTTAAAAATTCATCTCGAAACATTTCTCCCCAATTACACATTATATTCACTTCCTTTTCTATTTCTTCATCTAAAAATTCTGGATCAATTTCATTTAATTGTTTTATCTTTTCTTCATAAGTTAATTTCATTGAAAATAAAGTTCCA
>CAVBLW010000110.1:0-2623 GCA_963596085.1 Bacteroidaceae bacterium | reverse complement strand
ATCATTTTTTTGAAAAAACAGTCGATTATTCAATAGTATTGAATTTTTATCAATTTGCCTTTGATTTTTATCAAATTTATAGCGATGAATTTTGCCTTAAATTTTATTAAAAATCCATTTCTGAAACAATAAAAACTTAAACAAAAACCATAAAAAAGTCAGTTTCTAATTGTTTCTGACTTTTTTATACATTGAATAAAATTCAATTATTTAATGATTTTCATAGGGCTACTTTTGGTGTCTATAATATATAAATCATGTTGTCTACTTTCAATTTCTTTTGTAAACAGTTGTGAATTTTTATCATAAATGTCTTTAGCTACAACAAATACAGAATGTAAATCTTTTTCTTTAGCTTCTTTTGATTTTTGTTTAATTTCATTTAAATAATGATTATCTGAATCTAAAAATACATGTTCACAATTTTTAGATTTATCTTCTAAATTTAACAAATCATTAACGCCTTCCATGAACTTATTATAAAGCCCTTTTATTGCTGGATATACCTCTTTTCTGTATCCTTTTTTTGATTTTGTTATTTGTCCCGTATATGGTGTTTTATGATCATGGATAAACAAACAGTAATCATATTTATAAGACTTCACATCTTTTTCCATCAATGGAACTTCCATTTTTCTATTACTATCTTTTGTTTCAACTTTTGAAACCAGATTCGATTCCTCTATTGATTTTTTTTCGTCTATATAATGCCTTTCTCTTTTAAAATTTCGATCCTTGCTTATTTTCATCAAGTCATTAATATCTTGCTTAGGCAACGGTTTACATTTTAATTTATTACCTTTTTCTTGGATTAAATTTCTAATTCTTTGATAGGATTTGATAAAATCATCAATCATTTTTCTTATTTGTTCGTAATCGATTGATTTTTCTCCTGCATGATTTGTATTATTTCTTTTAGACCAAATTTTTGCATAAGCAATCAATACTTCATCATTATTGTCATAGGTTTTTAAACAACTACTCCTTAAGAAAATTTTATTTTGAGGATTTTCGTAATTGCTTTTATACGTATAGGACGCTTCTTGTACCATTGCATGATTCATATCATATAGTTTATATTTCTGCATATCTCCGCTTTTCATCGCTTCCTTTACCACTCGATATGCTTCTTTTCTTTCACTTGCTGTACTACAATACGTAAAATATCCATCCTTTACCATCTGTCCTGGCATTCTTGATTCAATCAAAGTAATTGCTTGTTGAATAAATCCTTTATTATAGGCCCACCTAACTAATTCAAGGATATCTATTTCTTTCTTTTTTTCATCAACAATTCCTTTATAATCTTCAAGAATATTGTTGCGTAAAACTTCCATAAACTCTTCATTAGAATTTGTTACTTTTATTTTTTTGCTTAGCTTTACATACAACTTGCTAATATTATCAACCAAAGCATTTACATCACATAAAGATAAAGAATGGTCTACCGCTTGCATTAAACGAATAATACTTTGTACGCTATCACTTTTCTTATTCTTATTTAATTCACTCCAAGTTTGATTGAGTTGTTCTGCTTTTCCATAATTGATAAATGCGTTCATTCCTGAAACCAAATCTGTAATTTTATATCGCGCTGTCTCATCTACGATTGGATTCATAAACTGATTTCGATTAAAATTAACTGCGATTACTTTTTTTAACTGTACATTTGAAGTTTCATCGTTATTCAATAAAGAAAGAACCGCATTTCGAATATATACATCGGTTCTATATCCCCCTTGCATATCCATGTATATTTCTACATCTTCATCATTACTTTTGATAGCTTTTAACATGCCATGGATATTGTCAATTCCTTTTTCTTTTAGCGAAACAAAACGAATAAAAACATTCTTATTTTCTTTTCTACATTCTAATTTAGAATCATTGTCAATTTCTGAATAAATTTTTTCTTTCACAAATTGTAATTCTGTATTTAATCGATTTGTACGAATATCTTCCAATTCAATCGTTAACTTTTGTAAGTCTTCTTGGTATCTTTTTACAACTTCTAAACTTACAACATCCTGTTTAGAAGACATGTCTAATACTTTGTTTTGGATTTCGTTAAATAAACGAATAAAGATAATCTCCTTTCCAAATAAACTTATAGAACGTTCACTTTTTACTGTATTTATGTAAGGCTGAACATCTTTTGATTCAATATCGTATTCCGGTATTTCACCTAAACGATAGGCTTCTTTTTGTTCTTCTGACAAATAAGATTTTTTAATATCTGCTTTTAAATCCTTTTTGATATTACTCATTCTTTCATCAAAAGAGCCATTCGTATTTTTTTCAATAATTTTATCAAGTTGTTTTTGACGAATTTGATCAATGTGATTTTCACTTAACTGAATTGGTGAAGGTTCCTCTTGCCCATTCACAAAACATTGAATTCCATAACAATACAATGAATAAGCAGACGTTTTTTCTTCATCAACATATTCTTTGAGAATATTTCTCTCTTTAAATAAATTCTTTAGACGAGATTTATTTTTATTATCTTTATTAAGATCTATTACTTGATCAGAACCAATCACAATAATTTCTTTTATATTTTCTACCGTCGATAAATAATATTTTGTCCCTGCTTCTAATTGGGAAATTCCTTCACAATATT
>CAVBLW010000109.1:0-2762 GCA_963596085.1 Bacteroidaceae bacterium | reverse complement strand
CAAGCAAGGATTTGTTACAAGTTTTATGGGAAGGTGCGGATGTGCTTCGTGGCAAAATGGATGCGAATGAATATAAGACTTACCTTTTAGGACTGGTATTTTACAAGTATTTATCAGATTCTTATTTATCAAAGGCATATGATTTGCTAATGGATGAGGCACCAGAAAAAATAGAGGATGCGCAGAAAACCTATGAAGAAGCAGTTTTAAGTGAGGATGCAGGGGATTTTCTTGAAGAGCTGAGAAAGTCTTTGTATTATACATTAGAGCCAGGAATGACGTTTACTAGTATGATGAATGATGTAAGAAATAATTGCTTTAAAAGAGAGAAATTACAGGCCGCTTTTAATCGTGTGCAGGAATCGGATGCACTTTTTGAAGGATTATTTGCAGATGTGGATTTGTATTCCAAGCGTTTAGGAACAGGAGACCAAAAACAAAGTGCAACGATTGCAGAGTTACTTCGTGTGCTAGATCGTGCTGATTTGGTTCATGTAGAGGGTGATGTTCTTGGAAATGCATATGAATATCTGATCGGTCAGTTTGCTTCTGAAACTGGAAAAAAAGCTGGAGAGTTCTACACGCCACATGGCCCTGCACAGATTCTTTGTAGAATTGCGATGATGGGACAGGAGGAGAAAAAAGGACTTCAGGTTTATGATCCGTGTATGGGTTCTGCATCTTTGATGCTAAGTTGTAGAAATTATTCAAAAGAACCGGATTATATAAAATACTATGGTCAGGAATTGATGCCGTCTACTTACAATTTGGCCAGAATGAATATGTTTCTTCATGGAGTGCATCCAGAAAATCAGCACTTGAGAAATGCAGATACACTAGATGCAGATTGGCCGACAGATGAAGAGACAGAGTTTGATGCAGTAACTATGAATCCACCGTATTCTGCAAATTGGTCAGCAGCAGAGGGCTTTAAGCAGGATGAGCGTTTCATGGATTATGGTGGAAATCTTGCACCAAAGTCAAAGGCAGATTATGCATTCTTATTACATGGCTTTTATCATCTCAAGCAAACTGGAACGATGGCAATTGTTCTGCCGCATGGCGTATTATTTAGAGGTGCATCCGAAGGTCGTATTCGTGAAATTTTGTTAAAGAATGGAGCAATTTATGCAGTAATAGGTCTTCCGTCTAACATGTTTTATAATACATCAATTCCAACGTGTATTATAGTCCTCAAAAAGCATAGAGAAGGTCGAGATGTATTGTTCATCGATGCATCAAAGCTTTTTGTAAAAGAAAAGAAGCAAAATGTTATGACAGATGAACATATTGATCATGTATTGGAATTGTATAAAGAGCGAAAGACAGTAGATAAAGAGGCATATCTGGCATCTTATGAGGATGTGGAAAGAAATGACTTTAATTTAAATATTCCTCGTTATGTAGATACGACAGAAGAAGAACCAGAGATTAGTCTGAAAGATTTAACTGCTAAAATTCGCGACACAGATAGAGAAATTAAGAAGGAAAATCAATCCTTGCTTGAATTAATGAGAAATCTGACCTTCCAAAATTCACAGACAAAGGAAGATGTTGAAGCGTTAATTCATGTATTTGAGGAGATGTAATTATGAGTAATATACCAAAGATAAGATTTAAGGGATTTACGGAAGATTGGGAACAGCGTAAGTTGGGGGAATGCGTTGAATTTCTTGATACTCAGCGCAAGCCATTGGAAGGAGCGAAAAGAGTAAGTGGCCCATATCCGTATTATGGAGCTTCTGGCATTGTGGACTATGTAGATGGATATTTGTTTGATGAAGAACTGGTTCTGTTAAGTGAAGATGGGGCAAATATAACGGATAGGAATTATCCTGTATGCTTCCTGGCAGCCGGTAAATACTGGGTTAATAACCACGCTCATGTATTAAAGACACTTCCTGAAAACGAGAATAATTTCATTTGCAATTCTCTTGAACGTAAAGATTATACCCAATATAACACAGGTATGGCTATGCCGAAACTTAATAAGGAAGTTTGCAAAAGTATTCCAGTTGAGTGTCCTTCTTATGAGGAACAGAAGAAAATCGGAGACTATTTCCGCAACCTCGACCACCTCATCACTCTTCATCAGCAAAAGATTGATGAATTAACCGAGTTAAAAAAATATATGCTGCAAAACATGTTTCCAAAGAAAGAAGGTTAAATATGCCAGAGTTAGAAGCAATTATTGAACGGAGATTGATTGCACAACTGTGTAATGAAGAATCTCAGTGGACGTATAGACCAGATATTAAGACAGAGGATCAGCTTTGGGATAATTTTAAGTATATTCTGGAGCAGAATAATAAGGCAAAATTAAACGATATACCGCTTAGTGAGTCGGAATTTGCCAAAATCAAAAATGACGTTTCCCATGCATCGTTTTATGATGCTGGGAAATGGATGGTTGGAGAAAATGGACAGGTTTATGTACATATCCAGAGAGGAAATGAAACGCTGCATCTTATGGTCATGAATAATGAGCATATTGCAGGAGGAACCAGTGTTTATGAGGTAATTAACCAGTATCAGGCATTTGCATCTGAGGAGAATGGAGATAAGCGAAATCGAAGATTTGATGTGACATTACTTATTAACGGCATTCCAATGATTCATATTGAGCTTAAGAATAAGAACCATTCTTATATGGATGGATATAGGCAAATTAAAAAGTATATAGCAGAAGGAAAGTTTCACGGTTTATTTTCTAATGTTCAGATGTTTATTGTGAGCAATGTTGTGGACACGAAATATTTTTC
>CAVBLW010000108.1:0-2768 GCA_963596085.1 Bacteroidaceae bacterium | reverse complement strand
GCGATGCAATTGTTGCTGCAGACCAGTTAGCATTGACCTGAGCAATAGCCATCAAGGTGTACGACCTGCTGAAATCGGCGGGTTGTACACCCATACACCATTAGCTAAATATGATTTTAAGCAATCATACCCTTTATCATTATAATCAATATCATTTTCGTCATCAAACCAATACCATTCATCAATAACTTTTAAAAACCACCATGATTTAGGTAATTGAATTCTAGCTTTTGCAAATGTATCGAAGACATCTTGAGATTCTATGTATATTCCTTTTTTCTTTGGATAAACACCTTTTTTTTGCATATAATCATCCACAGAGTTATAACACATATCTAAAGTAACACCCATATTTTTTGCTTTTTATTCATCAAATTCAAATCCCATCATCATAAAAGGCGCCTCGTTTCTTTAGTTTCTTCCAATATCACGATACATATAAAATTATACAATATCCATGGAAATATTATTGCGTTTCCTTTTTATTACTAACTAAATTTACCAGAAGAACACCGTATTGCTTGCTTTATAACATGGATCAACTCACAAGACTTGATTCGCTTGTTTCAGCAGGTCGCTTGCCTAAATTTTTTTTATACTTCAAAATAAAAAAAGTACAAGAGGATTCTTATACTTTTGAGTTGTAGATCAATATTTATTTTTCAGCTTCACGATCAATAAACATAATTATTAGGCTTAAAAATAAGAAACAAACACTAATTAGAATAGTAAAAGAGTGCATATAGGGCAAACATAAATTCCCTATGATTGCGCCTAAGATAAAACAAAAAATGACAAAATAATAAAGAAGTGCTTTTTCGAGATATGCAGATTTTTTATGATGAAAAAAAGTCATCAAGTTGTCCGTTCCACTTCTTAAATTACCAATACACATTGTAGTTGCAAAACCATTTCCATGAATCTTTCGGAATGCTTGAACTTGGATTCCGCAAGCTAAAGATGTTAAGGAATTTGCAATTAAATTATATTGTGTTGGGATAAAAGCGACGAAACTAAGTAAAAGAATTTCTATAAAAACAGTAAATTGTCGCCAGTGGATCCATTTCATTTTATGAAACCGGATTAGTTGACAAAGTGCAATTCCAAAGGCAAATGAAAGAACAGGGAAAAGGTAATGAAAAGATAATACCCATTTTCCTTGAGAAGCATATACGCCTAAAAGAAGCATATTACCGGTTTGCGCATTTGCGAAAACTTCACCGCGATATAAATATGAATAGGCATCCATTAAACCACCGCTCATTGCTAATAAGATGGCTAATTCGATTGATTCAGATATTTGTGTTGCTTTTTTCATAACGAGCTTAGTATATCATCATTTATAGGAATTAAAAGTTTGAAAACGTTCTCAATAAAAAAAGCTCGACAAGCGAGCTTTTGAATTAAGAATGATTAAACTGTACCTTGTGCTTTCATTGCTTCTGCAACTTTTAAGAAAGCAGCGATATTTGCGCCTAATACATAATCTTTTTCATGTCCATATTCTTTTGCAGTATCACGAGATGTATTGAAGATGTTAACCATGATATCTTTTAACTTAGAATCTACTTCTTCAGCTGTCCATGATAAGTGTTGTGCATTTTGTGTCATTTCAAGACCACTACAAGCAACACCACCAGCATTTGATGCTTTACCTGGTGCATAGAATACACCGTGTTCTTTTAAGTAAGCAATAGCTTCTGGAGTTGTTGGCATGTTTGCACCTTCACATAAAGCAAATACACCGTTTTCAACCAATTTCTTAACGTCTTCTAATTCAACTTCGTTTTGTGTAGCACATGGAAGAGCAACATCACATTTAATTGACCAAGGACGTTGTCCTTCATAATAAGTCGCATTTGGACGTTTTTCAACATATTCTTTAATACGTGCACGACGTACTTCTTTAATATCTTTAACTAATTCTACATCAATTCCATCTGGATCATAAACGAAACCATTTGAATCAGAAACAGTAACAACTTTTGCACCTAATTGTGTTGCTTTTTGAGCAGCATAGATTGCAACGTTTCCACTTCCTGAAATACAAACTGTTTTACCATCAAAAGAAGTACCATTATCATTTAGTAATGCTTCTGCAAAGTAGCATAGACCATAACCAGTTGCTTCTGTACGAATCAATGATCCACCAAAAGTCAATCCTTTACCAGTTAAAACGCCACTCCATTCGTTTTTAAGACGTTTATATTGGCCGAATAAATAACCAACTTCACGACCACCAACACCGATATCTCCTGCAGGAACATCTGTATCTGGTCCGATATGACGATATAATTCAGTCATGAAGCTTTGGCAAAAGCGCATAACTTCTCCGTCACTCTTTCCTTTTGGATCAAAGTCTGATCCACCTTTTCCACCGCCCATAGGTAATGTAGTTAAAGCATTCTTAAAAATTTGTTCAAATCCTAAGAATTTAATAATACTTACATTTACAGAAGGGTGAAAACGTAAACCACCTTTGTAAGGACCGATTGCTGAATTAAATTCAATACGATAACCACGGTTGACTTGAGTCTTTCCTTGATCATCAACCCAAGGAACACGGAAGATGATTTGTCTTTCAGGTTCTACTAAACGAGTAAGAACATCATCATCAAGTTTTTCAGGATGAACTTCTTCGATTACTTTTAAAGAAGCAAATACTTCTTCTACAGCTTCTAAGAATTCACTGTCTCCTGGATTACGTTTTTTTACAACTTCATAAAGTGCATTTAAATCTGCCATGAAAATCCTCCTTATATATTTCC
>CAVBLW010000107.1:0-2869 GCA_963596085.1 Bacteroidaceae bacterium | reverse complement strand
AAAAGAAAGTGACTTCAGTGCTTTATCCAATCATTTTCGATCGAAGATTCGATCGGCCCGTACAATGGCAGAAGATCCAAATCATACAAGTAGTTTTCATCAAATTATGAAGGAACTCTTGGATTATCGAACTTGGTTTGATTTTACGATTCTCTTTGAAAAGACCAATGAAAAGAAAAGAGAATTAACTGATCGTCGTTTCTTTGTCTTTAGTGGTGGAGAAAAAGCCATGTCAATGTATATTCCTTTATTTTCTGCAGTGGCTGCAAAGTTTTCTTATGCCAATGAAGATGCACCTTTGCTGATTGCTTTGGATGAAGCGTTTGCGGGTGTCGATGAAAACAATATTGATATGATGTTTGCATTGATTAAAAACTTTGGTTTTGATTATATTATGAATTCTCAGGTTTTATGGGGTGATTATCCAAATGTTCCTTCTTTGGCAATCTATGAATTGTATCGCCCGAACAATGCACATTATATAACGGTGATTCGATATGAATGGAATGGACAAACAAAACGATTATTGGGTTAATCAAGCCTTTTGTGCTTATTTAAAAGCGCATTGTTTGGATGAATTTATGAACTTATGGAAGCAACAATACATTAAGTATGGCACATGTAAGGGATCAATCGTTTTCAATTTGACGCAAGAAAATCAAAGTGATATCGAAAATTTAATGGGACTTGATTATTATGGAAAAAAAGAAGTAAAGATTACTTATAGCCAATTAAAAAAGGCCTTACAAGAGACTCGTTATGCCGATTGTGATTTTAATGAAGTGCTGATGCTTTATTTTAATGGGGCTATTTCAACCAAAAAACAATTAAAGAATCACGAGGAAAAAGAAATTCATTCCTTTTTTACTTCTTTGATCCAAATAGAGGGGAAATCATCCCAATGGATCCAAAGCGTTTATTTGCATAAAGATGGGGCGTATATTCGTATTGTTCAAGAAATGAAGGTAGATAAAAAGCGTTGTTTTAAGCAATTATCGGAAGTAATGAAAGCGCTGAATGCATTACCAATATGGAAAAATCAGAAAATGAATTTATCTGTATTTTCTAGTCTTTATACAAAAAATCCCCATGCCTTTGATAAGGGAAGCTTCAATCGCTATATTTTGATGCAAGGCATTCTAAATTTGTTGGAAGTTAAGAAAAGTGATAAGACCAGTTTAGAAGAAAATGAACTTTTATATCAAGCAGGTTTATATCAGGATGGAATCAGTAATTATTGTAGTATTGCCCGTTTGAGGGCCGTTCAATGTGATGGACAAATTCATCCAGGATGGGCAGGATTTTATCATTCTTGGGAAGCATTGAATGTAAATATGGATAATTTATTAGCGATTCAAGGAATTGTTTCACAACAAAAGGTTTATATTGTCGAAAATCCATCGATTTTTCAAGCTTTATTAAAAAGAATAAAAGAGAAAAAAATAGAAGATTTCGCGTTGATATGCACCAATGGTCAATTGAACTACAGTGCTTATCTTTTGTTGGATTTGATTCAGAAAGCGCATATTCCTATGTATTATTGTGGCGATATGGATCCGGAAGGTTTGTTAATTGCACAACGATTATGTAATCGTTATCCGTCCTTGCATTTGTGGCATTATGAAATCAGTGATTATAAAGCAGCTCTTTCCAATCAAAAAGCTTCTGAAAAAAGAATGGCTATGACAAAACAACTAAAAGAAAAGAAATTGCTACAAATTGCACAGGAAATGCAAAAGAATAGGAATCAAATTGCCTATCAAGAAAATATTCTGGATCGATATCTTGATGATTTAAAGGGATAATCGTCTAAAAAGACAATTCTTAGGATATTTGTTAAAATAGGTATGAGGTGTAAGTTATGAATGAACTAGAATTTAATGAAGTGGAACAAGTCGTTGAATTGGTCATGGATGACTATAATAAAAAACGTGAAATTGATATGATGACGATGTTTCATCAACCGGATCAAGACAAAGTTGTTGATATTGTAAATAAATTATTAAGAATTTTCTTCCCAGGCTTTTATCGAGATGAAGTCTATAAAATTTTTAATATGCGACATACCTTGGCAGCTTTGGTAGAAGATGTCATGTTTAATCTACAAAAACAAGTAATCATAGCCTTACGTAATGATCCAAACTATGAGAATGCTAATGAAAATGAGGTTCGAAAAAAAGCCAAAGAAATATCGATTGCTTTTATGAAACAAGTTCCTCGTATGCGTGCTTATATTGATACGGATTTGGATGCCATGTTTGATGGCGATCCAGCAGCAAATAGTAAAAATGAAATTGTATTGTGCTATCCAGGTTTATTGGCTTCAACAATTCATCGAATTGCCCATGTTTTATGGGAATTAGAAGTTCCTTTGATTCCTCGTATGATGACGGAATATGCCCATTCTAAAACGGGAATTGATATTCATCCAGGAGCAACCATTGGAAAATATTTCTTTATTGATCATGGCACAGGAATTGTGGTTGGTTCAACCACAACCATTGGTGATCATGTTAAATTATATCAAGGTGTAACTTTAGGTGCTTTATCGACAAGTGCAGGACAAAGTTTACATGGTGTTAAAAGACATCCAACCATTGAAGATTATGTAACAATTTATTCAGGGGCTAGTGTTTTAGGTGGACAAACCGTCATTGGTCATGGTTCAGTGATTGGTTCGAATGCCTTTGTGACTTCTAGTATTAAAGCTGATAGTCGGGTAACAATTCAAAACCAAGAATTACATATGACTGGTGGAACCATTGAAAAAGAAGATCTTCAACAAGATGAAAATTGGATTGATTGAGGTAATTTATGAAACAAGTAAAATACAATTGGGTAACAATCGGTGTCGGAGTCATTGGAAATC
>CAVBLW010000106.1:0-2948 GCA_963596085.1 Bacteroidaceae bacterium | reverse complement strand
TACCGATAGTATCAGATATCAAAGATAATGACATTGTTTTATCAAACAATTGGTCAGAGTGCTATAAACTATCAACCAATATTACTTTTGATGCAGATTTTGCTTTTATGATGGAAGACAATTCAATGTCAGAACATAGGATAAGGAAGGGCGATATTGTCATGGTCAAAGAAACAAAGAAAATCAAAAAGAATGATTTGGTATATGCGATCATTGACAATGAGCAATACCTAAGGCGATACGAAAAAGTAAAACACGATATATTATTACTGACAGACAGCAGTATGTATCCAAGTATGTGTTTAAATGAAAATGATGTACATATCATAGGTGTAGCAACAGTTTTTAGAGGTAACATTTAGAGGTGATTTTATGCGAGCAAGACTTTATGCAAGGGTATCAACAGAAGAACAATCGAAAAAGGGATTGTCAATCCCTGTACAAATCGCCACTCTTGAAAGATACTGTCTAGAAAACAATATAGAGATAGCGGAAACATATATTGATAATGGTATATCTGCTTCAACGATTAAGAAACGAAAATCGTTTTGTAAGATGTTAGAGGACCTACAGAAAGATGATTTGGTTTTAGTTACAAGACTGGATAGATTTTCAAGAAATGTCTATGATGCTAATTATCTTCTCAAACAATTTACCCCTTTGAACGTACAGCTAAAGACCGTTTTAGAGGACGATATAGACACAACTACAGCAGATGGTAAATTTATATTTGACTTAAAGGTATCGCTTGCAGAAAGGGAAAGAAAGAAGACATCAGAGCGTATCAAAGATGTAATGGCAAGTAAACGCGCAAAAGGCGAATGGTGTAGTGGTTCAGTCCCTTTGGGGTATACATTAAAAAACAAGCACCTTGTGCCAAACGAAAAGGTATCAATTGTTAAAGAATTGTTTGAATTATATTTGGATAACAATTCATTGCAAAAAACAACCAAAATTTACAACATGAAATATGACATGAAGTATACACCAAACGCTTTAAAAAAGATTCTTACAAACGATATTTACATAGGCTCATATCCTACAGTAGAACCTATCATAGACAAAGATTTGTTTGATTCTGTACAGCCTTTATTGAAACAAGCTAAAAGTCTTGGAAAAAGCAGTTCAAATCATATATACATATTTCAAGGCTTAGTATATTGTAGATGTGGCAGAAAGATGGGAGCTAGAACTGACAAGGTAAAGATTAAAGATGGAACGATTGCTTTAAGACCTTGCTACAAATGTTATGGAAAAATGTTATTTGATGATATGAAACATTTTTATATATCTGAGAAGAAATTAGAAAAGATAGTCATTGACGATATCATGAAACAAGCTAATGAACCTTTTGAACTGCAAGAAGAAAAGAAAGAATCTAACTTGTCAGAGATTCAAAAGGCACTTGATAAAGAAAAAAGATTGAAGGAATTATACATAGATGGATTAATTGATAGGAATGAGTTTAATTCTGAAATGGATAAATTGAAACCTATTATTAATGCACCCGTTGAGAAAAAGGACACGATCATAAGAAATTTCAAGAATATTTCAGAGTATTACAGTGGATTGACCAAGAAGCAAAAAAGAGTTTTCATGCACGCTTTGATAGAAAAGATACAATTTGATGATGATAGGAAAATAGTCGTGGTTTACAAATAGCCTCGGCTTTTTTATAGGTAAAAAAAGAACTTACCATGTGGTAAGTTCTGTAAGTTCCTATTTATTTGCATATGTATCAAAGATTTCTAGTGCATTCCATTCTGTAAATTTATCGCCTTCTAATTCATCTACAAAAGGTCTTAATCTCATATGTATTCTTAACTCATATCGACCTAAATCTAAGCTTTGAATTGCATCAAGGTCAGATCCCGTACATTCAGTATCAAAGAATTCTGTATAGCCATCACCACATGATACCGCTAAGCAAGATAATTGTTCTTCGTGCTTCTTTAATTGATTGATTAATTCATCAACACTTGTGAATACACCTTTGAAGAATCCTTTTTCATCCACATCTTTTAATTTTTGGATAAATATATTGAACACCTCTTTGTTTTCTCTCATATAGTCGATTGAATATTGATTGTTCTTTTGATTAAAATCAAAGATTGTTTTGAAAACTGCTTCGTTCAATACATCTGATTGTGTTCTACCAATCTTTTCACATACTTCTTTAAATTCTTTTGCTACTAAATCATTTACTCTTACATTTACAATTTTTGTCATTATCTTATACCTCTCTTACCATTCTTCTACTTCTTTAATGCTTACTGATTCCATACCAAATATTTGGTCTTCTTCATCCCATTCTTCACAATAGATTTCACAAGGGATTTCTAAAGAGGTGACATATTTACCTTCATGTACTTCGATATTGATATGTCCATCTAATGTTAAATTTTCTCCTTTAAAATCTTTTGGCAGCACATCTTCAATATCGAAAGTACCAATTCCATGTTCTCCATCATAATAGACTTCACGTGACGTGTTTAAGTCATCTGCCTTTCTGATGAAATCATCATCCGAATAACATCCGCTAAATTCCTTGTAAGTTTCTCTTAAATATTCTTTTTCCATAACTTGTATCTCCTTTAACTGTCTACATAATACCATTATTGTTTTACATTGTAAAGCTCAAAATAAAACATTTTGTAAAGCGTCGTAAAAGTAGCAAATAAAAAAACTAGGCGGAATTGACACCTAGTTTGCCTTTTGAAAACAGTTGTTAGAAAAAGGAATTTCAACTATTTCATATGTATCTTTTTTCTTTTATCAAATTGAAAAAGGACATATACTTACTTCTATATCCTTTCTTTTGCGTGATTACACGCTTTTGTATAGGATTCGTTTTATTCAGTGGATGGAAAAACAAATAAAAACCAACGTAACTTATTTTTTTGAAAACAAAATAACTTATTACCCAATAAATTAACAAAAAATATCAC
>CAVBLW010000105.1:0-2980 GCA_963596085.1 Bacteroidaceae bacterium | reverse complement strand
GAAGATGGAAGGACTAAGAAAAAAGAACCGCAAAGCATATACGGTTTTAGAAATGATTTCAGAATTAGAGAACATAGAATGTACAAGAAACAATGTAGGTAAATATAGAAGAAGATATGCATTAACATCAAAGCAGAAACAGATATTACAACAGTTTGATATAGATGAGAAGTATATAGATAGAAGCATTAGTGAATACAGCTATTAATGCTTCTTTTCTTTTTTAGTTATACAAATCATACAAAGTTGAGGTTATTCTCTTAGAAAAAAATTTGCAGTTCGAAAAGTACGCACTTTCATATAATTGCACATTCAAAAATGAGTGTGTTATGATTCAAATGGAGATAAAGAATATGAAAAGAAAAGAAGAACTTCCTGTATGTCCTGTAGCTACTGCAGTTGATTTAATTGGTGGTAAATGGAAATTATTAATTATTCGTAATCTAAGAGTTAGAGCTTGGCGTTTTAATGAATTACAACGTGATTTAGACGGAATTTCGCAAAAGGTTTTAACGGATAGTTTAAGACAATTAATTGATGATGGATTGGTATATCGTCATGATTATCAACAAGTACCACCAAAAGTAGATTATGGATTAACATATTTAGGTGAAAAGATGTTACCAATTATTGATGCGATGGCTGATTTTGGAAATTATTATAAATCTGTTATAGATTAAAATTTTAATAGATATGAGAAGGAATTCATTACATGTTTTATGTAGACAATATGAAATGACCTCCCAATAACTTGTAGTACCGAGGATCATCCGAGTTATACTTGTTATTGGTAAACGAACAAATATGAGGAAGTTGCCTCAACCAAGAAAGGAAGGTCATTACCATGATAACATGTTTTATCGGAATTGATGCACATACTACGAATTACACACTCTCTACTGCTATTGATGCAGAGGACAAACCATTTAACACTAATAAATACGGTCCGAAGGTAACTTACATCCTTCGATACGCAAATGCACTGTGTAAAAAGTATAAAATCCAAAAAGAAAATATTCTCCTAGGTTACGAAGCTGGATGCCTTGGCTTTAAGTTACAACGCGATCTTAATAACAATGGATTTAATTGCGTTGTCATGGCACCTAGCACTATTCCTGGGACAGCTATGAATCGTAAAAAACAGAAGAAGACGGATTATAGAGATGCGGAAGCAATTGCCAAAGCATTGCGTAATGGGGATTATAGTGCAGTAGCTACTCCTGATGAAGAAGATGAAGCTATTCGTGATTTTATTCATGAACGTGAAGCTATCAGGATGGAATTAAAAAGATGTAAGCAACGCATTGGTGCATTTTGTAATCGCCACGGGAATCACTATGAAGAGACTGGCTGGACAAATAAGCACATTAAATGGTTAAAAGATTTAACTTTTACTCAACCTATTTTGAAAGAAACATTGGAGAGTATGCTTTTAGAGTACGAATATTTAAGTGAAAAGCTTGAAGAAAAGGACAAACGTATTGAAGAATTCGCAAATATGGATAAGTACAAAGAATCTGTACATAAGTTAGTATGTTTTAAAGGAATAAAGACACTTACTGCTTTAGCTGTGATTGTAGAAATAGGAGATTTCGCTAGATTCATGAAGGCGAAGAACTTTGTAGCGTTTTTAGGATTGTCTGTTGGTGAACAAAGTAGTAGTACAGATCATAATCAGACTGGAATCACGAAACAAGGAAATAGATTCATTAGAAGACTTCTAACAGAAGCTGCACAATGTTTTTCAAGAACCACATCAAAGAAAAGTAAGGAATTAAAGAAACGACAAGAAGGAAACAGTGAAGAAATCATAGCATACGCTGATAAAGCAAATGATAGATTGAGAAAAAGATACGCACATCTAGTATTTCATAATATGAAGAGTCCAAATAAAGCAAAGACTGCAATAGCAAGAGAACTATCCTGCTTTATATGGGGAATGATGACAGGAAATATACATACCGTATTATCTTGTTAGAAAAACGCAAAGAAAACAATACAGAAAAGCAATACAAAAAAGAGATTTAAGGAGGAATGAAAAATAGAGATTTAATTTACTGTGGCATTTTGCCAAGGAAAAAGATAATTTTTATATAAAGAGATTCAAGGAGATAAGGAAGGAGTGGCCTGTAAAAACGGACGGTTCAGCTATCTGTGATGAAACTATGATGGCACAAGCTTCTTTATGTGATCCAAGATTATAGAGTACAGAGCTGGCGGCGAAACCATTGACCTGGTGGGGTGGAAAGAAATTTCCTGATACACGAATAACAGAATGGCCAACTACCGCGAACTGTTACTACCGGAACTCTTTCCTTATCTCCTATGACAAATTTCATCGAAAAATTACTTTTTCCTTGACAAAGGTCATTTCATAACAGTTTTATTTACCTTTTTTTCATATTTTCTGCAAATTTCTAATTTAAAATCCGTTCAATTAGATTTTACCAAATCATTCACTACTCTAATTATTTGTTTTTCAATATCTATACGTGTTTCTTTACATTCTTTTGGATACTTTCTACCAGACGCAAATACTCTAGTCATCAAATCACCACCAATAGGAAGCATCATTTTCATCATACCTTCTGGAAATACAAAGTGCGTTCCGTGGTGATAAACAAAACTTTCCACTTCACAACTATGATCATGTTGTTTTAATCTTTCTTCTATTCTTTGAATGTATTTACCTGTTTCCCACAATACATCATCTTCTGCACCTATCATTAATAGTTTCCCATGAATTCTTTCTACTTTAATCTTCTCTTCTTCTTGAATAGGATGTGCAGCTTCTGAATCACGAAATATATTAATAGACGCAATCAAATCCTTTCTACGTTTTGATTCTTCTTGTACCTTATCCCAATATTCAGGATGTCTGTAAACAAATGGGAGATATGGTAATGGTTTCCCTTTCCAAGTAACAGTGGATTCACCATTTCCTGGCCATTCTTTTCTCCCATCTCGATTTCCTTGATAG
>CAVBLW010000104.1:0-3049 GCA_963596085.1 Bacteroidaceae bacterium | reverse complement strand
CAAGAGAAGTAATTCGTAATTATTTCTTAAAAGACTTTTATAAAGATCATTGTAATACATATCAAGTAACAGGAAGTGGTAAAAGACCAATCTATTGGTTATTTGATAGTGGAAAGAAGAATGGCTTTAAAGCATTGATCTATATTCATCGATATAGTCCAGATTTAATTGCTCGTATGAGAACAGGCTATATTCATATTCAACAAGCACGTTATCGTACTCAAATTGAAATGTTAGAAGGACAGATTGATCATGCATCAAGCACCAGTGAAAGAGTAAGACTTGAAAAACAATTAAAGAAGATTAAAGAACAAAATAAAGAATTACAAGTCTATGAAGAAAAGATTCATCATTGGGCAGATAAGATGGAACCAATGGATCTAGATGATGGTGTCAAAGCCAACTATGCAAAGTTTAGTGAATTACTTGCTAAGATTAAATAATTGAGGGAGGAATTAACGATGTATGAATTAACTTGTTGGAATGGTCAAGAACAAAAAATTTTAATCGAAAAGGTTTTGTTAGATGATTCCATTCTTAATGCCTTCAATGATGAAATTAATGATGATGTCATTGATATTGAATATGCAAAAAATATTAAGAAAGCAGATCGTCTTGATTATTCTTTTGCAACTTTTAGTGGTGTTTTTTCCTTCTTAGTGGATCGAGTAATACGAACATCAAATCATGAAATTAAAGCAGATGATTTGAATTTATTCATTTCACTTGCTTTTAAAATGAATGATAAAAGTGATGAACAAGAAATCGATGACTATCTTTCTAAAGTTGATTTAAAAGCAAAGAATGTAAATGATTATGTTGAATTTGCGAAGGACTTAAAAAATGAATTTAATTATAGAGGCTTGCTTTTAAGTATTCTATCGTATGTTTTTCAAATTGAAGTTGGTAAAGATGAAAAGGATCAAATTGTAATCAATAAGATAGAAGATAAATATCCCAATACGAATCGCATTAAAAAGGTTGGCATTGCGATTGTTGCATGGTTATTGGAACAGGCTGAAAGTTATAAAGAGAATAACGGGAAGTTTAAACAAGAATGTAATGAAACAATCAAATATGTGAAAATGTTAAAAGAATTTGAACCGAATATAAAAGAATTGGCTCATGTATTAAAGAATTTTGATAAAGAAGAATTACGAAATTGGTTTGTTGAGCAAATTACTAAGGATAAAGAATTTGAAACATTGGATGCATTTACAGTTCAAAATATTGCAGTCAATCTAAACATTATTTTAGTTCATACATATGCACATATTAAAAATTTTATTCAACAAGTAAAAGAACATAACGTACAATCCTTAGAAGGATTGAAGATTATTGATTTTAATCGTTTTGATAATAAAGCACTAATTAAAAGATTAGATCTTGTTTCCACTGCTGTTTTTGCAGCACTTGATTTTACTTATGCTGGAATTAAAGCGGCAAAAGAAGAAGATAAAATTAAAGTGTTTGCTGCAAATATTAATATCGTTAATGCTTTACGTCTTGTCGTTGTACTAAAAGATGATGGTAAACAAATCATAGAAGATTTCCATGATTATGTTCATGCAGCTAAGATTGAAGAAGTCCATCAATATAAAGAAATTTCGGATATTGAGTTGGAACAATGTATTGGCTTAAATGCGGTAGAGACTCGAATCTTATATTCTCTCGAACTGGATATGATCAATGAAGATATTCAGGCAACAAAAGAAAATACAGATCAGCTACTAAAAGAAGATTGGAAACAAAAATGGATGGAAATATCTAGAGAAGCCAATCCAGAAATGAATAAATTATTCGAAATGGATCGTGAAAAAGTCTACAAAGCTTTGATTACAAATGCTGTAAATAAACCAGATCAAATTTGGTTATACAACATTGTATCAGAAATGCGATTGTTTCAACCATATATTCCAATTTTTAATGATAAGAAGAAAGATAAAAAAATTACTAAACTAAAGTTAGAACATAAAACATACTTTAGAGATATTTTCTGTAAAAAGCAGAATTGTATTGAAAAAAATGAAATCGATGATTTTTTTAAGTGTTATAAGCAACAATATAATTATCTTGATAATAAAACGCTTAAGTATGGAGCCACAGCGGTGGGTGTTCTTGCAATCACTGGTCTTACAGGAGGTCTAGCCTATGCGTTTGCACCAGAAATTGCGGTAGCAATCTTTGGTGGTGCCTTTCCTACTTTACATGGAGCTGCTTTAACAAGTGCTTCATTAGCAGCTGCAGGTGGTGGTGCACTCGCAGCAGGTGGATTAGGAATGTCTGGTGGTGCATTAATTATTACAGGTGGAGGTGCATTGCTTGGCTTAGGTACAACGGGTGCTGCATCTGGATTATTCCTTGCTCCAAAATTTGTACAAAATGATAATGCCAAATTACTCGCAAAGTGTGAATATGTGCTATTAGGAAAAATGGATCGGATTGATGAAGTAGTCTCTTTTCAAAAAAAGACAGCGCAAAGCTTAGATCAGCAACAAATTCGTTTAGATGTATTACAGAATATTATTAATCCGAGTGATGATACAAAGAAAAAAATCAAGGTCTTAAAGAAAAGTCTTGAATATACAGATCGTACAAATAAAGCTTTCTTGAAAATGATAGATTATTATGAAAAGCATCAAAAATAAATAGTGAATTATGAAAAACGAAATAAAATATCTTTTTCGTTGACAGTTCTTGATTTAAATTCGATTGATCTAGGCTTTCTTCCCATAATAAAAATCCCACTTTAATAGGTTCATGAAATTTAATGATATCATTTGTCTATTCTAGTGGGATTGTATCAATGTTTGTTCTTTTTATACTGTGTTAGTTAATCATAATAAGCTGTGACAGTTAATTTAAATGAAGCAGGTTCGCCTTTGCTTTCAAGTTCATAATAATCTATTGTACTTTGTATTTTAGAACCGGACTCAATATTGCTTAAATAATCATTACTTTGTCCGATAGTTACTCCGGAAGCATCTAGAAAATCTAATTGGAGATCCATGGAATTGATTTTATAGTTAGTAGTATTCTCAATTATGGC
>CAVBLW010000103.1:0-3092 GCA_963596085.1 Bacteroidaceae bacterium | reverse complement strand
CTTCCGTGTTGCGGTCCATTGTCTTTCATACAAACATTAGCCACTTCATTGGCAAAACCATGAGCACCTTGGAAGATCTTTTTATGAATAACAAGACCAGCACCTAAACCAGTAGATACCGTTAAGAATTGAACAATATCATAATCCTTCCCTTCACCAACAACTGCTTCTGCAAGTGCCGCTAAATTGGCATCATTTTCTAGATAAACCGGTTTATGAATTAATTTTTCTAATTCTTCTGTAACACATAAGCCTTGCCATTTTCCATGTAAGTTTGGTGTCGTTAAGATTTTTCCTTCAATTAAATCCAATGGACCTGGACAGGACATACCAACACCGACAATTTCCTTATCAAATCCATCAATTGTTTCTTTGATCTGATTTAAAGTAACTTCAGGATGTTCTGCATCCGTTGGAAATTGAACTCTTTCTTCAATTTCATATTTCTCATCGACTAAGGCTACTCGTGTATTTGTACCACCAATATCAATTGCGATCGCATATTTCATTTTCTTTATCTCCATCTATAAAAAAAGGAAACTCAAGGTTTCCTTTTATGTTATATAAATCTGCTACAATTTATATTATTCGTAATAACATTTAACTTTATCTTGAGAGTTAAATAATTTGATTTTTTCAGCACAAACTTTTGAACATGCTTCCATAGCATCTGGATAAATTTCTAATGGTTCTCTATATCCTGGATTTTCATTTAATGTTTTACGAGCTTGTTCATAGAATGCAACTTTGATATCACTTGAGATATTAACTTTACAAATACCATTTTTAACTGCTTCAGAGATTTCTTCATCTTTATTTGAAGATCCACCATGTAATACTAGAGGTACTGAAACTTGTTTTGTGATGTCTTGTAAAATATCAATACGTAATTTTGGTTTCATATCTTTTGGATAGATACCATGAGCAGTACCGATTGCTACCGCAAATGTATCAATTCCAGTATCTTCAATAAATTGTTTTGCTTCTTCAGGAACTGTATAGATAACACCTTCTGTTCCACCTTCAATCGAGTTACCAGTTGTACCGATTGTTCCTAATTCAGATTCAACAGATACACCAGCGATATGAGCTGTTTCTACAACTTTTTTTGTGATTGCTACGTTTTCTTCATAAGGAAGTCTTGATGCATCAATCATTACAGAAGTCATACCAGCTTGAATTGCACGTACAACTGTTTCATATGTGTCACCATGATCTAAGTGAATACATACAGGAACATCCGTTTGTGCTGCTTCATAAATCATAGCTTGAATTTGAGCATATCCAACGAAATTGAATTCATCTGGACTCATTTCCAAAATAACTGGTGATTTTAACTCCTTAACTGTTTTCATAACCGCTTTTAATAATTGATCAGACCCGATGTTAAAAGCTGGTACTGCGAAATGGTTCTTTTGAGCCACTTCTAACAAATCTTTCATGTTCATTAACATAATGTTTTTCCTCCTATAAAACTACAACGATTTTCCTTCCGATCCAGATAAACGAATGTAGTGTTTAACTAATTCTTGACTTTCTTTTTCCACTTGGTTCATCATGACCCAATAATTGATATCAGGATTCTCTGCTAAATGTTTTTTGATTGCCTCTGTATTCGCATTCATAAAATCACAACCAACGTTAATTTTATTAATACCGTTTTCTACGGATTTTAAGATATTTTCATCACCAGAACCTGATCCACCATGTAAAACCAATGGCATTTTTGTTAATTCTTTAATTTCTTTTAAACGTTCAAAATCAAACTCAGGCACATATCCTTCTGGATAATTTCCATGACTTGATCCATAAGATACAGCCAATGCATCAATTCCAGTTTCAGTTGCGAAACGTAACGCTTGTTGAGGGTCTGTTTTCATTTGATCACTTGTAAACTCTTCACCCTCTGTGGCTCCCATACATCCGATTTCACCTTCAACCGATGCATCAAATTGTTGTGCAAACTCAACAATTTCTCGAGTCATTTTGATGTTTCCTTCCAAATCATATCTTGAAGCATCGACCATAACACTTGAATAACCATCTTGTAAAGCTTTTTTCAACAATGGAACTTCTTCTCCATGGTCAAAATTCAAGGCTACTTCAACACTTGCTCTATTGGCCAATTTTTCAACAATTGGTGCAATCAAATTGCTGTCGCAATGATTCACCATATGTTCTTGCACAATATTAATGATAATAGGAGCTCGAAGCGACTGTGCCGCTTCGATGCAAGCACGAGTCGTTTCGATATTAAAACAGTTGATTGCCATTACTGCATAATTGCCTTCATTTGCTCTTTTGAGCATACCTTTCATTGAAACGTACATGTTTTACTCCTCTTATTTATTTTTATTCGAATGAGATTCCTGATAAATCTACTTCTGATTCTTCTTCATCAATTGTTCCAGCATTGTATTCTTCATCTGTTAAACGTTTTTTCAATACGTTTAATAAAACAGCTGTTACACAACTACCTACTAACAATGCAATTAATGCAACTAAAGGATTTGACATAGCAGGAATAACGAATACACCACCAGAAGGAACTTTAGATCCTACACCGAATGTAAAGCTAATAGCACCACATACACCACAACCAATAGAAGTTGAAATAACTGTACGAACTAAGTCATTCATAGCAATTGGGATAACACCTTCAGAAATCATACATAATCCCATTGGGAATGCAACTTTGATAGCTTCTTCCTCTTGAGCTGTAAAGATTCTTTTCTTTAATACTTTTGATAATAACCATCCAAAAGTAACACCAATTGGAGGTACCATAGCAGCTAATACTTTAATAGCTTCTGGTTCTGTAATTCCATCCAATAACAAACCATCACAAATCAAGTTAGGAACTTTACTGATTGCTCCACCGAAGTCAATACATCCAATGAATCCGATGATGAATCCATAAAGTGTCTTTTGAGATTGATCTAATCCAGTGATGAAGTTATTCAAACCATTTGTCATAGCTGTAACTGGACCACCTAATACGAAATACATTAATAATCCACCGATCATAGCTGTTAATGTAGGAATGATCATCATTGGCATTAAAGCTTCAGCCCACTTAGGAACTTTTACAT
>CAVBLW010000102.1:0-3252 GCA_963596085.1 Bacteroidaceae bacterium | reverse complement strand
TGCTGCATTATTTTTTTGACTTGCTTCATCCACTTTTGATTGAGCCGAAGAAAGGCTAGCTTGTGCATTGCTTAAATCGGTATTAGCTTGATTTAAAGCAAGTTGTGCGGCATTTTGATTGCTTACAGCTTCTTCATAGGCACTTTGTGCTGTATTTAAACGAACTTGAGCACTTTCTAAATTGTTTTGCGCTAAAGTTAATTCTTCTTGTGCTTGGTTTAAATGACTTTGTGCATCGGATTCATCACTATAAAAATCTAGATTTTTTTGTGCTTGATCAAATGTCGCTTGTTTTTCATTTAATTCTTTACTTGCAGTATCATAAGCACTTTGCGCTTGATTTAAAGCTTCTTGTTTTGTATTTAAATCTTCATTGGCTTGATTCAATATTGTTTGTGATTCATTGACTTTTTCTTGTAAGGAAGCTACCTTTTGATCCGCTTGGTTCTTTTCTTCTTGTGCACTAGAAACATCTTCTTTTAAAGATTCAGCATTTTCATATTGGCTTAATTGTTCTTTTAAAGATGCTAACAAGGCTTTTTTATTTTCTAAATTCGATGTCGCATCTTTTAAATTCTGTGAAGCTTGTTCATATTGAAGTTGTTTGTTTGCCAATTCCGTATTCACTTGTACAATATCATCTTCTAATTGCTTCATTTCATTTAAAATCGGTTCTAATTCCGCCATAGTTTGTGTCGAAATCGCATTGGATTCCTCATTCACTTGTTCTTGTCCACTCGCAACAACCTGTTCAGCTTGATTCTTTAAGGTTTCAGCTTGTTGAACAAGTCCTTCTTTTTCACTCACGATTTGTTTCGCTTGGTCAATTTCACTTTGTGCAGCATTTAGATTGTTAATCATTTGTTCTTCTTGTGATACCGAAGCACTATTTTCTTGTAAATTTACTTGTTGATTTTCTTCAGCTAAAATTGGTGTAATATTTGTAATCACGCCAGAAGCTAATGTTGTACCTGCTAAAGTTGTCATAAAAATTGTTTTTGTTCTATTTTTTGTCATATTCATACCCTCTTTCTTTTTATTCATTTGTTTTTGCTTTTCTGTATAATTTCTATTCATTCTCTATTCACCCTTTCTCTATTGCATAATTGTTGTAATTTCATCATAGCCTTCCGCATATTCTGGTAATTCAATGGATTGTCCCATTCGATCAATGACATCGGAAGGTACCATTCTCTTTGTTCTTTTCGCATTTCTTTCTTGTGCTTTTTTAATATCAACTGGAAAGTATAATGCAACAATACGATCGGTATAAGGCAACATTTCTTGAATTAAATCTTCGCGAAAGTCTTTTCTTAAATTCGTTGCATCGTAAAATACGCTATACCCTTCCTTTAAGGTTTCTTTTACTTTTTTATTCATCACTTGAAATACCCGTCTATTATCCGATGGTTGATATACATAATCGGCCCCGAGTAACTCCTCTCGAATTTCATCCGAACTCACACGAACAATGGATGAATCTTCCATTTCCATTTGATTCGCTACCGTACTTTTCCCTTGTCCACTAATTCCAATTGCGATATATAATTTTTTCTTATACATTTTTATCCCTCCTAATCTTTTCTTTCCTTTTTTTCTTTCTGTTCAAACAAAAGCTGGTCACCCAAATTCTGTCGACTTATTAAACCTTTCTTTTTTTCCTACCATTTTTGTATCAAATACCAAACGATCACTTTGAAAATAAACCATCTCACCTACTTCAACCCCTTTCACTATCTCTAACGCATTCTTCTCTAAAAAGTTGTATTGTTTATTCATTTTCATCATCTCCTTTTTAAAACATACCCATACCGCCACCGCCAAAGTCATTAAAGCCGCCACAATTGTTCATATCATTAAATGAATTGCCTTGATTCATATCCATCCCTCCCATCTCAAATGGTGTTACGCTATCCATACTAAAGTTCATAAAATCATTCATTTGTTGCATCTGCTGATCTAAGTTTTGTTGGTTTTGGAGGTTTTGCATATCCATGCCCATATTGATTAAGTTTTGATCTTGAATCATCTGTTGTTGAAGCCGGTTCAATTCATCTTGGATCCTTTGTTCTTCTTGCCAAGTATTCGCACCACTTAATTGTTCTTCCAATTCATTGAATCGATTTCGATAAGCTCTTAACGATTGCTTTGCTTCTTTCGCTTGTCTTTTTCTTTCTTTGTTTTCCATCGAAGCTGCAATCTTACAAGCAATTCCAAATACAATGATAAAAATAAATACAAATAAATTTAATTCCATGTCTTTTCTCCTCTTCTTTCTAATATTCTAAATTTCGATAATTAAACTTTTCTTTTCCTTTACGCGTATATTTCTTACGATTTCGATAAACGTTTCCTCCTTGTTTACATGCATCTAAATGCATCTTATTTGGAATATGTAATCCTTCTTTTGCCCAATCATATTTCATTGTTTTCATCTTTTTCATTTTCTTTTCCTCTTTCCTTTGACACTTATACTTTACTTTTTTTCTTATTTTTTTAAGATGGATATCTAAAATAAATTTACAGACACCATTTTTATTTCTTTTCCCTTTATTTATGCATATATTTATTTCACATCCTTTCTTTTACAGCCCCCTTAATAATAAATACATTCCAATTTGTTCATCTTTTTAAAAGCTAAACTTAAGAAATCCAAAATCAAATTGGACTGTGTATCAAAATCCATAGAATCGTTGGATAAAAAGAAATTTGTTATTTCAATTCCAACATTTTTTAATTCCAAACTGGATTGAATCCAATTTTGTAAGTCATCTTGTCTATTTTTTAAATTCAATAAATCTTCATTTGTTCGAGCATTGGCCCGATCACTCATTAAGTTCCAAAATTCATCATCCAATTGTTCTAATTCGTTATATACTTCATATTGTTCAATTTGATTCATTTCTCTTTTCTCCTATTCATTACAAGCAGATAATTCTTCCCAGGTTGAAATCATTAATTCATATACTTTCGATAAGTTCGTAACAAAATCTTTCGTTTCTAAACAAGTAAAATATTTCCTTACATTCACACCAGCATCGATTAAATTTTGATCTTGATCCATTTTATGAAGCAAGCCTTTTAATCGATGTCTCAATTGATCCTGTTCTATTTTGGATGTAGAACGAGCATATTGATTTCTTATTCCATAAAGTTCCATGTTGTAATTAAATAAATGTTCTCTAGCCAATTGTTTATTCATTATTGATTGTTTTCTTCTTTCCATCTTGATTCCCTTTCTTTTTACACTCT
>CAVBLW010000101.1:0-3361 GCA_963596085.1 Bacteroidaceae bacterium | reverse complement strand
GCCTTTCATGCTTCGATTATGCTTATCCGGATCGTACAAAAAAAGAGTTTAAAGACGAATAAGTTTAACGAGTTAAATTCAAATGAATTTTCATATGAGCATGAATTCGATGAATTAATTCGGGAATTAAGTGAATACTCTAAAATGAACATTCCAAAAGCAGAATCGGATTATTTATTGATGCATTTATATGGAATGTACTTAAATGAACCTTCTTTTATCGAAAATAGCTTATTGAATGATTTACGTATTTTAGCAGAAAAAATCGGAGAAGATTTCATTAAAAATTTGGATCAAATTGTTGCTTTGGATTTGGCTTCAAATGTTCAATTTAAACAATCTTTGATCTTACATTTACTTCCAACGGTTTACCGATTGAAGTATGGTTTGAATCTTTATAATCCATTGTTATCGGAAATAAAAACAAATTATCCAGGATCCTATTCGATGGCTAAATTGATCAATTCAAGTTTTGAAAAATATTTAGGTATTGAAGCGAGTGAAGAAGAGGTTGCATATGTAGCTTTGCATATATCAATCGTAGTTGAACAAAGCAATGAACAAATACAAGCAGCCGTTGTTTGTACAATGGGTATTGGCGTATCCCGCTTCTTATCTGTGAAATTGAATGAGAATTTTCCAAATATTGAATTTATTCATTGTTCCAGTGATGAAATCCAAAAGATTGAATCGTGTAAATATATTTTATCCACAGTAAAACTAAACCTTGATCGATCCTATCTTATGATTAATCCTTTATTAAATGATATGGATATTGAAAGAATTCGTACTTTGATTTATGGAAATATAACTGTAAATAAAAATAATTTTTCATTACAAACAATAATGATTGCCAAACAACCGACAGATCGATTAACTGTCTTACAAGAAATGTCGAAACGCTTACAATTATCAGGTGCAGTAACACCATCTTTTCTTGAAAGTGTCCTAAAAAGAGAAATGATGGGTTCCACAGAAATTGGTAATGGAATTGTGTTAACACATGGATTTCATGAATCGGTAAAACGTACACAATTTGCTTTTTACAAGTTAGATTATCCGATTTTGTGGCACACGGAAAAAGTTGATTTTATCGTTTTGTTGGCTGTCGCAAAAGCAGATGCAAAAAATATTATGCAAATGAATTGGCTATATAAAATGTTAAATAATGAAGAAATAAAGCGACAAATTCTTTCGAGTCAAACGGAAAAGGATATTTATAAAATATTGATTGATGCAAGTAGAAAAGATTAATGAAAGGGTAATATGAATTTAATAGAAATTTTAGATGTTAATTTAATTAACTTAGAAATGGCGGCAAGCAATAAAGACGAAGTCATTCATCAATTGTGTTCTACATTGTATGAAAATGGAAGAGTAAAAGATTTAGAAAAATTTAAAGAAGCTGTTTATCAACGTGAAAGTATTGGAGAGACAGGGATGGGCAACCAAATTGCAATTCCTCATGGATTAACCGATCAAGTGATCAAAGCAAGTGTTGCCATCGCAAAAGTCAAAGAACCAGTTGAATGGGAAAGCTTAGATGATCAACCTGTACGATTGATTTTCTTGTTGGCAGCCCCAACAAATGAATTAGAGAAAACACATCTACAAATGTTAGCACAATTGGCAAGTGTTTTAGCTTATAAAGAACATGTAGATGCTTTAATGGAATGTGAAACGAAGGAAGCATTCTTTCAATTATTTGAATCATATTTTGATGAATTTACAAAAAGAAAAGGAGAATAAGAATATGAATATTGTAGGAATTACATCTTGTACATGTGGAATTGCACATACATATATGGCAAGAGAAAAATTGCTTGAAACAGGAAAAAAATTAGGGTGGAGTGTTAAAATCGAAACCCAAGGTAGTGGTGGAGTTGAATTTCCATTAACAGAACAAGATATTCAAGAAGCAGATTGTGTTTTATTAGCAACGGACGTTGCAGTATCTGGTACTGAACGTTTTAAAGGAAAACCAGTGGTAAAAGTTCCAGTATCGACTGCAATTAAGTCACCTGAACAATTATTAAAGAAAATTGAAGCAAAATTAAATGCAAAAAAATAATAAAAAAACGATCTTCATTGAAATGAAATGACGGACGGGTCAAGAATCATTCATAAAAATCGTCTTGGTCAAATAACCAATTCAATTATATATGAAGAGATTAAGACGTTCAATGAAGAATTTTAGAAGGAGAGAAAAAATGTTTACGGATGTATTTAAAAATTTTAAACAACATTGTATGACTGGTATTTCCTATATGATTCCTGTCATTGTTATTGGTGGATTTTGTACGGCCATTGCACGTCTATGTGGAAATGTCGATGTAGAAGGCAGTTTAGGATATGCGTTTATTTCAGCAGGAAATGCAGCTTTTGCATTGATGATGTCTGTACTATGTGCAGGGATTGCTTATTCGATTGCAGGTAAACCAGGTATTGCACCAGGTGTTGTAGCTGGGTATTTATCAACGCAAGTTAAAGCATCTTTTATTGGTGCACTAATTTGTGGATTCTTGATTGGAATGATGATTTTGTGGATGCAAGAAAAGTTCCCAGATTCAAAAGCTTTAAAATCGATGTATCCAATTGTAATTTATCCGGTATTATCTGGAATTGTTTCAACTCTATTGATTATGTTTGTATTCGGTCCACCACTAGCTGCTTTAACGCAAATGATTGTTGATTTCTTTATGGGAATGAATACAGGATCGAAGTTTATTTTAGGATTCTTATTAGGATGTATGACTGGATTTGATATGGGTGGTCCAGTAAATAAAATTTGTTTCTCTGTTGTTACTGCTTTCTCTGCAAGTGGTGTATGGGGACCAGCAGCTGGTAAAAATGCGGCAGCAATGGCTCCACCTCTTGGAATGGCAATTTCTGCATTGATCTTAACGCCTAAAAAATATACGGAGCAAGAAAGAGAAGATGCAAAAGTTGCGATTGCTATGTCCTTGTGCCAAGTAACAGAAGGTGCACTACCATTCGCTTTTAACGATCCAAAACGAGTTATTCCGGCTGTTACAATTGGATCAGGTGTTGCACATGGATTGGTATTGGCATGGGGAGTTACTTGTCCAGTACTTCATGGTGGAGTCTTCTCTATTCCTTTAACAAGTAATCCATTACTTTGGATTGCAGCATACTTAATTGGTGCAATGGTTACAGCAGTCATTGTTTCGGTATTGAAGCCAGCGCATCCAGTTGAAGTAAATACAGAGGAAGAAGAATTAACTGATGATTTCGAAATTGAAATTGGATAAACAGTCAAAATGCAGCCAAGTGATCATTGAAAAGTAAAAAAGCTGCCATTGGCAGCTTTTTTGCATTTAGTCTTCTACGGATACCAGCT
>CAVBLW010000100.1:0-3619 GCA_963596085.1 Bacteroidaceae bacterium | reverse complement strand
ATATAGGGATATCGTAACAGTATGATACAAAAAACACGGTATCCCTATATAAAAAAATATAAAAAATAAAAAATTAAATGGTTGACAAATACCATGTCCGGACGTTATAATGCAGGTGTAATAAGATTTTAGAAAGTGAAGAAAAGAGGAAGTTAAAAAAATTTATGAAGATAAAAGGGGAAGAGTATGAAAAAAGAAGAATTGACAAAAAGCATAAATAAAGAAATTAAACGAGCAGAAAAAAATGGTGAACAACCAAATCTAAAAAAACAAGAACAAGAATTAAAAGAAGAATTGCAAGTTTTATTGAATAAGATTTTTAGATAAACAAAGAAAAATGGAGGATAAATTATGTTTTATTTAAGTGCTAACAGTTGTATGCCAATTGAGGAATTAGATGAATGTAAAACTATTGAAGAAGCAATGGAATATGCTGATGAAGGAGCTGTTTATAATGGTTATGATTTAAAAATTTATGAAGATAATTTATTGGTTATGCTACGCAGATGGAGTTCGGTTGAATTTGATATTGATGAAGTCGATTTTGATGAAGATGAATGTATTATCTTTGGTTCTTTTGGTTTTTATGCACCATGGGAAGAAGTAACATGGTTGGAGGAATTATAAACTGCACTAGATGATTTGCTGGATGAATAGGGGGCGAGATTGATGATTAATGTTGAGAAAATTAAAAGATATGAATTTGTTGGAAAATACAATAATGATAAATATAAATTTACTGGCACAGTAAAAGAAATTTATGATTATTTAGAAAGCACAATTTGGCAAAGTGATGTTATTGAATGGCTTGTAAACAATGACAAATTAAAATTATCAGAATTATCAAAAATTGAATTAGATGTATATAAATATTCAATTAAAACTTATTCTCAATTGCAAAATGATGATTCTTACTCAGATGATTCGATTGATGATAATTCATTAATGATGTTTGATGAAAAGATTGCTTGTTTGTTTGATGATTTAGATGATGAAGAATTGATGGATATTATTCTTTGTGTTGTAGATTCTGGAGATTTTTATGAGGTTGATTGGAATGGTCATTATATGAAACATCTAGAAGAATGGGAACATGAATTAAATAAAAGTGTTGAATGGTTTAACAAACATAATCATTATCCAACTGAAATTAATAAACGGTTATTTTTTACAGATTGTTATTCTTCAAATTGGAGTGATGATTATTACGATTTAGAATTTCAATTTAAAAGTTTGGATGATAATCAACTTGAAAAACTTTGTGAATTTATAAAATGCTTATAAATGTAAAACAAAATTTCTTATATATTGAACATGATTGATGATAATTTGATAAGTATCATTTAGGGAGAGAAGGTGAATCGAATGAAAATTATCAAAAAAATGTTATGGGATATTTATATGCTTACTTGTGGATTGATAGGTGGTTTTATTGGCTTACTTTATTTTGCAATTCTAGAAGGTCTACGTTTTATTTTTAAAGCTTTTGACACAGTGAAATGGTGGTTGTTTTACTTTTTGTTAGGAATTGCAGTTTTAGGTTATTTTTTTAATCGTTTTGCGATTTGTGGCTTTAATTCTGGACATTTCTTTGAATTTACATCAGATGATAAAAGACTAATGATAGAACTATTTATCTTCTTTATATTTTGTTATATGACATCATGTATAGAACTATTATTCGATTGGCTTGAAGATGGTGGAACATTAAAAATTTTGAAATGTATTGGAAATTGTATTGCAAGTGTTTTTAAAGGATTAAGCAGTCTTGTTCAAAAGATAAGTGGTCTTAATAAGGCGGATAGCCTTAATACAGATAATGAAAAGATAAAATTAGAAATGGAGGAGAAATATGATTAATAATGTCGTTTTAACGGGTTGGATTACATATCCAGTCGAAAGTAAAAAAAGCAAAAACGGAAAAGATTTTGTAACGAATGCTGTCACTGTTACAAGAAACTACAAACGAGATGGGGAATATCCAGTAGATATCATTAATTTCATTGCTTTTGGACACAAGGCTAAATATATTGAAGATTATGTTGCAAAAGGTGATCAAGTCGTTGTGCAAGGAAGATTGAGTTCGTCACAAAAAGAAGTAAAGATTGTAGATGAATATGGAAACATCAAGGAAAGAAAAATCAATAGAGTTGATTTAATTGTTGATGAAATCAATCGTGTACATAAGAAAACAAAAAGTTCAGAAACAGTAGCAGATGAAGTGACTTTTGAAAAGGAAGAACAGATATCTATAAATTCTGAAAATGAGGATTATTTAGATATTTTAGAATCATTTGAAGAATTTGAAGATACATATTAAGGCAAATTTCATTAAGGATAGAAGGGAGAGAAAAATATGTTTGATGTTGATTGGGAAAAAGAAGATTATCCAAGTGGTGGCATTAGTATTCATGGAACTTATGAAATGCTCAAAAAAAGAAACTTGTTACTATATGACGCTCTAAAACAAAGAGGGCAACTTGATGATTTATGCAAGGCTTTATGGATTGAAATTAATTCGCACTATGTAATGGTTTTAAAAGAAGTGGAATTGATGTATCCAAGACAAGAAAACGAAACGTTCATGCAACGTCTACAAAATAATCAAAGATTGATAAGTATGTCAAAAGAAATTAATAATCAATGGGTTGATCAATTAGAAGTATGGCAATATCAACATTGGTCAGACTATGTAAGATTTGAAGAAAATGAAAAGTAATTAAAAGAAAAATCATACAAAAGTTAAAGGGAGAGTATAAAATGAAAAAGAACAAAAAAGAAATCAGATTATTAAAGGCATTAGCATTTCCAGTAAGTGCATGGTTTATGTTTACGATTGGAACAACTGCAATCCATGCTCAAGAAGCAAACGTAAATGAAGTAGAAAAAACAACACCTACAGTAGTTGAACAAGTTACGACTGGTGATAATACAACTCAAAATACGGAAACGACTAACGAAGAAAAGATAGATGTTTCTTCTGAAGATGGAAAGACAATGGACGATTATTGGGCTTGGGCTAACGAAAATGTTGGAACATCTAATAAAGATTCTTCTGAACAGACAAAAACGGATTCCGTGACGTATGAAACGCACGTACAAGACATTGGTTGGCAAAAGCCAAAGGAAGATGGAGAGTTAGCTGGAACGACTGGACAATCAAAACGTGTAGAAGCTATCAACATCAAATTGGATAGTCAATATGAAGGAAATGTAGTCTATCAAACACACGTGCAAGATATTGGTTGGCAAGATACAGTGGAAAATGGTCAACAAGCTGGAACGACAGCACAATCAAAACGTGTAGAAGCATTACGTGTTTGGTTGACTGGTGATATCGCAAATCATTATTCGATTCAATATCGTGTTCACGTATCTGATTTAGGTTGGCTTGATTGGGTCAGTGATGGAATGTTGGCAGGAACGACTGGACGTAGTTTAAGAATCGAAGGTGTTGAAATTCGCTTGATTGACTTAACAAATAAGGAATTATTGCAATATACGACCCATGTGCAAGATATCGGTTGGCAAGGACAAGTAACTAGTGGAGAACAAGCTGGAACAACTGGACAATCAAAACGTGTAGAAGGAATCCGAGTTTATTATAACGATTCGCAAT
>CAVBLW010000099.1:0-3624 GCA_963596085.1 Bacteroidaceae bacterium | reverse complement strand
AAAACAATCAGAAAAGTAAGAAACGGCTATGGTTTGTACGAATGCACTTCCACTTATGTTCCAGGTCAAAAGTATCCTAAATCTATTCAAAAGTATTTAGGTATGATTACTGAAAAAGATGGTTTCATTCCTAAACAATCTATATCTGATTTTCAAGATTATTCTATTGAATATGGCCTTAGTCATTTTATTATTACTAATTTCAAAAGAGAGTTACAACGATCAACATATGATTCCAATATGGCTGTTGTAACTTTAGGAATTGTTTTCTATATTTTCGGTTCAATTGATCCTATATTCTTGAACTCTTCTTATATCTCTATTCACTATAAAGATGATCTTACATTGATTATGGATTCTGTTTCTAGTAGAAGGATTAAAGCTATTTCCAATAAAATAAATTCGCTTTTAAAAGATAAGATTCCAGATGAGAAAGACAGATTAATTCTAATAAAACTTCTTTCGTTGTGTACGATTTCTCACAAAAGCAGTCCGAATGTTCTCGTCTATCCAGATACAGTTAAAATTCTCGTAGAAAGATATGGTTTAAAATTATGACAAAAAACAGTAATGGAATTATTAAGTCAATGGTAATCATTGCCGAAAAATTTAGAGTGTTAAATATTACTGATGACGATTTGATTGAAGCTTTAGATGCACAGGTATATCTTCACCTATTTGAAAATGTTGAAGACTTTCGTCAAAAAGGAAAAATGGTTTATCGATTGGATACATTATTACTGCTTATTCTATTTTCTATATTTGGAAAATGTAATCCTTCATTCACAGGTATTGAAGACTATATTGAAGCCAACGCCAAAAAATATGAACGATATGGTTTGATCAAAGACGGAAAATGTCCTTCACATGATACGATTCGAAGAGTTTTAGATTCATTAAATAACGACACTCTACGCGAAAACACAATTAATGCCTTTTATAATTACCTCAAATATTTAGAGACACATACATTAAAACAAGGTGATTATAAACATCTATGTTTTGATGGAAAAGAGATGAGAGGTAGTGGTAGATCTGAAAACACACAAAATCCTAAAAGAAATATTGCGATGTTGAATGTTTATGATAGTTGTCTTTATACTGCTTTAATCAGTGAACCAATCGAAGAAAAAGAGAATGAAATTCCTGTCGTTCAAAGAATATTACCTGAATTATGTTTTAAACGAAGCGTTTTAACTGCCGATGCCCTTCATTGTCAAAAGAAAACAGCTGAATTAATTCATGATGGAAAAGGTATTTATCTTTTAACAGTAAAAGACAATCAATCTTCATTACTCGAAGAAATAAAAGCTAGATTTGAAAAACCAAGAATTAAAATCAACAAATATACAAGTGATGACCGAATTTTTGAAATCATCAATTTACCAAACAACTATGCATTAAGAGATGAATGGAAAGGTCTCAAGTCTTTCACTAAAATGACATCAACAAAAAACAAAAAGAAACCATGCATTCGTTATTTCATATCAAATACGCAGGATTATCGTCTCATTATAGATGGAATAGAAGATAGATGGTCAATAGAAAACGGGTTCCATAAACCTAAGGATATTGATTTATATGAAGATGGTTGGAGAACCACAAGTAAAAATGCATTAAAAAATATCGCAACATTAAATAACCTAGCATTATTAATCATTCATATGTATGCGACAATATCAGGAAAGATATTTAGAAAAGCAAAAGTATATGTTCAGAATAATGTAATAGATACATTAAACTTTATACTTGGTACAATGAGTTCAGAAGAGATAACAAAAAGAATTATCAAGGAACTCGACAAACGATAAAAAAGACAAACAAAAAACATCGACGTTTTCATAATGCCATTTCTATAAAATGACATATAGAATTTTGTCGATGTTTTCATCTACGAATTTTTCAATTCTGAATTTGTTTTTTACTCAATCCAATTCCTTCTATTTTCAAGGATTTTTTGTTTCATGCGTAATTACTAATGTTTTAGCTCATATTTGATTATTGAGTTTTGTAAACTTTTTTGCGTTTTGTAGAATCTTGAAAAAAAGAGAAAAATAGGTTATAAATAACATATACAGAATGATTGGAAACATTCGCCAATCAGTTCAACATTCGTATGGTTAATTTGTATTTTACAAGTTACTCTTTGGAAGGAGGCCTATGAGTGCAGAGTGCTAGCTATCACATCCGTGTGAACGGCATTCCGTGTATGAAAATCATTATTGAAGAACAGAATTTGGTTGTTTCATTCGCAATTGAATTCTGTTTTTTTTGTTTATATAATAACGAAGTAGCGTAGCTACGAGTTCCGGGCATTTCCCCGCAGCTCTGCTGCGTAGATGCCTGAACAAGATAACTGGAGCGTGATAGCGCGACAGTTTACGCCGAGAAGACGAGGCGTATAATATCTTGAGAAGGGACGACACAAATAAATGGCGAAAAGTAGTTATTTACATCAATCGCACAATGTTTCGAATCTTGTGTACCACTTTGTGTTTCCAGCAAAATATCGTCGCGTAGTGATTGATGGAAATGTAGATGAGTGTATTAAGCAAACATGCGTTGGCATTAGTTTGAGGTACGAGTGGATCGAATTTCTAGAAATAGGAACAGATAAGGATCATGTACATTTTTTGATACAATCAACACCAGAAAGAAGTCCAGGAGAGATCGCACGAGTGGTGAAAAGCATAACAGCCAAACGCGTGTTTGCTGAACATCCAGAAGTGAAGAAACAATTGTGGGGTGGAGAATTCTGGAGCGACGGATATTTTGTATCCACAGTAGGAAAGAATACAAATGAGTCGGTGATACAAGAATACGTGAAGAATCAAGGTACACAAGATTCGAAGTATAAACAGATATATTTGAAAGTATAAAGTGTCGTCAGGAAAGAAAAATACCCCGCTTCGAGCAAAGCGAGAAGGCAAACGTCTGATAGACGTTTGAGGGCTCTGCCCCGGGGATGTTTATTAGATAATAAAATTATCACTCTTTTTCAAAACTGCTAAGTATTAAAAACGCTTAAAAATACGCTTGAAAATAGAGATAACAAAAAATAATTTAAAATATTTTTTAAAAAATTAGCACTCTACTATTGACTCTGCTAAATAAATGAGTATATTAATACTTGTAAGACGAAAGGGTCTTAGAAAAGAGGTAAATATATGAGATATTTAGATCGTAGAAATGCAAATTTATTTGATGACATGTTTGATGATATGTTTAGAGCACCAATGATGGGTAACACACAGTTATTAAAAACTGATATTCATGAAAAGGATGGAAAGTATATCCTAGACATTGAAGTTCCTGGTGTAAAGAAAGAAGATGTTAAGATTTCTCTATACAATGGTAACTTAACAGTTTCTGTTGAACACAATGAATCCAATGAAGAAAAGGACGCTAAAGGAAGAGTTATTCGTCAAGAAAGATACAACGGTTCTTGTAGTAGAACATTCTATGTATCAGATGCAATTAAAGATTCTGATATTCATGCATCCTTCAACAATGGTATGTTAACAATTGAATTGCCAACAGAAGCACAGAAGGAAGAAGAAACAAAGAAATATATTGACATTGCGTAAGCATTTCCCCTTACTGAAAGTCTATGTAGAAATACAT
>CAVBLW010000098.1:0-3714 GCA_963596085.1 Bacteroidaceae bacterium | reverse complement strand
ATGTAACTCTTTAAAATAATCCATTGTTTTCATCTTCTTTTCCTCCTTTTGAAAACCTTGTTCCCAAAAAGAAAAGCCCTATCGACAGATAGGACAAAAAAGACTGATTCATTTCATCCTATCATTTTGGCTTTACCACCTTGCATCTTCATGTAGGTTGGTGTGTGTTACGAGCCAATCTCTAGCACACTCTTTATAGGTGAGACCATTGTAGCATATGTAATTTTATAATACTAGTTAAAATTTACTGCCATAGCAGTTTAACAATCTGTTTTGCAGAACATTTTTGGATTTTCTTGGCGTCTTTCATTGTTTTCTGATTCCAACGAAATTGATCATAATCGCTTAAATAAGAAGCATCTACCGCACAATTGGGATACTTTTGATACCATTTTGAATATTCAATTCGCATGATTTCACTTGCCGCCTGAATTGCTTGTGAATTTTGATTTCCATTCAAGGTTGTTGTGCCACAAATACGAACACCTGGTGGACTTGCATGTACCAAAAGAACACTACCATCCTTATATTGTCCTAAGACAATATAGACATGTTCCTCATTGGCCATAATGTCTCCAGGCTTATAATCTTTTACATCTTCGGATGCAATTACTTTTCCAAAGCCTTTCTTTTGATAAAGAGATGGGATATTTCCAGATTCTGTAACATAACCCGATTGATTGTTTTTACTTTCTTTTGTATTGTATACAACCCATCCGACAAAACCGGAACAATCTAAACCATTGTGAATTTCATAGGCATGTTGGGTATAATCATAGTTTTCTGCTTCTTTTTTATAAAATGCTTTCCATTGCTTTGGAAGACCAATTGTTTTGGCTTCTTTACCAGCACCTGTGTCTTCGGCATTCCATCCACCACCCCAAACATACAAAGTCGTTCCTACTGGTTTAATGGCATTTTGTAATAAAGCTTCAATGGTCATATCTTTTACAACACATTCTTGTTTTGGTTCTGTTATTTTTTTAAAGGTAAATGTTAAGCCTCCCAATATTAAAATAGGCACCATGAGAACAATCATTAAATGACCATAATGTATTCTTCTTTTCTTCTTTTTCATTAGGTCATTATCCAACAAATCTTACTTTTTGTCATTTTTTATTCAATGCAATCCGGGCTTCTTTCAAAAAATCTTGAATGAGTTTTTGATCCATTTTTGGATGATGATACATCCCATAAGAAATTTGGGGCTTTCCTTCTATAACTTGTTTATTGATCGAAATAAAATCTGGAATCAAAATTTCCGGTAAAATCGCAATCCCAAATCCACTAAGTGCAAGTAAAATAGCTTCACTTGGATAATCACAATAATAGATTTCATTGGATTTATTTTTTATGCGATATTCATTGGATAAAACGGCTTCAGAAATATCAATCGGATGAAATAAGATTAAGGGATAATCTTTTAAATGATTCAATGAAATTTCATTTTCAATCTGTAAATCAAAGGATTCATTATATATACAAACAAGATTTACTTTTGTGATTTCTTTATAGCTACAATTTTTTACTTTCTCTTTGGACATTTTTGCAGCTAAAACCAAATCCAATGAACCTTCTTCTATTTTTTTTAGTGCATGTGGAACTGGAATCGTTAATAAAGTTGGATGCAACGAAGGATAGCTTTTCTTTAATTCTTTTAGAGTAGGTAAAAGAAGATTGCTGTGGCTTAAGCCAGCGCATGCAATTGATAAGCTTTGTATTTCCATCTTTTTTCTTTGATCAAATTTTTCTATAGCTCGATTGGAAATTGAAAGAATATTTTTTGCATCGGTAATCAACGATTTTCCATCTTCACTCAATTCAACATGATGTTTTGAACGATGAAAGAGTTGTGTATGGACTTCTTTTTCTAGTGATTGAATTTGACGTGTAATTGCTGGTTGTGAAGTATTCATAAGCTCCGCTGTTTTGGCATAATTTAAAGTTTTAGCTAAAGTTAAAAAACATTCCAATTGATAAGTATTCATAATTCCACATCCTTTATTATGTATAATACGTTACACGTATTAATAATACACTTTTTTTATTTCATTTTTATGTAAAATTCGTTTATTTTATAGATTGTTTTATAGGAGGTCTTTTATGAATGAAAAAGAATTAACGAAGGCCCGTGTGGATGTAAAGCATCCCTATTTAGTCATGATGGGATTGTACTTGGGCGCTTTTATCGGTATGTTTAGTGAAACATCCTTAAATATCGCATTGCCTGAACTGATGCAAATATTCCATGTGGATTCTTCAATTGCACAATGGCTTGTAGTCGGATATATGTTAGTGATTGCTTTGGTTTTACCTTTTGCATCTTTATTGATGAAATTATATCCAACCCGAAAGCTAACCCTATTTGCTCTTTCTGTTTTTATGCTTGGTGCTCTATGCAGTGCTCTTGCTCCGAATTTTCCTTTACTTTTAATTGGACGATTGATGCAAGGAGTAGGAACTGGACTCATCTTACCAATGATGTTTGCGATTGTTCTTGAAGTTTTTCCTGCCAATAAGATTGGTCAAGCAATGGGTGTTACGTCTTTAATTATTATGTTTGCACCAGCTATTGGTCCAACACTTTCTGGCATTATTTTAGGTTTTGCTTCTTGGCGTATCTTATTCTTATTATTTGCCATCATTTTATTAATTGCGATTGCATTTACTTACAAATATGCCGTAAATCCTTATACGCTCGTCAAAACAAAAATTGATGGTCTTTCTTGTATCAGTTCTTGTTTAGGCTTTGGAGGAATTGTTTTAGGTGCTGGTCTTGCCAGTATGTATGGATGGATTTCAACCCCTGTATTGCTTTCCTTAATTGTCGGTATTTTCTCCTTACTTATTTATTGTCGTCGTCAATTAAAAATGGAACATCCAATCCTAAATTTAAATGCATTTAAAACCCGCTCTTTTTGTATCGGTACTTTACTCATTATGTTTAACTTTGGAATTACATTATCCGCTATGTATATTTTGCCTCAATACTTACAAAATGGTCTTGGCTATTCTGTAACCATGGCAGGAATTCTTATGTTACCTGGTGGAATTATCAATGCTTTGTTTAGTTTATCTGCGGGTAAATTTTATGACAAAATGGGAGCAAAACTCTTAGGAAAATGTGGCTTTTTCTTATCGCTTGTTGGTGTTATCTTATTTTTACAAACCACAAAATCAACTTCATCACTCTATGTGATTGTATGCCACATCATTGTTATGATCGGTGTTCCATTAGCAATGTCACCTTGTCAATCTTATGGCTTGAATGCATTGCCTTCAAACTTATCGACCGATGGATCGACCATTCAAAATATGATGCAACAAGTATTTGGTGCAATCAGTACCGCTGTATCAACTAGTTTGTTAGGCATTGGAAAAGCAGCTTATATTGGTAAAAATACCCAAGATGCCTTTGTGAATGGCGTTCATTATGCCTTTGTATTCACTTTGATATTAGCTTTCATTGGATTTGTATTATCATTCAAAATCAAAGAAAACAAACAATAAATATTTATGAGGTCTTAATGGCCTCATTTTTTACAATTTCAAGTAAAAAAACATCATGTTTTATTTGAATAAAATCAATTAAAATACGAATAAGATTAAATGCAATTGAATAATTGACTGTTTTTACAAAAAAATGCTCAAAAATAGCTCAAAAATCCGTACAAAATTTAACGAAAATCAGCATTTTTCTAAAACTGCTTTATA
>CAVBLW010000097.1:0-3784 GCA_963596085.1 Bacteroidaceae bacterium | reverse complement strand
TCCAACGGCGACAATAGTTGGGCATGCCCCTGCGAAGATAGCAAGTTGCCGGGTTGATCAAACTAGAACTTAGGTTCTAGTTTTTTTATATTCTTTTGTACTGTATTCTGTACGAGCTTCAGCGAGTACAAGTTGCCGGGTAGATATTAAGACTAGCATTTTTTAGCCTCTTGATTTTCCACCAGATATATTGATGGTTGTTCCAGTAATATAACTGGCATGTTCTGATAATAGAAATAGAATTGTATCACTAATTTCTGTTAACTTTCCTTCTCTTTTTAGCAAGGATGCTGTTTTATAATTGGCTCGGACTTGTTCTAGCGTCGTTTGACGACAATATTTCATTCCTTCTTTATAGGCATTTGACCAAAGGTTTGTTGCTTCTATTGGACCAGGGGCTACTGCTACGACTCGAAGGTTGTATTTACCTAATTCTTTTGCCCAACTGCGAGTAAAACTCTCGATTGCACCTTTTGTCGCAGAATAAGCACTTTGCGCAAAACTTCCTTCTTTTGCGCATTCACTTGAAATATTTATGATGATACCTTGATTTTGTTGGATCATATACCTTGTTGCTGCTTGAGTACAAAAGAATGTTCCTTTTACATTGATTGAAAAGATTTGATCCATGAATGCTTCGTTCATTTCAAATTTTGATTTTGGATTTTTTACATCTACCAATAGTCTTGGTAAAGACATTCCTGCATTATTTATGATTCCATCGATTCGACCAAACTTTTTATAGATTTTTTGAATACAATCTTCAACTTTCTTTTGATTTGTAATATCACAAGGATATTCATAGTCGGTTTCTATTGAATAATCCTTATCTAGAGATGCTACAATGGCATTTTCTTTTTCTAAGGCATTTTTTAATGTTGCACCAATACCTGAATTTCCTCCGGTCAAAATAAATACTTTATCTTCTAATCCTAACCATGTCATAGCTTTACTCCTGTTTCTTTTTGAAGATGATCTTTCATAATTTCTATTGCTTTCTTTGTATTTTTATCCTTATTAAACAATCCAGATCCGCCTACAATAAATAGGTCAGCTCCTGCTTGATATAAAGCTTTATAGTGTTTTTCATTACAACAACCATCGATTGATATTGTGAAATGACTCTTTGTTTCTTTACGAATTTGTACGAGTTTTTCAATTCTTTCAATCGTTGATGGAATAAACGTTTGACCAGCAAATCCTGGATCAACACTTAAAATGAGAATGCGATCAAGAATAGGTAAAAAGGGCTCTAATGAATAAATAGAATCACTCGGATTTAAAAATAAACCAAATTGGACATTATTTTGTGCAAGCAATCTTTTTATTGCAAATGCTTGTCGTTGAATTACATCAATGGGTAATGTAATGATTTTTGCGCCACATTCAATACACCATTCAATCAATTCAAGATCTATTGGATCCATATAAAGATGGGCATCAATTGGTATATTGGTAATCGATGCAATTTGTTTCATAATAGGTGGAGTTAAAGATAAGTTTTTACAATAATGATAATCTAAAATATCTACATGAAATTCATCTGCGATATTTGATAGGTTTTCAATCTCAGATTGAATATGTAAGAAGTCCATACACATTAGTGATGGAGATATTTGAATTGACATAATGTCACCTCCTATCTAGAATGTAAAACCTGATTGATAGTAAATCAAATTTGTACAATAATATTGATAAACAATCAAAATATGAGTGATATATGATTGAAAACAATCAAGGAGGTTGTATGGTTCCAAAGGATCGAAGAGATGAAATATTATATTTATTGGCTTTAAAGAAATTTGCGACTGTTGAAGATTTAGCTCAGAGTGTATATGTAAGTATTCCTACGATTCGTAGAGATTTACAAGCTATGGAAGAAGATGGACAAATACGTAGAACACATGGTGGTGCTTTATATGTAAGTCCAGAAAGTGGAATACCACCTTTAGCTTTAAGAAATCAGACAAATATGAATGAAAAGATTCGAATTGGAAAAGCAGCTAGTCAACTTGTAGTAGATGGGCAATCTTTATTTATAGATTCGAGTTCAACATCCTTATGTTTTGTGAAAAATTTACCTAAAAATATGAAATGTACGGTTTGCACCAATGGCTTAGCCATTGCACAAGCATTTGATGCGCATCCGAATATAACGATGGAATTGGTTGGAGGAAGTTACGATTTGCATCATCATTGTACAGTGGGAGCAGAGGCTTGTGATTTTGTCGAACAAAGATGGACAGATTGGTTCTTTGTTTCGGCAAATACGGCTGATATTAAACAAGGAATTGCTTCTTTTAGTTCGATTGATTTATCTTTAAAGAAAAAGATGCAAGAACACGCAAAAAAAACAGTTCTGTTGTTAGATTCTAGCAAATTTCATCAGCAATCCTATTACACGATTTTTAACTGGAATCAAATAGATATCTTAGTAACAGATCAAGTTGATGATAAAATTCAAAAGATATGTAAAGAGAATAAAACTAAAATTATTTTAGCAAAGTAACAAAAAGCTGAGCCTGGGCATGGTTCAGCTTTTTGTATAGAGAAGAGACTATGATAAGTTCGTTCGTAAATGTAAAACAAGTTGTTCCACATTTTGTCTTTGATTTTTAATGTTTGTTCCAATGGATACAATTGGAAGTGATAATTGGATATTCCCATCTTTTAAATGGGCAGTGATAATATAACTAAAACTCTTTTTGGATATTTCAATTGAAGAAAGATCACTTAAAGGGATTTTGAATTGTCCATTCGCAACAGTTATATTTAATGAGCTTAATGAAGCGATTGTTAAATAAGAATCGGTTAATCCGATATAGGCATAGACATTCATTTTTTCAACAAGTTTCTTCTTATTTATTGAATATTCTTTCAATGAAGATGAACAGAATGCGATTTTACCAACTGTCTTTGTAAGGTATGCTTCATCTTCTATTATTTCATCCAAATATTCATTTTTCGATTCTTCTGATAGGGTTAGACTTGAAAATGATGGCATAGAAGGATCCTTTCTATAGTAATGCAACTATTTCTTTTTCGTATGGTGTACCTTTACAGTGCTCTAAAGCAGAATTTAAATACTTCTTGGATTCTCTTGTATTATGTAAATATGTATATTGTAGGCCTAATAAATATTCATAGATTCCAATTCGAACGATGTTCGCTTGATTAGAATTTGCATCAGGTGATTTCTTTAAATTTTCAAGCTCTTTTTTTATATCTTTAATATAATCACTTTTCTTTTCACCAAGAATACTAAACATTAAATCCATTGTTTGGATTTCAGGGATATCTGATTCTTTACAAATAGATAACATGTCTTTTGCCTTTGTATATTTTTTTTGCTCCATATAGAAATAAAATGCACGTTGAGCCACGGATGCTTTCTGATTTGTATTTAGCTTTAACTTTGTCAAAATCTTATTTAATTGTTCTTCGATTTTATTGGTATCATTTTGCATCATATAAGATGTTAAACGCATATATTCTATATTGTATGGCCGATATGAGAAAGTGCATAAAACGCCATCTAAGTAATATTCGAAACTTTCATAATTGCCAATAGCTAAATAGTTCATTAATTTTTTATAAACATATTTTTTACTAGCAATTGGAAATATAAATCCAATTGCGATTGCTATAAAAATGATTATTAGTAAATAATTCATAATTGAACTCCAATCTATTTATTTAAGATTTTAGATTTTAACATTTCTTCGCAAAGATTTTTAAAATCATTAAATGAATCGATGTGTCTTAATTTTGATATAAATTCTGT
>CAVBLW010000096.1:0-3800 GCA_963596085.1 Bacteroidaceae bacterium | reverse complement strand
TCCTTCAGAGTATCATTTTTTGTTAGCCATTTACACAGTTTATTTTACAAGGTCATTTCAAACTTTCTCTAGTACATTTTCCGCTTATGAAATGATTTCACGACCTATTTTAGAGTGCTTTTTACAAATGAAGTAATCTCTCGGCTTGTCCAAGTCATTTTCCGCCAATGAAATAATTTCTTTATTTTTCTAAACACTTTTTCCATTTGTGAAATTTCTGCATGGATTGTCGCAGAGTAGTTTTGCTAAATGAAATTATTTCATTGTTTCGCCAACACATTTTTTACTTATAATTTTTTTCTTGCCTTTGACAGTTTATTTTCGTATTTTTCTTATAGAGTTTTATTCTACTTTTGTTTAATCAACGGAGGAAAACTGTCGGGATTGTTACATTTTGATTTCTTTGCAAAATGACCAATCAAATTCTAGCCATTTTTTTCATAGGAGTCAAAATGAAAAAAATTAATTCTAGTCTGCGTGTTACTGAATTAGACACGCTTTCGGACATTATTGTGCGCCTTTACAAGGATGCAGCTAAAGTTGAAGGTTCTGCTGTTGCTACTGATGCAAACCTTTCTAGCATTATGACGGAAGTGGAAAAACTTTCCACTGAAATTACATCTGCAATCAAGAAAGATAAAATTTCCCTTTCTCTTGATGAAAAAGACATTGTCCGCGATGAAGTTGTCCGTAGTCTTGGTGATGTTTTAACTGGTTATGCAGCTCTTCCAATTCCTGGTAAAAAAGAATCTGCTTCAAAACTTCTTGCTCTTTATGCAAAGTATGGAAAACAGATTACTTCAAAAAGTTATGCAGAGGAATCTTCTTTAATTGAAAGTATGATTGACGATTTTTCTGCTGAAGCTTTAAAAACAGACATTGCAAGCCTTGAAGGTCTTCCTGATTTGCTTTCTTCCCTAAGAGGTGCTCAGGATGATTTTAACATGGCTTACGACGAAGCGGTCTCTGCAAATGCAGAAAAAGGCAACAGTGCAACGGATGTAAAAAAGACTTTACTTTCTATAATGAATTACAAGTTTATTCCTTATATTACGGCAGTTAGTATGCTGGATTCTTACAAAGATTTTGCTTCTAAATGCGAAACAGAAATCAACAAGGCAAACGCTAATGTTTCAAGTAGGTCAAAATCAAATGTAAAATTGGATAATAAGGCAGAGTAGATTTATCTGTGCTCAAAAAGCAGAATATGAGTTCTAATAGTTGAACTTATTTCTGCTTTTTGTGTTTTAAGAAATTTCAGGGAAGAAAAATTGGAAAGAACATACGCTTTTATTGATGAATCGGGAGCATTTGGCTGGGATTTAGAAAATCCTTCTGTTACAAAATATTTTATTTTAACAGCTGTTATTGTTGCTGAGTCAAAGTTAGAACAAGTATTAGATTATGCAAAAGAGATTAGGAAATCACTTTTTAATAATGCAGAAATGAAATCTTCAAAAATTGGCTCTAATTTTCAAAGGAGACAAAAAGTATTAGAAGAAATAAAAAAATTGGACTGCAAGTTCTTTTCTATTATTTTTGATAAGGAAAAATTGAAAAGCAATAATTTTAAAGGGCTTAGATATAAAAGATCTTTCTATAAATTTTTAAATAATATTTTAGATACCGAACTTACAAAAGCTTTTCCAAAAATAACAATTGTTTCTGATTCAACTGGTAATAATGATTTTATAAAAAGTTTTATAGATTATATGAAAACTAGAGTTGGAATACCTGATTTGTTTGGAGAAAGTGAAATCCAATTAAAAGACAGTAAAGAAAATGAACTCATTCAAGTTGCTGATATAATAAGCGGAAGTTTACAGTATAGTTATGACAAAGCAAAAAAAACTCCCAAACAATTTGATTTTAAAAAGCAATTAACAGAAAAATTTATTCGAATTGAAATATATCCACAAACATTTGAAAATTACAACATTGAAACTTGTCCTCTTTCAAGTGAATATGATATTGAAATCGCTCGAATTTGTTATGAAAGAGCAAGAGCATTTATTTTAAAAAATGAAAAATCTAAAGAACCTGATGTTGTCGCTCAAGTGCTGACTTTAAAATATTTGCTTTTTAGATTTATGAATAATAATGCAAGAAGTTATATTTCTACAAAGGAACTTAAAAATAATCTCTTATACAGTGATTTGGATGAAATGTCTGATTATCATTTTAGAATAAAAGTAATTGGAAAATTGAGAGATTCTGATGTAATTATTGCAAGTTCACAACAAGGATATAAAATTCCTACAAAAAAACGTGATTTAATAGACTTTATGAATCATGACAAATCAATATTGTTGCCAATGTTGGAAAGATTAAGAAAATGTCGAAATCTTATACAGCTAGGAACAACCGATAAAATAGATTTGTTTGAAGAAGATGGATTTGAAACAATGAAGAAACTTTTTGACGTGCTTTCTTCTGATATACCAGATGAAATTTAATAATATTTGAATTCTTTAATTAATAATTCAAATCGTACTTTTCTAAAAGTATACGACGCAAAAGAAGAAGACTGGGAATTTGAAGACGAAAACTACGAATCAATCATCCCGGAAAAACTCCGCTGGCGGAACTGGGCACATTCACAAAATCAAAACGAAGGCCTTACCGGCGACAAACTTCTGGACTTTGTAAACAATACGCTTTTTGTTGCCCTTAAAGGAAAAGACGTTACAGACAGTTCAGGCAACGTGCTCGTACAGGGAATTGATGTAACTCCCGAAACCCCGGTCAAAAAAGCAATCGTAAAGACAACTTTTGAAGATGCCAACAACTACATGAAAGACGGTGTTCTCCTGCGCCAGATTGTAAATATCATCGATGAACTTGATTTTGGAAGCTACGAAGAAACCCACGCTTTTGGCGAAATCTATGAAACAATCCTGAAAGAACTGCAGAGTGCCGGAAGTGCCGGAGAATTCTATACACCGCGCGCCGTAACTCAGTTTATGGCAAAAATGATAAAACCACAGATTGGAGAGACAATGGCAGACTTTGCCTGCGGAACCGGCGGATTTTTAAGCAGCTGGATAAAAGAACTAGAAGCCATAAAAGATGCCAAAGGCAGCATAACAAACGAAGAATCAGAAAAAATCTACAATTCAATTTACGCCGTAGAAAAAAAGCAGTTCCCTTACATGCTATGCGTAACAAATATGCTCTTGCTCGGGCTCGACAGCCCAAGGGTTTACCACGGAAATTCCCTTGTCAATAAACTTTTGGACTACACCCAAAAAGACGCCTTTGACGTAATCTTAATGAACCCACCATACGGAGGAAGCGAAAAAGAAGACATAAAGCAGAACTTCCCTGCAGACCTTCGCTCAAGCGAAACAGCCGACCTTTTTATGGCAGTCATCATGTACCGCTTAAAGCAGAATGGCAGAGCCGCAGTAATTGTCCCGGACGGATTTTTATTTGGAAACGACAACGCAAAAAATAATCTTAAAAAAAAGCTCCTTACAGACTTTAATCTGCACACAATTGTCCGCCTGCCGGGAAGCGTTTTTAGTCCTTACACGTCAATTACGACAAACATCCTCTTTTTTAATAACGAAGAGCCAACCGGCCAAACCTGGTTTTACCGCGTAGACATACCAGCAGACCGCAAGCACTTCAGCAAAACAAAGCCGATGGAACTAAAGCACTTTGACAGCTGCATTGCCTGGTGGAACGAGCGCACAGAAATTACCGACGCCGACGGAAACCCAAAGGCAAAAAAATATACAGCTGATTATTTCACAGACATAGCGCCATCGATACACGGTTAAGCTCCGCCAAAATCC
>CAVBLW010000095.1:0-3803 GCA_963596085.1 Bacteroidaceae bacterium | reverse complement strand
ACCCGCCGATTTCAGCGGGTCGTACACCCCCAATATAGTAATGTCCAATCTATTCTTCTCGTTAGCGGATTCTATTTTCTTTAGAATACCACAATGCATTTTTAGCCTTCTTGTAATCCAAATAACTTTTCTTAAAAATAAAGAATGGTCAACCCAAAAAGGATTGACCGCTATTTTAGCTCCCACTTAGTTTTGGTAGGGTACACCTCTTTTGGTATTTCTACCGTCACTCATATTATAGTCAAATTATTTTTAATTTCAATGTTCCTCTATCTAGTCCACCCTTCTTTAAATCTACCTTGTCTATATACCAATCAATAAAAAAACCGGTATCTATAATTAGATACCAGTTATTTTATACGAATTATTCTATCGATTATTTGAATTAGTTGTTGATTAATTTTCCTGATTCATCATTCCAAGAATATAATTTACGGATTTCTTCTCCGACTTTTTCACTTGGATGTTCACTTGCTAATTTACGTAAAGCTTTGAAATGAACTTGACGTCCTGCACTTGACATATCAGTTAAGAAATCTTTTGCGAATGTTCCATCTTGAATGTCAGATAAGATTTGTTTCATAGCTTTTTTCGTATCTTCTGTAACGATTTTTGGTCCTGTAATATAATCACCATATTCTGCAGTATTTGAAATTGAATAACGCATTCCTGCAAAACCTGATTGATAGATTAAGTCTACGATTAATTTCATTTCATGGATACATTCAAAATATGCATTACGTGGATCATATCCAGCTTCAGTTAATGTTTCGAATCCAGCTTGCATTAATGCACAAACACCACCACATAATACTGCTTGTTCACCAAATAAGTCTGTTTCAGTTTCTGTACGATAAGTTGTTTCTAATAAACCAGCACGTGCTCCACCGATACCTGCTCCATAAGCTAATGCGATATCCCATGCATGTCCTGTTGCATCTTGTTCAACAGCGATTAAACAAGGTGTTCCTTTTCCTTCTTGATATTCACTACGAACTGTATGTCCTGGTGCTTTTGGTGCAATCATTGTAACGTCAACATCTTTTGGTGGAACGATACATCCATAATGGATATTGAAACCATGTGCAAACATTAACATGTTTCCAGCTTCTAAGTTTGGTTCAATTTCTGCTTTATATAAATCAGCTTGTTTTTCATCATTAATTAAAATCATGATGATGTCTGCTTGTTTTGCAGCTTCTCCTGCTGTAAATACTTCAAATCCTTGATCTTCAGCTTTTTTCCAAGATCTACTTCCTTCATATAAACCGATAATTACATCGCATCCTGATTCTTTTAAGTTCAATGCATGTGCATGTCCTTGAGAACCATATCCAATAATTGCAATTTTCTTTCCGTCTAAATAAGATAAATTACAATCACTTTCATAAAAAATACGTGCTTCAGCCATTTTATTTCCTCCTTATCAGTTGTCATACAACTGTTTGACTTGATGTATGACAATTGTAAAACATCTATGCATTACTGTCAATTATTTATTGAAATATCTTCATTAATTAAGGCATGATGCAAATGAATGGTTACGGCACTCTTTACAGCTTGTGCATCTCTGCGTTTTAAAAAGTCCATAATCATAATATGTTCCTTATATGCATCTTCTGCAATAATTTCTAGATTTGTATTTAATGCAAATGTTTTTTCAATGGTTTCTTTAATAATCGAAGTAAATTGATTTAAAAATTCATTGTGACTTGCTCGCACTATGGAAGAATGAAATTCTGTTTCACTGGCAATTCTTTCTGGTGCAATTGGATCCTTTAAAATTAATTTCTGAACCTCTTCCCCAGTCTTTAAGATATAATCCAATTCTTCTTGGCTTGCTCTTTGACAAGCTAATACAGCTGCTTCTGGTTCAATAATCATTCGTGCCTCATATAAATCTCTCAAAGTTACTTTCATAGCTTTTATATCCATATAGGAATCTGTTTTCATCATCATTTGACTTGAAACAAAGGTTCCATTTCCTCGTTCTACATGAAGTAATCCTTCTGAAACTAAAATATGAATCGCTTCACGTAAAGTTGCTCGACTCACACCCAATTGACTGGACAAAGCATTTTCGTTGGGTAATTTTTGTCCAACTTGAAAAGTGCCATCTTTAATCATTCCTTTTATTTGTTGCGCAATTCGTTGCGATAGGTTTTCTTTTTTTCTCATAGCCCTATCTTACACTAATTGAACATACAACTCAAAAAGAATTGTCAGACAAATAAATACAAAAAAAGAAGTTGAGTCCAACTTCTTTTAAACTTGATTGCCCACATTAAATCCTTGTGAGGCATTTTGTTGATATTGTGAAGTGTCATAATTTCCTGGTGAAATTTCTGTATTGGATGAAGATGAATTTGAATCTTGCTCACTTGAAGAAGATTGTTGTTCTGTTGTTTGTTGGTTATAAACATTATTACTTTGTGAATTGTCTACATCCTCTTCTTCTTGTTCATATACATAATCATAATAATCGCGTACAACAACTGTAAATTTCTTTTTCGTTACATTGCCATATACATCTTCAGCACGAACCGTAGCCTTATATTTACCTGGTGTATTAAAATCAACATTGTGCTTATCAATTGAAATATTCACCTTAGATAAATCACTTGCCTTAAATTTTTTCTGGAAATTATAGTCACTATCTCCATAGTTTACTTTAATTGTTTTTGGCGCTTCGGTAAATTTTGGTGCCGTTGTATCTTTAATTGTCACTTCAATATTCCGAACTTGTTTTCCTTTTACAGTTTGAATTGAAGCTTTCGCTACATATGCACCAACTTGATCTTGATCAATCGAAGAAGTATCAATCTTGAAACTTTTATCTTCTTTATTAAGAACATCCGTATCTTTAATTTTTACCGTATCACCTAATTCATATGTTAAAGAAGTATTAATCCATTTCGATTGGTTTGAAATTTGAAACATCAAAAATCCCAATGCGATTAAAATAAAGAGAATAACCACAATTGCTGTTAAACGTATTTTCTTTTTTGTTTTTGTTTGTATCATTTTAGCTCCCTTTTCAACAAACTAAAAAATCAGCTTGTTTTCTCGTTTATCTATTATACAAAATCTAGTAAAAAAGAAAAGAAAAATCAGAAAAAGGTGCAACCTACAAATCGAGGTCACACCAAATTACATGAACTATAAATGCATTAATTACTTGTAGGAATATATGGACGAATTCGATCTGCTAAATTATGAATATTTCGAGTTTGAATAAGAACCTTACCTTGACCATGGAATTCATTCACAAGACCTTCTCCTGTCGTAAATCCAAATGTACCGCTCGCAACACGAATCTTATAATCTAATGAAGCATCCCATGCCACAACGTGTTCATTATCAATGACAAGGGGTTGATCTGGTGTTACTTCCAACTCTAGAATATCGCCAAACGCATTCACTAAAATTGTTCCTGTTCCTTCGGTTTCCATCACAAAGAGTCCACCTGTTCCAGAGAATAGCGCTTTTCCAATTTCTTGTTTTTTCATAACATAATCAACTGTGTAATCACTTGCTAAGAAAGCACCTGTATTTAAACGATATTCTTTATTGCCATCCAGTTCAAGGGCATAAACTTTTCCTGGAATTGATGGTGCAATACCAATGACACTATTATCCTTTTCACCTTTCGCATACGTAATAAAAACACTTTCACCACTCACAACCGAGCGAGCAGCTGCACGCATAAAGCCGCCAATTCCTTTTGATTTACTGTTGGTCTTTCCTTCAATCGTAACATTTTGTAGATAAACCATCGCTCCATTTTCAATTTTTACTTGTTC
>CAVBLW010000094.1:0-3814 GCA_963596085.1 Bacteroidaceae bacterium | reverse complement strand
GTCTATTAGTAGTCATAAACAGAGTCTCCTTGTGGCCCCTTGATTTTTTTGATGCTGGGCTGATTGTCAATGCCTATGCAAGAAACAATTAAAGCTTTTTCATCTCTATTGTTAGGATTGTTGACGATGATACCATATTCGCCTCCGCTTAGATTTACGGTCAAAAGATAGGACCTTTCCCCATATTTCTTAGCTTGAAATTTAATTAGGTCATTCGTGAATGATTTGCTCGGATTGAGCAACTGGTCTGAGTTGTCGGAAGAAAGAATCACGCTTCTTCGTTTCGATTTTGACTTGAATCTATAAATGTTGATTACAGCCATTGGGTCGGAATTATTATCAACAGCCCGAACTATTAGTTTGATAATACCCGACTTTGTCCTGCACTCCGCCTTGCTTCCGTCGACATTAAGGCTTAAGGCGTTCATGCTATTGTGTTTCCAAGAAATTCCTTCTCTGAAATTTGCGTAATTTTTGTCCAGCAACTGGCTTGGGCCATCGTCTTTCACCAATACAACCTCCCCGATAAATTCAGGTTCTTCTATTTCCTGTGCGGTGGAGTTAATGCAAGTTGATAGAAGCACTATCAACAACATGACTCTAATAATTGCTTTCATTTGGTTTAATGTAAGTATTTATGATTAAAAAACAAATTCTTTTATACATCATCTTCTGACTTTTCTTTTCCCTCATACTGTGATTCTCCTTCTGAATACCCATCATTATAGCCATTTTCGTAACCTTCTTGATACTTAGTTTCATAAGAGTCAAAATAATTATTTTTGTTATCATAGTTAGCTCCGTGGCTATAGCCATTTCCACCATCTTCTTTACCTTGTTCATACCCAATAACATACCCATCATCGTAGGCACCATCGGGGGTCTTGGAATCACTATCGTATTGCCTAGGTTCTGAACAGGCAGGCATATAGTATGAAGGTGCTGAACTATTGGGCGTATTATAGGGTGGGTCAATGGCCGGAGCGGCATACTGATTTTTATTTATTGGATGAAACCAGTCGGCAACCATTAATAATCCTATCACAAGTGGAGATAAGTAAATTATCCACAGAATCAATTTCAATATTCTCTTTTTCATTCTCATAACCTTCTTCTAAGTCCATGTATTTAACCTACAGTTTCTTACCACAATAAATACAGTATTCTGAGTCTGAATCAATTTGCTTACCACAATGCCCACAGAAAATTTTATCACTATTTGAACTTGCGTCTACATTTGTTGTCATTTCTTCCCTCTTAGCCCCTTTGATCCAAGTTACGCCATAGACAATCAAGAAGATTAGAGCTACGGGTAAAATATAAAATACAAAAAACATGTCACCTATAATAGGCAAGGGAAATACGAAAAACAATGGGTAAATTAAGAATGTGTGTAAGATGCGTTTTTTACGTTCTGTGCCTATAATGAATCTATTGTTGAGCCAATTAGGTATGAACTCAAATCTGTTATCACCTTGATTGGATTTTATGCTAAGGTAACGAGACATTATAGCACATAGTAGTCCATAGTGTATGTAAAGTGCAAACACAAAGATTGAAACATCATATTCGTGGATTCCCGACCCATATATAGATTCTATGACGAGAATAGTGGCAGTCAGACAAAAACATATAATATTATAAGCAACCAGTTTTTGAGCAAATATATTTTTATTACCTATTCTATTCAAGAATAGTAAAAAGACGAAAGCTATGCTCAGTAAGCTAATAGTCAGTAAAATATTACACCAATAGTCTCTAATGTTTCGTTCTTTTTCTTTAAGATGCTTGTATTTATAATACATGTTTTTCCACTTCCCATAAGAAGTAAAATCAAAACGCTTTAATACGGATAAACAACGTTTGTCAAATTTTTCAAAGGTTTCTAAACCGTTAAGCTTAGTCTGGTGATCGTTAGTAAATGAGATGCAGTATATTCTATTATTAACTAAAACCAGGAAGCCCTCTACTAATTCAGCTGTAGAAGTCTGATTGGTTGTGTCCATCTGAATTTTTAAAGCAGGACCTTCCTTTAAGACCAATATTTGTTTTAATGCATTTGATTTTTTCCATAAGGAATTTTTTCCATCTGCATAAGAGTCGTAAATGCCTTTGTAAAAGTTGTCTACATTGTCTTTTTTGCCTTTTTTTAGTTTTGTGGAAATGTCATAAATCCATAAAGACGCGTTTTCACCATAATTAGGGTCGGCCCTATCTGTAATGGAATATGAATACAGACCGATTAATTTCCCAAAGTCCTTGTTTGAATTCACATCTTCTAAGTCTTGCGAATGCCAATAAATATTACCGATGTTCACCCAATTATCGTTTAACTTATAATCACGGGAATCATAATTTGTAATATTCCCAATCCTGGTTTCTTCAGGCCAATAATCATCTATGTAATACCTGTTAGTGTCGTAATCAACAATCAAACTAGCATGGTCTTTCAGTAAAAAAATACAATGCAATATCCGATAAGATTGCTATTAGGATCTTTCTCCAAAGAGATAACTTATAGTTTGTTTCCATAGCCGATTAAATAAGATCAATAGTGATGGAGGGCTTTGGGGGAACAATTCATGTCCCCCTTCGTAATTCTTATGGTTTTAATTTGCTTCCGCAATATTTGCAATATCTAGAGTTGGCATAATCCACTTCCTTGCCGCAATGTCTGCAATATTTAGGTAAGTCATTATAGTGGTTTGTCGCTTCTTGAACTTCAGTGTGTTTTTCATCGCAACATATAAAACGGTCAGGGAAATCGTGGACAGATTCTTCTTCGTTTTCAGAGCTAGTTCTTGGCGAAGGGGCCATACCATCATTTTGGTGTGGCATAAATCGGCTGTCATCTTCTCTCGGTTCGCTTTCCATATCATCATTTTGGTATGGCATAAATCGCGTGTCATCTTCTTTCGATTCGCTTCCATTGTCACTTTTTTGATCACAAATGGGTATAGACAGCAGACTTCCCCTCCTGTTTGTCTTGTTGCTCTAGTTGTTGCTCTTTTAATCCATCGAAGACTATACACAGAAGGGTCATAATGATGAAAAGACCCATAGCAACACCTTCTTTTGCCCCAAACTCTTGAAATTTGATAGAGGAACAATAGAAAACATACATCAATAATCCATAGATGAATATAAGAATTTTCTTCCACACTTTTCTATCGGACGCTCTGAAGAAAAAGCAATACGATGCCCATGCTAAACCTGAGAAAACATGGCCTATGCATGTTATGATTTGATTTTGCTCATATGTTGGATATCTTCTCGCTGGTTCATAGAAACCATAAATGTTGATTTGCTCTGGAAATTGAACTTGAGAGAGCAAATTTATTCCCCAAATTAGGTTTGCTACACTCAAAAGAAGACATATTGAACCAACAATCTTCAAAGCAACGTGTTTTTGTGGTGTCGTTTCTGCGGAATTGCTACTTGCCATTTTTGTCATAGTGCAAATATAAACTATTCCGAAGAATGCGATAAGTATTAAGCGACTGATGAATTGGTCTTTTAGCATATTCTGTTCTTTTTGATTAATTTAAAAGTTCTTGTGCTACATTACAGTTGTTTCTAAGAATATTGTATGGTATTTTTACAGAAACTTGTTTGCCTGATGTCTTACCTCGGTAAATCAGTACCATATTTGAATGAGAGATTGCCATCATACCAATAAGTTCCAATACATCTTTATCTTGTGCAAGCTCTTGCGTCAATGCGTTCAAGAAATCCAAATTATTTGATATGTCTTTCAAATTTTCTATGTCTTTCATTTCGTTTTCGCTTACTTTATATTCTATAAGTATATCAT
>CAVBLW010000093.1:0-3876 GCA_963596085.1 Bacteroidaceae bacterium | reverse complement strand
TTTTCACATCTCCGTCTTTCTTATCGATTTCAAAATCAATGTCTTTTTCTAAAATTGTAGAGCGTCAAACTGAAATACCCAAATTTTATAAAAAAACGACAAAATAATATACCCAAGGAGTGAAAGGATGGTTGTACAAACTATACTGAGTAATTCCTTTTTTTCTGTTATCATAAAATAAAAAAAGAACTCATCAAATTTAAAAGTATGGGTTCTTTTTTTATTCTCTGTATAAAAGTCAAATAAAGTTTTGACAAAGTAAAAAATGGGGGGCTATTATAAGTACATGTATTTAGGAGTTAGAGGAAGTTATGAAAAGAAGTAAGAATAGAATTAATTTATTAAAAGCATTAGCTTTTCCTGCAACGGCATGGTTTATGTTTAATGTAGGGACGATGGTTATTCATGCAGATGAAGTAAATCCTGTAAGTAGTAATGATTCATTAAAGACAGTAGAAACAAGTAATCTTTCACAGACAATTGATTCATCGAATCAAGTAAATGATGCTTCAAACGAAAAGAATCCAACAGAAATAACGGATCAAACACAAATAGATGATTTAGTGGATCCTACTTCAAAAGAATCGGTTTCTTATCAAACGCATGTACAAGATATTGGTTGGCAAAGTGAAAAAGAAAATGGTCAAACTTCAGGTACGACAAATCAATCAAAACGTCTTGAGGCCATTGATATAAAAATTGATAGCCAATATACAGGGAATATTGTTTACCAAACCCATGTGCAAGACATTGGTTGGCAAAACCAAGTGGAAAATGGTGAACAATCTGGAACAACCGGTCAATCAAAACGATTAGAAGCTATTCGTATTTGGTTAACAGGGGATCTTTCAAATCATTACTCGATTATGTATCGTACCCATATACAAAATCTTGGTTGGCAAGAATGGGTTAGTGATGGTTTGTTATCAGGGACAACTGGAAGAAGTCTAAGATTAGAAGCCATTGAAATTAAATTGGTGGATTTAACGCAATCAAAATATGATTTATTACAATATACAACGCATGTACAAAATGATGGTTGGCAAAATCAAGTAACAAGTGGAAATACAGCTGGAACAACCGGACAATCAAAGCGTGTAGAAGCAATTATCGTTTATTTAAATGATTCTAAATATTCTGGCAATATTACTTATCAAGCGCATGTACAAGATATTGGATGGCAAGCTGCTGTATCGAATCGTACTTTAGCTGGAACAACAGGTCTATCTAAACGTATAGAAGCGGTTCGTTTTAACTTAGAAGGTGAAATTGCGCAATATTATGATATCTATTATCGATCTTATTCAGCCGATTATGGATGGTTTGATTGGGCATGTAATGGAGCGATTTCTGGAATTACAGGTTTAGCGAAAAGACTTGAAGCCATTGAAATTAAATTGATTGAAAAAGGAATGACATTCATTAGTAATGCATATACATCCATTCAAAGTGGTGTTGCATATTATGCAGATGGTTCAACTTTTGATGGAACTTTAAGTTTTGATGGGGTTGAATATACTTCAAGCAATGGTATATGTTATAAAACGGATATTCCAGTGACATATTATTCTCAAAGAGATGGACGTTGGGCTGGAACTTATATAGGTGGCTATTCATTTGGCGAAACTGGATGTTGTATTTCTGTACTTACTTCCATTGTAAATAAATTGTTAAATACCAATTATATTCCAACGCAAATTGGACAAATCGTACATAATGCAGGTCATTTTAATACCGGTTGGTTAGCTGGAACAAATGCAAATGGTATTGTATATTTATGTAATTATTTTGGTTTATCTTATCGAAATTGTTTAAATTTAGAATCAATGAAAAGTGAATTGTTGTCAGGGCATTTGGTTATGGCTGCTTTAGGATACAATGTTCCATTATGCCCATGGTATGGTGTAACACATGAAGTTTTATTGTATGGATATAATTCCTTAAATGGTTTAACACATGTTAATGATCCATATAATAGTGCGAATAATGGTGATTATTCTTTAGATTTTATTTATAGCCATCCATCCGATGATAGTGGTGACTTATTACAAGGTGGACCATTCTTCTCTATTTATAAAGCTTAAATGTTTATTGAATTAAATTATTCTATGATAAGTTTAAGAACTTGCACTAAGACTTGCGAGTTCTTTTTCTTTATGTTCTAATTATAAAAAGTAGGTGGTTAAATGAATTGTAAAAAATGTGGTCATGAATTATCCGACCAAGATAAATTTTGTAGTGAATGTGGTACAAAAGTAGAAAAGGACATTATTGAATTTACTTTATCGGATGCAATTGATGAAGCTTTAGATCAAGAAGAACTTATGCTTGATCAAAAAGACGATGATTTGAACCAAGAAGTAGTTGAAGGTGATGTAGAGGAAGATGCAAACGAAGATTGTATTTCAGAAAAGAGTGAATGGTATTTTGTTGAAAACAATGAATCAAAAGGTGCCTTTACAAAAAATGAAATGCATGATTTTTTAGAAAATGGACGAATTGATGAAACAACGTTTGTATGGAAAGAAGGCTTTACAGATTGGAAGCCGTTAAATGAAACCGATTTATTGAATAGAACAGAAACTATAGAAGAGTTGGAAGAAGCTTCTTGGTATTATGTCGATACAGATTCAAAGCAACATGGTCCATATTCTGAAAAAGAAATGCAAAGTTTTATTCAAGAAAAGCAGATTAATGAAAATACTTTTGTATGGACAGATGGAATGGAAGATTGGCAACAATTGAAAGAAACAAAATTAAATAATGGAACGGTTGTTTATAAAGTGAATCAATCAAATGTGAATTCGAGTCCTTCTTTTGATGGGATTGAACATCGAAATATTCCTTTATATGTTGTTTTATGTTTTGTTACCTGTGGCCTATTTGGCTTATATTGGCTTTATTGCATTGCTTCCGATGTGAATCGATGTTTAGTCGACCATGGAAAAAGTTCTGGCTTACAGGCTGGTTTTGTGGTCTTATTGACGATTCTAACTTGTGGAATCTATGGGATTTATTTTTGGTATAAGGTTTGTAGTGAACTTTCAAGCATTTCCTTTGAGGATGGCTATCAAGTAGCTGATAATTCAATTATTTGTTTGGTCTTGGCAATTATTGGATTAAGCATTGTTTCGATGTGTATTGTACAAGATCAATTAAATGGAATTAGAGAACATGCATAAGAAAGAATGGATAGGAATAGGATTTATCTTATTCCTTTTGATTTTTATTCTGGATTATCATTGTCCTTTTTATTCAATATTAGGACTCCCTTGTCCTGGCTGTGGTATGACACGAAGTCTTATTCATTTTCTTAAAGGAGACTTTCAAGCTTCTTTTCAATACCATCCAATGTTAATACCTACCGGTATTTGTTTTTTGTTTTTTTTATTAAAGGAAAAATATCGAAATTCGATTCTTGTTTTTTGGTGCATTTTAATGATTGCTTGCTATATGTATCGATTGTTTTTTCTAGATTTAGATTACAATTGGGATAGTATCTTAGGACAGGTTCTAATTGCTTTGAAATGATTTTCATAATCACATTTATCTGATATAATAACTAGGGAATAGGTGAATTATGAAACGATGGAAATATTTTAAACAAGGAATCAAAGCAGGTTTACCTGTAATTATCGGATATATACCTATAGGTATTGCTTATGGAATGATGGCAAGTGATGCAAATACTTCTTTATCTCTAACCATGGCATTATCTTTGTTTGTTTATACAGGAGCTGGGCAAATGGCAGCTATAAATATGTTACATACAGGTGCAACGATTTTTGCGATTATCCTAACGACCTTTATCTTAAATTTACGACATATCATCATGTCAACCTGTGTGATGGATCGTTTAACGGATGGAAATAAGTT
>CAVBLW010000092.1:0-3903 GCA_963596085.1 Bacteroidaceae bacterium | reverse complement strand
GAATCCCAAGCCATAAAAGGGAAAGTTCCCATTGGTTTGGTCGATGGCATCGTTGCTTTAATTTCTCGCATTTTATCTTGAATCGCTTTATAGTCATCCATATAGTTATCTGTTTTTTCTACATAAGCGACAGCTAAATTTAAAGAATAAGTTTGATCTAAGACATAACGTGCTAAATATCGATTGGCTTCTTTACATAAATCTTTGTTTCGAAAAAGTACATAGGCATTTCCACCACCAATAAATAAAACTTCCATTTCAATACTTTCATCGTCTAAAAAACGACAAGTATCGCTATTTTGCCAATCCCATAAATATTTGGATTGGTCTTTTTTTGAAATCCATTTTCTGATTCCATCCATGATGATGTCTCGTACAATAAAGCTAGCGCCCATAATTTCACGGACTTTGTTGGTTTTAAAGATATAGCTTTGAATTCCACGTACATCATACATTGCTAAAATTGCATTATTCCCACTCATCGATGCATCCTCCATTTTCTTGTATGACAGAAAACATGCCAAATCCTTGGCTGTTTTTTGTTCCTAATCCAGTTTGATATAAAAAATCTAAATATTTCCGTTCTCCAATTAAACGATAGATTCCTTTCCACCCACTTAAGATCATGCCTTTATATTGGGTGACAACTTTATCTTTTTTTGTTACTTCGATTGGATATAAGCCAATCCCACTCTTTGGTTGAATGCCATAACAACTTTCGTATTTTCGATAAAAATTTAATATAACTTGTTCATAAAATGCTTCTTCATTTGGATGAAAGAAGCGTGTTTTTTTACTTTCAAAATCGGTTTGATAAACACAAATCGGTGCTTGCATTTGAATCAATATATCTTCGGATTCAATGGTTTCATCCTTAAATTCGGTCTTTATATTTGTATAATGTTGCTTATTATAAGTAATCCCTTGACGATCAATATATTCTTTCATTACTTGTAAAACAATGGGATTGGGACATCGAATTTCAAAAGAAACTTTTTCAATAAATTGAATCCGTTTCTCTTTGATTCGATAACGTCCTTTGATCGGACCGACAGAAAATAACTTTACTTCATTACTATTGTGTATATCATTTCCTAAAGCTTTATGATTGCTTAATGATCGATATAAAATAGATTGAAGGATATAGTTATAATTAATTGGTAAATCCAACACTTGATCCTTTACAGAATGAGAAATTAACAACTGCATACTTTTCTCCTTTAATAAGGTCGGAAACAAACAAAGTCAAAATGGCTTTTTTTATGTGTAATGCCATCTTGATCCATATATTCGTCAACCTTCCTTTCACTACAACTCGCTACGGTTTGAATGTGTTTTTCTTTGCATAAATTAACTAAAGCATAAGTAAAAGAGAACTCTCCTTGAATCATAACGGTTGGGTTCTTATAATCTAAGATTTTCTTTAAATATTCTTTGGCTAAATTCTCTACTTCTTCTTTTGTATAATATGGTGATACATTCGGAAAAGGGATATCGATAATTGATCCATATGGTTGGCATGCTTCAATTTGTTTTGAACTCCAATTTGAAGAATGATGATTTGAAACGTTAATAAACATATAACCCTACTCCCTAAGAATTGTTTTCTTATATTCTAAACCTATATTCATAAACTGTCTTTGCTTTTTTACAAGAATCAAGGAAAAATTCCTTGATTCTATTTTTCTTCCTCCTCTCTATATTTTGCACCTGCCCAGAATAAACCGGCTAAGGCAAGACCTGCTGTAGCCAAAGAGGTAAATAAGTCACTTTCTAAGCTGGTTTGTACAGAACTTACTGTTGTACTTTCTTCCTTCGTTTTTTCTTTTGTAGCTGTATTTTTCTCTTGTGTATTTGTTTTTGTACTCATTAAATAGGTATTTAATCCTTTCATTGCTTCATTGTATTTACTTTCTGCATTCACAAGGAATTCTTTTGCTTCTAAATATTGTGCATACTTGTCTTGATAATCACTGGTAAAAGCAAGTAAGTATTCTTTGGATTGTTTAAGGCCGTGAACATGACAAGCCAATTGATATAATTGATTGTAAATATCTTGATCACTTACTTTGGATAAATCTGCATTTATATCTTTTTCTAAGACATCTGCTAAGGCTGTCTGAATTGTTTTATAAACTTGTGCATCTTTATTTTTTTCTTCTAATTTCTTCGATTTTTCTTGAATTGAAGCACTTAAATCTCGAATTGCTTTTTCATTTTCCGATTGTTCTTTTTCAAGGGTTGTGATGGTTTGATTTAAGTTTGTCAAAGCAGTTTCTGTATTTTGAATCTTATCTTCAAGATCTGTATAAGTCTTTAATGCATTTTGTGCATTTTGATAAAGGCTCGTTTTCTCTAATTGTTCTTCTTTTGCAGCATCTAAGTTATTCGATTCTTGTTTTAATGCTTCTTCTGCTTTCTTTTGTTGGGATTGTGCTTCATTTAAATTGTTTTGTGCTTGATTTAAAACTGTTTTCTTTAATTCTTCTTGCTCTTTGGCCTTCTGAAGTTCTTCTTTTGCCTGATCAAATTGCGCTTGAGCCTTTTCTTTATTTGTATTCCAATTTGTTAAATCATCTTTACATTGTTCTACTTTATTTTGACAAGTCTCTACCTTATTTTTGGCACTATCATAGGCTTTTTCAGCTTTCTCTTTGGCTTCTTTCTTTTCCGATACAAGTTGTGTTGTTGCATCTACTTTTGTTTTTAATGAATTCACCGTATTTTCTTTTGAAGATACAAGACTTTGTGCTTCTTTCAAATCATTTTGTGCACTGGTTAAAGTCGTTAAAGTTTCTTGGTAAGCAGCATATAAATTCTTTTCTTCTTTTTCTTTGTTTGCCAATTGATTTTGAAGAGAAGTTAAAGTTATCTTTTTGGTATTTAGTGCATTTAAAGCTTCTTGAAGGGCAAGATCATCTTTGGTATCACTGGCATTATTTACCGCATCTTTTAAGGTTTGATATTGTGTAGATACACTTTCTAAAGAGGCTATATATTCATTTAAAGAAGTTTCAAACTCTTCAAGGCTCATTACATTGGAATCACTACTATAGGCCTTATAAGCAAATTCTTGTGCATTGGTACAACCTAAGAATCCAGTTGATACATGCCCAAATCCTGTCACCGTATTTTTTTCATTAACGATTGCCGCATAGTGGCCGGTCGTATTGTCATATTTTCCTGCTTCCTTAGCTGCTTTTATGATTTCATCCGTTGTAGCATCTGGATGTTCTTGCATATAAGCTTTTTTAAAATCATAGTATACTTTTTCATCATAGTACCAACCATTATAAGGTTGTAAAGAACCCCAAGATAGATTTTCAATCATGCCATATTCTTTTGAATGTCCATAGGTAGACCAAGTTGCCGTAGCACTGGACCAATTGGCATTCACTTGAGCAATGGCCATTAATGCTAAATCAACTTTTAATTCACACAAGCCATTTTCTTTTCGTAATTCATTGCATTGTTTTAAATACGCAATGGCTTGTTTTACATTCGTAAAGCTTGTCGCATCCTTTTCATTTCCAATGTTTGTGTATCCAGCTAATTTTCCTTTTGGATTTTCTAAAATACTTATAGCTGTAGAAGCCCCTTTGGATTCATAATACCCTTTGATTCCACTTTCTAATTGCGCAATTTGACTTGCATATTTACTTTCATATTCATTTAATTTTTCTTGGGCTTGTTGTTTTGGGCTCAATGTCGAATTATAAGACTCTAAAGTAGAATCATATGTACTTTGGGCTGTATCCACTTCAGATCGCGCCGATTGAATTTGCGTATTTAATGCTTCGACTTCTTTTTGTTTACTTTCTAAACTAGTTTGTGCTGCATTATTTTTTTGACTTGCTTCATCCACTTTTGATTGAGCCGAAGAAAGACTAGCTTGTGCATTAC
>CAVBLW010000091.1:0-4271 GCA_963596085.1 Bacteroidaceae bacterium | reverse complement strand
TTAAAATTATCCTCTGTCGAAATATTATTTAACTCATATAAAGCAGCTGTTGCTCCAATTGATTCATAATAACCCTTAACACCAGTTTCGAAGTTAGCAATTTCTGTTGCATATTTGCTTTCGAAAGCAGCTAAATTTTGTTTAGCTTGTTCAAGAGGATTTGTTGTATTGTTGTAATCTTCTAAAGCTTTATCATAAGCTGTTTGTGCGGTTGCTACTTCTGCTTCAGCAGTTGTAATCTTCGTTTTTAAAGTTTCAACTTCTTCTAGTTTTGCTTTTAAATCAGCATCTGCATCTTTTTTTGCTTTTTGAGCTGTTGCTAAATCTGTATTTGCTTGTGTTAAAGCTGCTTGCGCTGTACTTAACTCTGTAGTAGCAGTATCGTAACTTGCTTGTGCGTTGCTTTGACGAGTGACTGCTACATTGTATGCTGCTTGAGCTGTCGATAAAGCGACTTGAGAACTTGAAACATTTGCTTGAGCAGTAGCTAATTCAGCTTTAGCGGTCGTTAATTGATCACTAATCGTTTCTTGTCCGTCTTCACTATTGAATGTATCAACTTTAGCTTGTGCAGCATCGACAGCAGCTTGAGCTGTTACCAATTGAGATTGTGCAGCATTGTAATTCACTTGGGCAGTATCAACCGCAACTTGTTTATTTGTAACATCCGCTGTTGCATTTTCTAATTCTGTATTTGCAACAGTTAAGTTATTTTGAGCATTTGTTACAGCACTTTCTGCTTGTGTTTTAGCGTTTGTCGCATTTTCTAAGTTCGTATCTAAAGTTGTTAAATCACCATAGCTTGCTAATTTTTCTTTTAGTTCAGCTAAAGAAGCTTTTTTAGTTTCTAAATCTTTTTCTGTCGTACTTAATTCTTCCGAAGCTTTCTTTTCATCAGCTTGTGCAGATTCTAAAGATTTATTGGCTTCTTCGATTTCTTTTTCTAAACTTGAAATCGAATCTAAGATTGGTTGTAAATCTTCTAATACTTGTTCGTTTGTAGCATTATAAGAAGAATTTACTATGCTTTGTTGTGTATTATAATTTGATTTTGTTTCATCTAAAGTGGATTGTGCTTCTTTTACGATTGCTTCTTGTTGATCTACATTGCTTTGTTTTTCGGATACATTATTTAGTGCATCCGTAATTTTTTGTTCTAATTCTTCTTGTTTTGAATTCTCTTTTGTTGATGCTTGAGTCGTAGAACCATCTGCTTCAGCTGCAAATATAGGTTTTATTCCCCCATTTACACCTTGAACAGCTGTTAAACCAGCTACTGCTGTCATAAAGATTTTGTTTGTTTTGTTCATTTTATTTCCCTCTCTCTTTTTACTTTTTTAAAAGCTATAAAGTATACATAATGTAATACTTTTAAAAACGAATAATAATAAATTTGTATGAATCTTTTTTAAAGATTACACCCTTTCTAAAAACAAAAAATCGCCCTAAGGCGACTAAAAAATTGTATGCAAAAAACTTGTAAATAACGATAAATCACCCGACAACAACTCTAATCTGTTGTTCATATGATAACACTTGTTCATAGATTATACAAAACAAAAAGTGTAAGCGTTTTACTTTTCCTCTTTTTTAGGAATTGAAATTCGTACTTCTTCAATTCGTTGTTTTTCTAATTTAATTACTTGAATGCGTGTTCCATCTTCTAAATAGATTGTATCGTTAATTTCTGGAATGCGTTGCAATTGATCAATGACAAGACCTCCAATCGAATCATAATCTTCACTATCTAAAGATAAATCTAAGGCATCATTTAAATCATGCAAACTAATATATCCTTTTACATCATAAACGCGTTGAGAAACTTGACGAATATTGGCTTTTTCATGTGCATCATACTCATCTTGAACCTCACCAACAATCTCTTCGATGATATCTTCTAAAGTAATAATGCCTGCTAATTCTCCATATTCATCTAAAACAATTGCTAGATTGACGGTTGATTGACGCATTTCTAATAATAAATCAGAAATTGGTTTATTTTCATAAGTAAAAAAAGGTTTTCGAATGATCTTATGAATTTGAAAATGTTCTAAATCTTCAGATAATAAAAGATCCTTCATATTAACTAAACCAATGACATTATCGATTGAATCTTTATAGATGGGAATACGTGTAAACATTTCTTCACGAAATAAAGTTAATAAATCATCATAAGTACTATTTACTTCTGCCATAACCACATGTACACGAGGAACCATAACATCCTTTGCTTTTACATCTCCAAAATCAAAGACGTTGTTAATTAATTCTTTTTCATCCTTTTCAATAACACCTTCTTCATGACTTACATCCACCATGGTTCTTAATTCGCTGGTTGTAATAGAAGGATTGGTTTCGGAAGGATTTACTCCTAGTAATCGTAAAATTAGGTTACATATCGTATTCACAAAGATAATTACAGGTGTAAATAACATCATTAAAAGACGAATGATTGAAACATACATTAAAGCCATTGAATCGGCTTTTTGTGTTGCTAGGGTCTTTGGCGTAATTTCCCCGAAAATTAAGATCAATAACGTAATTAAAAAGGTTGCGATACTAACAGCTGCTCCACCTAAACTATAAGCAATTGTAGCTGCAATACTCGCTGAAAAAGTATTCACTAAGTTATTTCCAATTAAAATAGCACTCAACATCTTCCCTTGGTTTTCTGTAATATCTAAAACCAATTGGGCTTTTTTATTTCCTTGTTGTGCTAAATTACGCATACGAATCTTATTACAACTCACTAAGGATGTTTCAGCACTTGAGAAAAAACCAGATAACATCAATAGTATAATTAAAACAATAATTTCTTTGGTCATTGTACATCTCCTAAATTGGGTAAAAGTAAATGAATGCTCTTTTCTAAAACCTCGATGGTTGGATTTTTTAAAGAACGAACTTCTCCATCTAAATTGGCTAATAAATTTTGATTGTTCGTATCAATATGAACAACCTTTGCCTTCTTTAAACGAACAAGATCACTAAATTGTACATGTTCACCTTTTTGATAAAGCTTTGCGAGTTTTAAAATTTGTCTTCGGCTAACCGATGGAATCAAACAGCTATCAAGCAATCCATCCGATAATTCTGCTTTCGGACAAGGTTGATAGCCACCACCATAGTATTTTCCATTACAAAAAACCACAAACATATACGAATCAAAAGGGATTCTTTCTTCATCAATCTGCATTGCAATCTGAACTTTTGGGCATTCAAATAAGGTTCCAAGCATACCGGTATAATAAGGAAGAATTCCTTTTAGAGGAATCACCTTTTTAATTTGATTCGCATATTCAGCAACCCGTACATCAAAGCCAAAAGAAGCTGTATTGATGACATATTCACCATTTACCTTTAAACAATCAATTACTTGTTCAATCGGCTCTTGATAATTTTCCATATTTAGAAAATCTTTTTTATTGTATTGGGGAAAACTTTTCACAAAGTCATTTCCTGTACCCATTGGACAAACCGATAAATAAATATTCTCACTTTGTCCAATTCCATTAACAACTTCATGCAAGGTACCATCACCACCACAGGCAAAGATATGAATGGGCTCTTTTTGTGCTTCCAATGCATATTTTTGGGCAATATTTAGCGCATAACTTGGACCTTGTGTTTTTTCTATCACAATTTGATCTTTAAAATTCGCTTTTTTTAAACTTTCCATCCATTCATATTGTTGCTTCCAATTTGTTTTTGGATTTATGATAAATACTTTTTTCATACGTCTTTCCATTTCTCAATTTCATCCATCAATTTCTCATCGCCTAATTCAAACCAATGAACATCCATTTGATTTTTAAACCAAGTATATTGTCTTTTGGCATATCGTCTCGAATTCGTTTTTATTTTTTCTTTTACTTCCTCTAGGCTTGCTTGTCCATTAAAGTAGGATTTAAATTCTTTATAACCAATTCCTTGAAAACTTGAATATTCCCAAGTCTTACTGGATGAAAAAAGTTGTGTAACTTCATCAACTAAACCTTCTTCAAACATTTGATCAACACGGGTATTAATTCGTTCATGCAAAAGCTCTCTTGGACAAGTTAAGCCTAAAAAATAAACATCATAAAGAGGCTTATGTTCCTGTTTTTGTTCTCGATCCGATTTATTGGTTCCAGTATGCGCAATTTGAAGTGCTCGTATAATTCGTTTCCGATTATTGGGATGAATCTTTTCTAAAGATTTTTCATCACATTCTTTCAACATTTGATAGAGTTCTTCGGTTTTTTTTGCTTGTAAGAATTGAGTATATTCTA
>CAVBLW010000090.1:0-4331 GCA_963596085.1 Bacteroidaceae bacterium | reverse complement strand
AAAGCCGATACTATTTCATCAGAAGTTAGGAATCGGATTTCTTTTTTAGCTTTTCATGAATAATTTGGGTGATATATGGATTGTATTCCGAATTTTTAAAGAATTCAATAATAATTAGGATTTGATTCCGAAATAATTCTATAATAATAAAAATATGGAATAAAACGTCTACTTCTCACAATAACTTACACCTTTTCATCCATTTATAAATTCTTTTTGATTATCTTTACTAAAAGCCGTATTCCATATTCAACGATTAAAAGGAATAAATAAAACCCTAACCAAATAGATATACTTATTAATTTTATATCAGTTGTATTTTCTGCTCCTGTTCCATCTACTTTTCTTAAAAACAAAAATAGGCTTAAACCTAAGAAGAAGATGCATTGGATTGTTTGAAATATTTTCCATTTCTTATTTTTCATTTCATCCTCCTTAGAATTCTTCTTTTACTCAATACTTTCTATAAGCTCTTTGACTAAAATTGGATCAACGACATCATAATCCAGTTCATGTTCATTGGCTAAATAAGTAAAACTGACATTCTTTGATTTGGTCGTTTTGTCTTTTTTATAGGCTTTACAAGAAGAATGTACTTGTGTAATTCCTGTATATTCTATCAGTTCTTTTGCGTTCGAAGCATTGATGCCACTTCCGGCTAATACTTCAATTTGTGATCCATATTTATTTTGAAGTTGTTTAATACAATCTTTTCCTTCAATCGCATTGCTTTCTTGTCCACTGGTCAAGATGCGATCAACACCTAGATTGATTAAGCTTTGAACCGCTTGATTACAATTCTTACATACATCAATTGCTCTGTGAAAAACAGCTTCGGCATGATAGCTATGGATTAAATCAACCATCTCTTTTGTATATTCTAAATTTATAGATCCATCATCCTTTAGAAAACCAAAAGCAATCCCATCCGCTTTATGCTCTAATAAGATTTGAGCTTCTGAAAACATGATTTCAAATTCATTTTGATCATAAGCGAATCCAGCTGCACGTGGTCTTACCATACAAATGATTTTTAAATTTGTTTCTTTCTTTAATCGAATCAAACTTGAAAGACTTGGTGTTAGACCACCTACGCTTAAAGCACTATTTAATTCAATCCGTTTTGCACCAGCCTGCCAAGCCATCTTGCCATCTTGATAACTTCCACAACAAATTTCAATCATTTGATTTCTCTTTTCTATATTCGGATACATATTTTGTGATAAGTTGAATCACTTTTTTAGCATCAAGTGGTTTTATAATATGTTCATTCATCCCCTCATTTAAGGCTTTTAAACGGTCATCTAAAAAAGCATTTGCCGTCATAGCAAGAATCGGAATTTTTTTTGCATCTTCTCGATTCAATCTACGAATTTGTCTTGTTGCTTCATAACCATCCATGATTGGCATCATTACATCCATTAGTATCGCATCCAATTGTCCTTGAGAACTTTTTTTAAATATTTCGATAGCTTCTTGTCCATTCCAAGCTTCAATAATTGATGCACCTGCTTCTTCTAATAAGAATTTCGCAACTTCCATATTTAATGCATTATCTTCTACCAAGAGAATTCGCATACCCTTTAAAGCATCATCCTTTTGTCCTTTATTATATTTATTTCCTTCCATTGTTGATTGATCAATTTCAAAGGGAATTTGTACTTCAAAAGTTGATCCTTTTCCCTTTACACTTTCTACTGAAATCGTACCATTCATTTTATCTACAATTGCTTTTGAAATAGCCATTCCCAATCCAGTTCCTACATATTTTGTCCGTGATGTATTTTCTTCTTGGGTAAATGGTTCAAATACATGTTCGATGAATTCAGGACTCATCCCTATTCCAGTATCTCTATATTTCAATTGAAGAATGACTTGATTTTCACTTTCAATTGATTCATTACATATAATAAATATTTTTCCATTTTCTTTATTGTATTTAATGGCATTGCTCATAATATTCATCATGAGTCGTTTAAGATGAAGAGGACTTCCAATCAATCGAGGATATTTCGTTTTCCAATTTTCTTGTATGATGGTAATTCCTCGTTCAGCTGCTTGTTCTTTAATAGCTGCATATACTTCTTGGCATACATCCAATAAATCAAAAGCTTTATGTTCAAGCTCGATTTCTTTATATTCAAGCTTGCTCATATCTAAAACTTCATTAATTAAATCCATCAATGTTTTAGATGCCAAACGAATCTTTTCTCTACATTCCTTTAATTTCTGCGTATCATCCTGATATCTATCTTCGATTTCTAACATACCCATAATTCCATTGATCGGTGTTCGAATATCATGTGACATGTGCAATAAAAATTCGGTTTTTGCTGCATTGGCTCTTTCGGCGCTTTCTTTGGCTTCAATCAATTCTTTTTGATATGCTTCCTCTTTTTCTCGTTCTCTTCTTTCTGCTTCCATATGTTCTTCAATAATGGAATCAACATTTTGAAAAGCCACAATAATATTGTCCGAATCCGAAGTCATTCGTATCGCATTGTATTGAAAATAGGAGATTTCTCCTTTCGCTATACTTCTATAAATACCAACATATTCCTCTTGTTTTGTTAATTGTTTTTTTAAATTTTCTATACTTAAAGCCTGTTGTAAAGCCATTCGATCCTCTGGATGAACTAAAGTAGAAATCCATGGCTGAACCAATGCCTCATAAGAAAATTCTTGATTCTTATCCTTATTTGGAAGCGTAATATAATCGGTTTCAAACTTTAAAGCTTTCGCTTTCTTTCTTTTCAAATTAAGTAAATAAACATTATCAAACTTTTTAACAAGCACCTTAAAAACAGCTTGAGATTCATTCATTTGTTGACTAAGTGTACGTGGAAATTCTTCATCTTCCATTTGTTCTTTATCAGGAATGGAATGATGAATATGGACAACCTTCCAATTTCCTTCGATGTATTCATATAAAATTGTAAAACGTGTATCCATATGAATACAGGTCTGCCCATTTTCAAGTTGTCCAAGAATTAAAACTTTTCCATAGACCAATACATGCTTCTCATCAATAACTTGCTCCTGTTGTTCAAAGTTTTTCCATTCAAAATGAATTTGATCTCTTTGTTGAACATCACATGTAAAGGATTGCTCAAATGCTTGTAGATTTTTAAAAAACTCTTGTTTGCCTGTACCAATCACACTCATCGATTCATCCAACAAGGAAAGTAGTTCCAAATTGTCATTAGAAGCATCTAAATAAGATTGTAAGATATGCAATGTAAGTTCTTTAAAATTTACATGACTATCTTTTTCAATTGTTTTCAAACTTTTAACCATAACACACCTCACAATTTGTGATCTTTTATAAAGTATAACACTAAAGAAAAAAAGAATGATTCAAATCCATAGTGAATCATTCTTCAAAGTTGTATTTTCTTTATAAACTGTAGCCTACTCTTTAGAATAATTGTCTTACACAACCAACCATTCCGGCATCATTTTCTAAGAGTGCCAATGTGATTTCAGTCTTTTCTGTTGCATGGAAAGCATGCTTAACATAATGTTTTCGAATGCCTTCAATCAATATGTTTCCAGCTTTGGAAACACCGCCACCAATCACAACGACTTCAGGATCAATTGTATTACAAAGCATTGCTAAGGTATTACCTAATATTTCACAGATTTCATCCACAATTTCCATTGCGACAACATCACCTTTTTTCGCTTCGTCATAAATATCCTTTGAACTTAGAGCTGTATATTGATTTAGGGAAGTATTGCGTTGTTCTTGCTCTAATTTGCGTTTAGCGACACGAACGATTCCATTGGCAGAAACATATTGTTCTAAGCATCCTTTTTTTCCACAGCCACAGACTTCATGCTCATCATCTCGGATATGGATATGGCCGACTTCTCCACCGGCACCATGTGCACCAGCTACGATTTTTCCATTAATAACTAAACCGCAACCGACACCAGTACCTAGGGTTATCATCATTACGTTTTGATGACCCTTTCCCCCACCTTGCCACATTTCTCCTAGAGCTGCGACATTGGCATCATTTCCTGCTTTTACAGGAATTCCAATCTTTTGATATAATGTTGACTCTACATTAAAAGTTGGCCATCCTAAATTCACACATCCATAGACCGTACCATCACTTCCTACCGGTCCTGGAACACCCAATCCGATTCCTTCCACTTGCTCTTTTTTGATTCCTTTTTCGACCATCTTTTCATGAACGGCTTGACAGATATCATCCAATATCTGATTCCCATTATTTTCGGTATGAGTTGGGATTTCCCATTTTTCAATTAAAGCTCCACCCATATCAAACAAGCCGATCTTTATTGTCGTACCACCGATGTCT
>CAVBLW010000089.1:0-4425 GCA_963596085.1 Bacteroidaceae bacterium | reverse complement strand
ATTTTGTAAAGCAGCCATATTTGGCATAGAACCACCAGACATCATGCGTGTCACCATTTGCATTTGTTCAAGTTGTTTAATCAATTTATTGACTTCCATGACTTTAACGCCACTACCTTTCGCAATACGATTTTTACGAGAGGCTTTTAAACATTCCGGATGGTCTCTTTCATAAGGTGTCATTGATTGAATAATGGCTTCTGCTTGTTTCATTGAAGCATCCATTTGATCATTATCAATATTACGAGCCATTTTCCCTAAGCCTGGAATCATTTTAAGCATTCCTTGGAAAGACCCCATTTTTTTCATTTGTCCAAATTGTGCCAACATATCATTGAAGGTAAAGATTCCTTGTTGCATACGTTCCGCTGTCTTTTGTTGGACTTCCATATCCATTTTTTCTTGGGCTTGCTCAACTAAAGTTAAAACATCCCCCATTCCCAAAATTCGATTGGCCATTCGATCCGGATGAAAAGCTTCTAAATCATCAACTTTTTCACCATTGGATACAAATAAAACGGGTACTTTTGTGATACTTCGAACGGAAAGTAATCCACCACCACGGGCATCCCCATCTAATTTCGTAACAATTAATCCAGTAATATCTAATTGTTCATTAAAATCAGAAGCAACTGTAATAATATCTTGACCAGTCATGGCATCAACTGTTAATAAGATTTCATCTGGATCAAGTAAGGCTTTCATTTCAGAAAGTTCATGCATTAAGGCTTCATCAATATGTAAACGTCCGGCTGTATCAAAAATTACTAAATCTTTTTGATGATCTTGTGCATAATCGAAAGCTTGTTTAGCTGTTTCTACAGCCCCTACATTTGCGCCTAAAGTAAAGACTTCTACATCAATTTCTTTTCCAAGCGTTTGAAGCTGTTCAATGGCAGCTGGTCTTACAACATCACATGCAACCAATAAAACACGACGTTTTAATTTATTTTGACAATATTTGGCGATTTTAGCTGAAGCCGTTGTTTTACCGGTTCCCTGTAAACCAACCATCATAATCGTCGTTATACCTTGTTTTTTAAAATGAATTTGAGCATCCTCTTGTCCAAGTAATTCTTGAATTTCATCGCGTACGATTTTAACAACCATTTGCCCAGGATTTAAGGAATCATAAACCTCTTGCCCGATGGCTTTTTCTTTTACATTCGCAACAAAATCTTTTACGACGCCATAATTTACATCTGCTTCAAGAAGACTCATGCGAACTTCTTTAAGCATATCATTCATATTCTTTTCGGTTAATTTTCCTTGTCCAGATATATTTTTTATCGCCTTACTCAAGCGATCACTTAATGATTCAAATGCCATTATTTCTCTCCTTCAATTTTATCTATATAATGATAGGCTAAACGAGGGTCCCCATTTGCCAAAAAAATCGTTCCAACATGTTGAAAACCATTTTTTTCCAAAAAATGTTGCATCACAATATTGTCTGCATGTGTATCCATTCTTAAATTATTAATTTTGTCTTTTCCATAAGCAATCATGGCTTGCGCAACACCTCTAACTCTTTGACGGCTTGCCACTTTATGTAAAACACCATAACAATCATCATTTAACCAATGTCCATCAATAATATAGCCATAGGTTGGATCCTTTCCAATATAAAAGACAAAGGATCCTTCAATTTCACCATTCTCTTCATAAACATAAAGACAATGATTTTCAATATCCTCCGATAAATCAATTCGATTCGGATGTCCATCTGCCCATTGATTTAAGTTACCGTGGGATCGCATAAAAGCTCTGGCAATATCATAGATTTCCTCAAGAATGGGAAGATCATCCTTTCTTGCCAAACGAATCATGATTCAAAATCCTCCTGTGTTTGATAAGTACATCCGAGTTTCCATAAAACAATATTTCTAAATAGAATATAGCCAATTCGATAAATCCAATTGATTTGTTTCCAATCAATCTTGCTTGCATCGTATTTCACATGGTCATTTCGATTGTAGTAGCGCATCATCGTAAAAAGTAAAACCATATCCGTATTATAATATTGAATCGCAAATTCAAAATGTTCATCTGGATAATAACGTTCTAAATACTTTTCTTGATAAATAATGGATTCACGCATACGATAAATTGTTTTTAAATCCATTTGGTTAGTTAAAGAACCAATACGATGATTATAATGATAGTAACGCTTTGAAATATTTCCAATTCGTCTAGCCTGAATGATTGCCTTAAAAATGGTATAAGCATCTTCAAAAGCCTCTTGATTTTCCGGAAAACGAACGCCCTTAAAACAATTGCGTTTAAATAGTTTAGCCCAAGGATAATTATTAATTCCCGTTCCCTTAGCTAAAGAATGTAAGGCCTCTAAATTTGTCATGACGCCATCTTTAGCAACTCTTCGATTAATTTTAAAATGCTTAAATTCAAAAGAGTATCCACAAGTTACAATATCACAATCCTGTGCTTCCATCATTTTTACCATTTCCTCAATCGTATGAAGTTCAATGGAATCATCGCTATCAACAAACATGAGATAATCCCCTTTTGCCTTAGAAAGCGCACGATTACGGGTTGTTGAAACACCTGTATTCTTATACGAATAAAGATGAATCTGTGAATATTTCTTTTGATATGCTTCAACAATTTCTAAAGAACGATCTGTTGAGCCATCATTAATCACAATAATTTCAATATTTTTATAAGTTTGATTCACTAAGGAATCTAAACATTGACCGACATAATTTTCTACATTATATACAGGAACCAAAATACTAACTAATTGCATCTTGTCCTCCTTATCTATTTAATCATCAAAGCAAAAAATACACTATTTTAAGCAAACAAGCAAGTTTTAAAGTTCTTCCTTTTTTTGATTTGATAATAAATCATCAACAAAGTGAAGGAAAATATCCGCTTCTTCAATCTCTATTCCTTGAGAAATTTCACTCGTAAAACTTAAAAACAACTGATCTGCTTCCTTAAATTTCCCCATTGAAATATAGCTCATATAAGCCATATATGCAATTAAACCATTTGGCATGCCATTTTGATAAGTATCTAAAACAGCTTGATAATCTCCTTGATAAAAATACGCTAGCACTAAAGAGCGATAATAATGATCTAATTCATCTGGAGAAAAAGATAATAAATATTGAATTGCTTCTTTATATTCATCTTTTAATAAATAATAAGAAACACGTAAACGTTTATATTCTTTTTGTTGATAATCATTAAAAGAGGAAACACAATCGAGAAGAAATAATCGAGGTAAAAAGATTCGATCTTGCATTTTGATTAAGTAATCTAAAAAGAGAAGATAAATCGGTGGATAAGACTCCATCAAAGACCAATTCTTCTGAACAAAAGAAGAATAATCCTTACGCTTTAAATAGTGATACGCATTCAAAACAGCTTTAATTGAATAAAAAGAATCATCCATATTATTTTTAGCTAATATTGATTGATAACAAGCTTGCGCTTCTTTTAGATTGTGATTTAGATCATAAAGCTGTGCCAAGTAATCCAGATTATGAATATAAGGATGACGTTCAGTGAAACCCTTCCAATAAGGAATGGCCTTGGCATAATCCTCTTTAATAAAATAATGTTGACAAATCATCTCATCTTTTACATCCAAATCCTTTATACGATTTGTATAAGCAAAAAAAAGGTCATCCTCAAATGGACATAAAAATTCACAAATATCTGAAAGAAAAGATGAATCTAAACAAAGAACACGATCCAAATATTCACAGCCACGTTGATTCTTTCCAATTTCTATATAACAAAATGCACAATTCAATAAAGTATGTATATTTGATTCTTCCTCAAGTAAAATATCCTCGAAAAAAGGAATCGCTTCTTCATAACAAGCAAGTTGTTTGTAACAAAGACCAATCATAAATAAAAGATGTAAGGAATCTTGCTCATCTTTTTCAAAATCACATTTTAAATAAAGATCAAGGGCTGATTGATAATCAGATAGAGCATAAAAAGCATCGGCTTTCCTTTCATAGATCAAAGAATTCACAAATCCATAATCCATTGCCTCATCCATTAATGCAAGAATTTCTTCATAGTCTTGAAGAAGAATAAGTCCATCACTATAAGAAAGATAATAAAAAGAATCATAGCTAAATTGTGATTCATAATCTTCCAACAAATCATAAAGAAGCGGTAAATCTTCTACATCTAAAGCCGATAAAATTTCATTTTGTAAATCGAGTTTATTCATAAGAATATTGTACAAGAATTACAAACAAAAAAAAAGACTAGTCATAATCTAGTCTTAATGTTAACCGCAACTTGTACTCACTAACGTTCGTACAGAATACAAAACAAAAGGGCAAAAAAAAACTAGAACCTAAGTTCTAGTTTAATCAACCCGGCAACTTGTACTCGCTAAAGCTCGTACAGAAAGATTAACTTTGTTCTGTATATAAA
>CAVBLW010000088.1:0-4428 GCA_963596085.1 Bacteroidaceae bacterium | reverse complement strand
GAAATAGACTATGTGATTGAAAAATATTGTGAGATTGTAAAAGAATATATTTAAATATTTTTTGATGAGGATATAGGAATGTATGAATTACAGAAAGTCAGTTTAATTGCGTTAAAAAAACAAAATGAGATTAGAGATATATTATATGATTGCGGAAAAAATATGGCGGAACAATATGATATCCATCATTGGGATAATTCTTATATAAAGACTCAATTGATTGTATTTTTATGTGAATTGAAAAATTCAGTTTATCTTTTATCACAAAATGAAAAAGCAATCGCAACTTTTCAAGTAAAAAAGAAGGGAAATTCAACGCTTTACTTTGAAAAATTAGCTGTATCGCCGAAAGAATCTGGAAAAGGAATTGGTTCTTATTGTGTGGATTGTATTGAAAAAATTGCAAAAGAAAAAAAATGTAAACGTATTACTATGGATGTCTATTCGCAAAGTCAACATGCTTTAGATTTTTATAAAAAAAGAGGTTATGTCGTCTGTGACGAAGACAAGAGTTTAAAGTATTCTTTGTTTAAGATGGAGAAAAAGATTCAATGAAAAAAATATTAATCATTGGTGCAGGATTTTTACAGGATTTTGTGATTTGTAAAGCAAAAGAATTAGGATATGAAACCTATGTAGTTGACGCAAATCCGAATGCGGTAGGATTTACTCATTCGGATTATTTTGAAGTTATAAATATCGTCGATCAAGAAGCGTGTCTTGCGTATGCAAGAGAAAAAGAAGTAGATGGTGTACTAACTGCTGCTACTGATTTTGGAGTATTGACTGCTGCTTATATTGCCCAAGAAATGGGGTTGCCCGGATTGAAGTATGAAGTAGCTCAACTGATTAAGGATAAATATAGAGTTCGTAAATGTCTACTCAAACATCATGTGGATGATTCTGTTCAAGTATATGAAGTGACAAAAGATACTGATATAAAAGAATTAGCATCGAAACTTGAGTATCCTGTTATGGTCAAACCATGTGATGGATCGGGAAGTAGAGGTGCTACACGTGTAGATGATGTAAAAGAATTAGAAAATGCTTGTATTCGTGCTATAAACGAATCAATTATACATAAAGCAGAAATTGAAAGTTTTATAGTTGGAAAAGAATATGGCGTTGAAAGTCTAGTGACTAATGGAGAAATACTTGTTTTAGGTATTATGAAAAAGTGGATGACCAATCCTCCTTATTATGCAGAACTTGGTCATGCGATTCCTTGTGGACTTTGTTCGGAATTAGAAAATAAAATCATAAATTGTGTAAAAAAAGCAATTAAGGTATTAGGAATTAATCATGGATCTGTAAATATGGATTTATTGATTACTGAGAAGAGTGAAGTATACATTATAGATATTGGTGCACGAATGGGTGGAAATATGATTGGTCCATGTGTCATACCTTATGGGACTGGTTTTGATTATATGGGAGCAATGATAAAAAATGCATTAAATGATCCAGTCGATTATTCAAGACGTAAAAAAAGTTCTGTAGCTACTAGACTATTGGCCTTTGAAGAGGGAATTGTTAAAAAAAGCATCAATTCAGATGATATTTCGAAAAGATTCAATGTAGAGATATATCATCATATGGAAAAAGGACAACATGTGAATGAATATCATACAAATTTAGATGGCTGTGGATATATTGTTGCGAAGGCAGATGATATTGATAAGGCGATTGAATCTGCTGAAAATGCGCTCGATTATTTAAAAGATAATGTATTTTAAGAAGGAATGAATTATGGAAAATAATCCTAAAAAGTTATATGAGGCTACAAAGAATAAAAGTGGGTATTGTAGCTTTTATCAGTTAAAAATAAAAAGAACTTTTGATATTTTAGCTTGTCTTGTCGCATTACCTTTTCTATTGATTATTTGTGTACCTGTGGGCCTAGCTATAAAGATAGAAGATGGAGGTCCAATATTTTTTCATTCGGGTCGTTTGGGCGTTGGATTTAAAGAATTTAAGATGTTGAAATTCCGATCAATGAAGGTGAATGCGCGTGACATTCGAAATGACGATGGGAGCACATTTAATTCGAGTATGGATACAAGAGTAACAAAAGTTGGACATTTTTTGAGAGAAACAAGTATTGATGAAATTCCTCAAATTATTAATATATTAAAAGGTGATATGAGCATTATTGGCCCAAGACCAGGGGATGTGGAATCAAAGGATACATATGAGGAGGATGAAAAAGATAAATTGCTTATTCGTCCAGGAATTACAGGATATACACAGGCTTATTATAGAAATAATTTAAACGTTCGAGATAAAAGAATGTATGATGCTTGGTATGCACACAATGCTTCCTTTTTTTTAGATATTAAAATATTTTTCAAAAGTATTATTACTGTCTTAAAAAAAGAAAACGTTTATACAAACTAGAAAAGAAGGAAATGATGCAGAAAATTCTATTTATTACAAATATTAGCAAGGGAGTAAGTACGTTTTCGCTTGCAAGTATAAAAGCGGCTAAAGAATTAGGTTTGAATTATTATTTAGCTGGAAACTTTTGTATTGTAACAAAAGAAAAAATTCTAAATGATGAAAAACATTTTAGAATAACAATTAAACAAATAGATTTAGCTCGATCACCATATTCTTTAAAAAATATAGAAGCTTATAAAAAGTTAACAAAGTTAGTGAAAAAAGAAAATATTGATTATATCCATTGTAATACACCTGTTGGAGGGGTTTTGGGAAGATTGGTAGCAAGAAAATCTGGTATAAAAGTTATTTATCAAGTACATGGTTTTCATTTTTATACTGGTGCGCCAATAAAGAATTGGCTGATTTATTATCCAATTGAAAAATGTTTAGCGAAGAAAACAGATGCCCTTATTACAATCAATAAAGAAGATTATCAAAGAGCAATAAGTAAATTCAAATTACGAAACAATGGGAAAGTCTATTATGTTCCTGGTGTTGGAATTGATTTATCGAACTTTAATTTATCTAATCAAACAAGAACCCAAAAAAGAAAAGAACTATGTCTTGAGGAGAAAGATGTTGCTTTGATATCGGCCGGTGAATTGAATGAAAACAAAAACAATAAAGTTATTATTGAAGCAATATCAAAAATAAAAAATAAGAATGTTCATTATTTTTTATGTGGAATTGGTCCTTGTGAAAATGAATTAAAAGATTTAGCAAATAGACTTGGTATAGAGAAACAAATCCATTTTTTAGGCTATAGAAATGATGTAAGAGAATTGTATCAAGCTTCAGATATATTTGTGATGCCATCTTTTAGAGAAGGTTTATCGAGATCTATTATGGAAGCAATGGCAAGTGCACTCCCATGTATTGTCTCAAAGATAAGAGGGAATGTAGACTTGATTGATGATTTTGGAGGATATACCTGTTATCCAAACTGTAGTACAGAGTTTTCAGAAGCTTTAGATAACTTGATTAATGATTCAGAGAAAAGAAGAATTATGGGTCGATACAATCAAAATAAAATTTGTGATTTCTCTATTGATAAAGTGTCCTTATTAATAAGAAATATTTATGAAAATGAATTTGTATTGAGATAGATGTTTTGAGATGGATTAGGAGTGTAGCAAATGAACTTAATCAATTTAATGCATAAAGCCTTTTTTGGAGGTGATTGGTATGTGGGATATAGAAAAAAGAATAGTAAAGAAGATTATACGATTATACCTGGATTTTCGAAAAAGTGGATTGCAGACCCTTTTTTGTTTGAATACGAAAATGAACATTATTTATTTGTTGAATATGTAGAAGATAAAAAAGGAGTTATTGCCTATTTTAAATATATTGATGAAATCCCTGTCTTTCAAAAAGTTATCATAGCAGAACCCTATCATTTAAGCTATCCATGTATTTTTGAATATAATGGGAAAGTATATATGATTCCAGAAAGTGCTGATAACGATTCTATTGATCTTTATCTTTCTGAAAGTTTTCCTGAGAATTGGAAAAAAATTACTACTTTAACAAACGGAAGATATTTAGATAGTACAATTTTAAAATGGGATAATTACGTTTATTTATTTAGTTATATCTCTAGAAAAGGTTTTTATGAATTGTGTTGTTTTAAACTTGATATGGAAACTATGTCTTTAGAGAAAATATCGTCTAAAGAGTTTGATTCGAATGTTGGTCGACCAGCTGGTTCTTTTATATATAAAAGTGATAAGCTTCTTCGACCTTCGCAAGATTGTAGCAAAATGTATGGTGAAAAAATTATATGGAATGAGGTAGTACGGTTTGATCAAACTGAAATAGTTGAAAATATAGAAAGTGTCGTTCATGTCAAAACGATAAATCCTAAGTTTGAAAGAATTCACACATATAATGTAGATTCAAAATATGAAGTAGTCGATTTTTTTAAAGAACATTTTGATTTATTTAGACCAATTAAATTGATTAGAAAAAAACTAAATCAAAAAT
>CAVBLW010000087.1:0-4445 GCA_963596085.1 Bacteroidaceae bacterium | reverse complement strand
GTATTAAATAATACCGGAGATAAATAATCCCAAGCTCTGAATGCTTCTAAATTACTTTTTTCAATACAAAGTAAGAATACAATACGAACATGATTTCCTTCTGTATCCCATATAACGGGATTTTTAAGTATAACTTCACCAATGAATGAATCATTCACTGTTGAATGCATAGGGTGAAGAATGGCAATTCCGTTTCCAAAATAAGTACTACCGAACTCTTCGCGTAGTTCAATTTCTTCGGATAGATTTTTTGCATCATATAAATTTTGCGCTTTTAAAACAAGCGTATTTTGTATTTCTTCTTTCGAATTAAAGTCTTCATGGTAAAAAAGATTTGGATCAAATAGATTGATAATATCTTCAATGTTTTTAAATCCTTCGATTCGTACACGGATTTTTTCGAGTGTTTTTTCATCGGGGAAAAACTTTATATGTGTTGCTAATCCGGATTCAGTTGCACGATTGTTTTCGGTTGAAAAGAAAAGATCATACTTATCTAATTTTTCAGAGGTGAGTTCGTTAAAGGAAACAAAATCTAAAACGGAAATATATTTTTGGAATTTATCATAGAAAAATTGTTCCATTAAAAAGTATTCTGATCTTTTTAAACTTGTAATAATGCATATTTTCTTATTTCCATTTAAAATTGAATGCTCAGTAATACTTTTATTAAAATAGATGGCTAAAAATGCAGTTTCACTTTCTTTAATTTTGCAGTCATATTTTTCAGATAAAAGATATGAAAAGTATGTAGCTATATCAAAAGCATAAGGAAAACTTTGTTTGATATAATCTAACATTTGATTTTTTATTTGAACATTATTTCTAGCTCTAGAAATTAAAGGAGCACAATGAAGTCCTAAAGACATTCTTAGACTCATATCATGAGTGAAATCGGTAGGATACGAATCATAAATTTTTTCCATTGCTTGTAAAATAAATGCGTTTAAATCATCTGATATATATTTGGTGTCTCTATAATTGCTGTGATTTGCGATATATAGGGCTAAAAAATTAATCTCAGGTTGTGGTACACGTAAATGAAAGTGTTTTTCTATTCGGTTATAAATATTATTTGCGAGATCTAATTCTTTTTTGTAATCAAGTTCATCATTAATATCTGCATCGTTTAAATAAAAGAAATGATTAATTCTTTTGACAGAAATATTGATCCAAATAATAATATTTTGAAATTCAACATCAGATATTGGATATTGCTTTTCAAAAAATTCATCCATTATTATTTTTCTTATATTCTCTAATCGATTTCCTTCGTTATCCGATAAAGGGTTTGAAGACGCAATTTTTATATATGCATTGTCATTATCGATTAAACACATTCTTTTATCTCTTTCAAGACCATCAATCCAAATATAGCCAACGGATTGAATTAATTTTAAAGAAAATTTTGAAATTAATAATTCTAATTCCTTTAAATCATTAATTAATGTCGATTTTGAAACATAGATATAATCAGCGCATTGCGTTAATGAAATACTTTTTCTTTGATCTAATAAGAAGTTCAATAATTTATGTATTCTTCCTTCTTTATAGTTTAGAGAATCATCATTATTCACTTTTATGGAACTTAAATATTTATTAAATGATTCTTTATTTTTTACAATAAGACGGGTTCCAAAAGGTACTTTAGATTCTATTTCAAAAGATGATTCAGATTCCATTGCTTGTTTTAAAACTTTTATATCATTTTGTACTGTTCTTAAACTTACATTTAATTCTTCCGAAAAATGATTTGCTTTTTGAAATTCTTCTTTATTTTCACAAAGCATTAAGAAAATTTGAATTTGTCTTTTTGAAAGCATATTCCACCTCCTAATTTTTCGAAAGCGCTATATAAGTGTTGATTTATATGCGTTTACGTAATTGTAAGTGAAATAACAATTGTAATTACGCAATGGTTTTCATAATAATTATGCAATTGTATGTTGCTTATATCGTTGATGTATGTGATAGAAAGTATGTGATATTAAATTGCATAATGAATTATGTGATTTATTAAATTTTGGTTTCGTAATTATTACGCAGTATATCTAAAAAAAAAGAAGAGGTAGGCATTGTAGAATGAAATCATCCAAATGGAAACGCTTGCAAATTTGCGCTTTCATCAATAAGAAGGGAGGAAAAATGATGAGGATAGTCTTAATTTCCCATGGATCTTTTTCAAAAGGTCTTTTTGAAACAATGGAGATGGTCTTAGGTCCACAAGAAAAATTATCTTATGTTGGCTTATATCCTGAACAAGGAATCGACGAATTAAAAGAGAACATTGTTAAAGAGTTTGAAAAAGCCGAAGATGGGGAAGAAATTCTAGTTTTAACTGATTTATTCTACGGAAGTCCATTTAATGCAATAGTGCAATTGATGAAGACTTGGGATGTATATCATATGACTGGAATTAATGTTCCGTTGTTAATGGAAATATTACTAATGAGAGGAAATGGTAAAAGTGCATCTGAAATTTGCGACGAAACCATGAAGTTAGCTACAAATACTGTATCTGATGTAAGAAAATATTTAGCGGATTTAAATGCAGCCAATGTACCTAATGAAGAAGATGATGATTTTTAAAAAACTGAAAGGAGATTAAATTATGCGTAATATCGTATGGTGTCGTGTAGACGACCGATTAATTCATGGAGAAGTAGTAACGGCTTGGACTCCATATACTCAAGCAAATCGCATTGTCATTGTTGATGATGAAGTTGCAGCGGATGATTTTAACAAACGCGTTTTAAAATCTTTAGCGCCATCTGGAACACAAGTTGCTGTACTAACTGTAGCTGGTGCCACAAAGGCTTTACAAAAAGATCCAAAACCAGGAGAAAGAGTTTTGCTTTTAACAAAAACACCAATTGTTTTTGAACAATTATTAGATGGTGGAGTTGCAATCAAACAAGTAAATCTTGGAGGAATGGGAATTCGTGGAGAACGTCAGCCTTTTGTAAATAACGTTTCTGCTAGTCCAGATGAAGTCGATTCAATTCGTCGTATGAAAAATGAAAAAGGTGTAGACGTATTCTATCAATTAGTGCCTGAGCAGAAGGTAATCGATATTTCTAACTTGCTATAGAATGTCGAAATTTAATCTGCTGACATAAAAATAATAAGAAAAGGAGAGGAAATTTATGTCTGTATTTCAAGCAGTGCTTCTAGGAATCCTTTATTGGATTGGAGAAGCAAACATGCCATTTGTTGGATTGTGGACAATTCAACGTCCGTTGGTTTGTGGATGGATTGCTGGAATTGTTCTTGGTGATCCATTGACTGGTGCAACTGTTGGTGCATCGATCAATTTAGTTTATTTAGGATTTATTTCTGCCGGTGGTTCAATGCCAGCTGATATGTGTTTAGCTGGTACATTAGGAGCTGCTTTTGCGATTACTGGTCATTTGGAAGCAAAAACGGCTTTGGCTTTAGCGGTTCCAATTGGTATTTTAGGAACAATCGTATGGTATATTCGTATGACATTAGGTTCAATTTTCGTTCATTTAGGTGATAAATTTGTTGAAAATGAGCAATATAATAAGATTTGGATTGCCAACATTTTATTACCACAAATGATGAGTGCTGTAATCTGTGTGATTCCTGCTGCTTTAGCTGCTTACTTTGGTGCTACTTATATCCAAGGAATCATTGATATGTTATCTGGAACACCTTTAACGATCTTTAAGATTATCGGTGGATTAATGCCTGCATTAGGAATTGCTATCACTTTACAATATATTTATAAAGGTGAATCACGTGTATTCTTATTCTTAGGATTTGTAATTGCAGTTTATTCTGGAATGGCATTATTACCACAAGGTGTTATTGCTGGATTAATGGCAATTATCTATATTCAATTGCGTTATAGTGGCAATGGTGGAGAACAATTGGCTACAGCTACAGATGCTGCAGTAGAAGATGATGAGGAGGATTTCTAAGATGGCTGATATTAAAGCAAACTCAAAACATGTAATTCCTAAGAATCATTTATATCATGCTGCATTTAACTGGGAAACATGGGTTCAAACAAACTATAACTATGAACGAATGATGGGTATGGCTTGTGGTCACACTTTCGTTCCAGTCGTTAATGACTTGTATAAAGATGATCCAGATGGAGCGGCAAAACGTAAAGAAGTCATGGAACGTGAAATGGAATTCTTTAACGTTCACCCTGAATTTGGTTCATGTATTTTAGGTATGGCAATTGCTCTTGAAGAACAAAAATCTTTAGGAGAACCAATTCCAGGTTCATTTATTACATCGTTAAAAACATCGTTGATGGGTCCTTTAGCTGGTATTGGTGATACAGTTTCTCAAGCTGTTTGTTATCCAATTTTAGCTGGTATTTGCTGTCAATTTGCATTGCAAGGAAATATAGCTGGTCCGTTGTTATTTGAAATCTTTTATAAATTATTAATGATTTTATTAGTATATAA
>CAVBLW010000086.1:0-4452 GCA_963596085.1 Bacteroidaceae bacterium | reverse complement strand
CTTTTATATAACGTAAACTTTATAAAAAATAACAAAAAGGTTATATTTGAATTTATGTTTGATTACAAATTTACTATAATAAAAGCAATGAAAGAGGATTCATCTATGAAAATCACTTATAATCGTTTGTTCAAAATATTGATTGATAAAGAAATGAAGAAAACAGATCTCGCAAAAAAAGCAGGACTTACAGCTGCAACCTTGGCTAGACTTTCAAAAGGTCAAACCATTTCGATGAAATCACTGATTAATATTTGTATAGCTTTAGATTGTACATTTGATGAAATTGTAGAGATTGTTCGTGAAGAAGGAGATTAGATATGTCTATAGTATTAGATAATAATAAGATTGGTGCAGTTGGTGAATATATTAAAGAAAACACATTGGAAGGCGCATCGATAACGATTTCTTCACCGATTTTTACCATTTATGCCTTTGAAGAATTAAGAAAAGTATTAGAAAAAAGTGAAAAGTTCCGTTTTCTTTTTAATGAGCCTACTTTTATAAAAAAGATTATTGCCAATGACAAAGAAGTCAAAGAGTTTGAATTGCAGATGCATCAAAGAGAAAGAAATGTATCTGAGTTCAATTTGGAAATTGGTTTAAAGAATAATTTGGATCAAAACCAAATTGCTTCAAAATGTTATCAATTTATAAAAGAAAAAGGTGAAATTAAATCCGTTGTAAAATCAGGAAGTGTCTCGCCAAGTAATATACTTGTTGAAAATACAAATGGAAGTTATTTAATTCAAGGAAATAATGTTGCCTTTTCAAAAGATGGTTTAGGATATACCCATCAAATTCGTTTTGATTTTAATACAGTCAGTGACGATGAACAAATGATTGAACAATATAATGCCTTTATTAATCAAATCTTTGATAATCAAAACTTGGTTGCGGATGTAAAAGAAGAATTATTAAAACATTTATCGAATCTATATAAAGAGAATTCACCGGAACTTATCTATTATTTAACGCTTTATAATATCTTTGGTGAAAAGCTATTGAATATGGATGATATGGCCAGGGTCAAAGAAAAAACGGGAATTAATAAAACAAAGATATGGAATTCTTTATATAATTTTCAACATGATGCAGTTGTTGGAGCTATTAAAAAGCTTGAACTGTACAATGGATGTATTATTGCTGATTCGGTTGGTTTAGGAAAGACGTTTGAGGCTTTAGCTATCATTAAATACTATGAACTAAGAAATGACAGAGTTTTAGTTCTATGTCCTAAGAAATTAAGAGGAAACTGGACAGCATTTAGAGAAAACAGTGTAACAAATTTCCTGGCCGAAGATCGTTTCAATTATGATGTTTTGAATCATACGGATTTATCCCGTGAAAGAGGAAAATCGGGAGATATTAATTTAGAAACAATTAACTGGGGTAATTATGATTTGGTTGTGATTGATGAATCGCATAACTTTAGAAACAATACAGCTTTAAAAGGGAAAGAAACACGTTACCAAAAATTAATGAATCGCATTATTAAGAGTGGTGTTAAAACAAAAGTATTGATGTTGTCTGCTACACCAGTAAATAATCGATTGGCTGATTTGAAAAACCAAATCATGTTTATTACAGAAGATCAAGATGATGCTTTTAAAGAAAATGCCGGAATTAATAGTGTAGAAGCAACCCTTCGTATCGCACAGACAAAGTTTAAAGAATGGTCAAAATTACCGGAAGAAAAACAAACAACCGCAAATCTTTTGCCAATGTTGGATTATAACTTTTTCAACCTATTAAATACGGTAACGATTGCACGTAGTCGAAGACAAATTCAAACTTATTATGATACGAAAGACATTGGAGAGTTTCCAACTCGTTTAAAACCAATATCGATTAAATCGGATATTGATATTCATAAGAATTTTCCAGCATTAAGTGATGTAAATGGAATGATTATGAAATTGCATTTAGCAATTTATTCACCAATGCTCTATGTACTTCCTAGTAAATTAAAATACTATGAAGATTTATATGATCAAGAAGTGAAAGGTGGATCCAGTAAATTTAAACAAGTGGATCGTGAAAAGAATATCGTTAATTTAATGCGTGTGAATATTTTTAAACGATTAGAAAGTTCGGTGAATTCATTTACCTTAACTTTAGAAAGAATACTTAAACAAATTGAGATCATGATGGATATCTTAGATAAAGGCCAAGATTATGATTTTAGTGATGATACATTTGGAGATGTAGAAGATGATGATTTTGATTATGAAGTTGGTGGGAAAATCAAAATTAAAGTTAAAGATTTGGATGCATTAAAATTAAGAGAAGATTTATCGGAAGATCGAAAGATTCTAGAAGATTTATTGTATCAATCGATTGATGTAACACCAGATAAGGATGCGAAGTTAATTGACTTAAAGAATCATATTACACATAAAGTAACCCATCCAATTAATCCAAATAACAAGAAAATTATTATCTTTACTTCATTCTCAGATACAGCAGATTACTTGTATAAAAATATTCAAGAATGGTTATTAAAAGAACATGGATTGTATTGTGGTTTAGTCAGTGGTAGTGCAATAAAAACAAATTTAAAAAGTGTTCCAAATCAATTTGAAGCCGTACTTGCAAACTTCTCACCTAGATCCAATCATTTGGATTTGAATAAAGAACAAATCGATATTTTGATTGCAACTGATTGTATTAGTGAAGGTCAAAACTTACAGGATTGTGATTATTTGATTAATTATGATATTCACTGGAACCCTGTAAGAATTGTTCAAAGATTTGGTCGTATTGATCGTATTGGTTCGACAAATAAAGAAATTCAATTGGTGAATTTCTGGCCAAATATGGAATTGGATGAATACATTAATCTAGAAAATCGAGTGAAGAATCGAATGGTTATGTTGGATCTTTCAGCAACGGGTGATGATGATTTATTGTCTTCTGAAAGTAAAAATCTAGAGTATCGTAAGAGTCAATTAAAACAACTTCAAAATGAAGTATTAGATGTGGAAGAATTACAAGGTGGTATTTCTATTACAGATTTAACTTTAGATGATTTCATTATGTCCCTAGATCGATATATGAAAGAACATCCAAATATTTTAGAAAAGTATCCAACAGGGGTTTATGCAGTAACAGACATTCCAGAAAAGAATAAAGAAGAATGTGTAGAAGGTGTAATTTATTGTTTGAAACAAAAGAAATATACAAACAATCAAGAGTCAGCAACTTCTCTTTATCCTTACTATTTAGTGTATGTAAATAAAGATGGATCGATTCATGTTAAAAATACAAATCCTAAAAAAATATTGGATTTATATAAGGTGTTGTGTCAAACAAAAGAAGAACCAATTGAAAAATTAGTAAAATCTTTTAATAAGAAAACAAAGAATGGATCGAATATGTCTGAATATACCGATTTATTAGAAAAGGCTGTTTATGATATCAAAGGGATTGTTGAACAGAAAGGGATTCAATCTTTATTCCAAATTGGACAAGCAACCTTGCTTGATAATGCAGTAATGGGATTAAATGATTTTGAATTAATTTCTTTCTTGGTGGTGGAAGCATGACAGTATTAGAACAATTACATATTCCAACACTTAATAAACAAAGAGTTCCAGTAAAAACTTTAATCGAACAACTTCAACCTACATCAGAGAATAAAAGATTGATTGAATCTCATGTGGCTTCTATATATCTTGTAGCTTTGTTGAATGAACAAACAATTCATTTTAGAGCTTATAAAGATGAAAATTATAGTTACCAAGCTATTTATGTATTAGAAGTAAATTTGAAGAAGAATGATCAATTAACGGATGTATCAGTACAGCTACATTCGGCTTTTCCGGAACCAACTTTATTATTGTTGAAATATATGGATAAAGAATGGATCAGTGTTGCACCAAAACATATCAATAAATTGGATGAAACAAAGTCGGTATTGGATGATATTGTCGTACAACAAATCGATGATAATTCAAATGATTATCTAGATCTTTCAACATTGTCGGCAAGCAATTTAAGACAATATTATTTAAAGATTGTGCAGATTGTTTATAAATTAGGTGTACTTGAATTGATACATGTATATCCAGAAGCAGATTTGGATTATAAATCAATGATTAAACACTACCAACAAATTCAAGCAAATATAAACAACCTAAAAGAACAATACAAAAAAGCTTCTATGAAATCAGAAAAGATGGATATAGATGATCAAATCTATGATGAAGAACAGAAACAAAAGCAATTAATAAAAAGACTAAAAGGAGAGATTACATATGGATAAGATGGATGGATTAAGCTTAGACTTAGAAAAACAAAATATAGAAAGAATCAAAGAACTATTTCCAGAAGCTGTAGAAGAAGGAAAAATTAATTTTGATATGCTAAGAGCATTCTTGGGAGATGAAGTAGATGATTCTAGAGAGAAGTATCAATTTACATGGAATGGTAAAGCGAAAGCTATTAAAT
>CAVBLW010000085.1:0-4470 GCA_963596085.1 Bacteroidaceae bacterium | reverse complement strand
CTTAGGGTAATTGAGTGCCTAAAGAAATCTGGACTTGAGATCAAAGACATTAAACGCTTTATGGAATGGTGTGCAGAAGGTTCGGCTACTTATTCCAACCGCTTTGAGCTTATCCATAAACAAAAAGAACGTGTGGAAGCGGAAATCCAGCAGTTACATAAGACATTGGATATGCTTACCTACAAATGTTGGTATTACACGAAGGCTATGGAAGATGGCAATGAAGACAAAGCAAAATCATTGACTCCGGACGGTCTTCCCAATGATATCCGAAAAGCATATGACAATTCGCATGGGCAATTTGTTCTGCCATAGGTTCTCTTTTTATGTCTTTCTTAGCCATATTTATTTACTTTGTCTTTCTATCCATTTCAAATATTTTATGCTTAAAACAAAAGTGTGCAATTAGATAACTGAAGTATATCAGTTATCTAATTTACACACTTAATTTTGCACTCCCAAAATAATGCTCCTCTCCACTGGAATCATCCGGTAATGGGGAGCTCTTTAGAACAAATTTGCCTATTACTCATCTTCATTTTCACTTTGAGCAGATGTAGTTAATTCCATCATCCTTTGGGCATAAGTGCTTCCGTCGATTTCTTCAGCCGCATACTGTCTCATGAGCTCATCAATCTGTTCTTTTAATTCATCTCTTGTCATTTTTTCACCCCCCCTTTTTTATTCAAACCAATAATTAGAATGTTTTAATTAAAGTGCATCTTCTAACTCTTCTTCTGTGTATCCAAACATATAATCTTCATCTTTTCCATTGGATGCCCATATAAGAGCAGCGTCATACACATCCAATTTCTCGTCATCATACTCATCACAATCATCTTCACTAGCACAGTAGTCACAACAATAAGTTTCGCCATCCCAGTATCCCAATATATCTTTCACTCTTCTCATTCTGCGTCCACATGTAGGGCACATAAAATATCTACTCATATTTAATCTTCTCCTATGTTTAATTGATTTGTATTTTATCCAGTGATCTGTTTAAAGCCCCTTTGAAGAAGTGCACCAATGCCATCCTTAGTTGTAATGGCAGCTGTAGACCTACTTGAAGGTGCAACGTTGTTTTTTGCTTTGCTAATTTCACTTAGTAATTTGCTTGCTTGATTTTTTGTGAGACCATTAGTAACACTTACAACACTATAATCTTTTTTTCCAGCCATTTGATTTCCCTCCTCAAAATGTATAAACGGTAGTCTCACCGTCATCCAAAGTCTTTCCTACTGTTCCTTCACCGTATCCTATAGCAGCCTTTTTAATCGGATCGATGAATACCTCATTTTCCTCATTAAACATGACGTTATAAATGTCCACCGTTCCGTTCTTGCGTTTTACCGCTAAAAAGCGCTCGTTCACAGTCAGAACCTCATCACCTTTTTTCAAAATATCGATATTGATCATTTGAATACCTCCTAAAATTTAAACAAGTCAATTAATCCTTTATGTACTGACTGATGGCAATCATGACAAAGAGTGATAATATTATCTTCATCCGCGGCCCCACCAAAAGCAAAATCAAAAATGTGATGCCCTTCAGTATGCTCTGTACTGCCGCATACCTGGCATGTATACTGATCACGCTCCTTACCTCTTCTTTGCGCTTTATTATGATTAGATCCTCGCTTCATACGCCACCTCCTTAACCATTTCTGTGTTGCTTGCTCCTATTTTTCTCGGAAGCGATTCTTTTGTATTGATCACATACACTCCTATATGCTCGGCATATGTTTTGTCTTGACGAAGCTTATCTGCAAAGGTCGCCAACCTCATCCTGTCTTTCACGTTCATCATCACCACCTGCTTTCTACCTTTGTGATGTATTTATTGTAACGTTATACGGATATTTTCTGAATGACACTTAGTGCAGAATACCCATTATATTTTCCGCATTAAGTGCAAAAAAACACCCTGAATCTAAAATTCAAGGTGTCCTTTGATGTCATTTTTTCCTTTTTTCTTTTGCGGCATCAAAAGCTTCTCTTGAGATGCCGCCAGTTGCTAACATACGTTCAGCCCAAAGTTGCAAAGTTTCTACAGTGACAGATATGTGTTCAAGTTCTTCTTGAATATCAATAAAATCTTCAAGCTCTTCCTCATCTATAATCCCATCTGCAGTTATATCAATCAGTCGCTCTTGTTTCTTTCTAACTGAATTCAAAGAAGATAACATTTCAAGTACTATCCGAGAAAGATCCTTAACATGTACCTCTGGAACATATTGCTTTCCTATTTCACATTCATTAGCACAATAATAATTGCATAATTCCGGAGCCTTATATTTTTCAGCCATAATGACAACTTCGTCTGGATGAGCAGGAAATTTTCCATTTTCTATACGTTCAATGCGTTCTGGAGAAATACTTTCCAATAGCTCACTAGCCTTATCTCTACTCAGGTTAAGTTCTTCTCGAAAAGACTGGTAAATACTTTTCGCTTCTTTATCTGATGCTTTAGACATCTTTTTCCCTCCTTGCCAAGAATCAATATATCTCACCATCCAGCATTCATCGCATAAAAAATAACTACTACCTGCATGATGATAATTAAAGGAACTCCGACCGTAAAATAGTCCTTCTTCGTTTTATGACGTAGCAGATACATACCTAACAATGCTCCCAACGAGCCACCAATAAAGGCCAAACCTAATAGCGTAACAATACTTATTCGCGATCGATGTTCTATGGCTGCAATTTTATCCAATGCGAATGCAGCAAATGTAATAAAATTTATTGTTGCAAGATAAACAATTAAGATTTTGTGCTCATCAAAAAAATTCCAGAAAGCCAATGTGATATTGTCAGCTATATGGCCTCGAACTATTAGAAAAATAATCACTTGAATAACGAACACGCAGGCAATAAAAACCCTTGACATCATATTGCCTTTTTGAACTTTTCTATCCAAAATAAGCATTGATAGCAATATTCCAACTGAACCACCGAGAAGACAATTTATGGTTAGAAATTTATCTATCTGTCCGTCAGGAGTATATGTGTAGAGCCATGTATTTACAGCAAACAAAATAAAGCCGATTACATTCATTGCAATTAGATAGTATCCGAAATAACTCATCTCAACCTCCTCAAAATAGACTGTAAATTACTCACCCTCAGTCTGGCTTATTTTTCTTGAATGTATGATAAGTAATCACTACATCTGAATTAAGCTTATATTCATCGCCGGAATCATACTTTTCTTCGCCATCTACAATAACAGACTCTACTTCGCCATCCTCTGTAATCCATCCGGTGATAATATCATACTCCACCTCAGTAGATACATTTGTAAATCCAGCATCCTTAAAGGCTTTTTGTACATCCTTATAATTTGAGCCTTTAGCTTCTTTGTTAGACATTGGCACCGCTATTTTTTCTAAGGTGTGGTAGGTCACTGTAACAGGAAAATTAGAAGGTAATTTTGTTGCCCTTGAAAACGATGTGATCCATCCTATTTTGACATCGGTTACGATATATTCATCCGATGTTTGATTTTCCGACAAATCATCAATTTCTTCGGTCGATACATTAGAAAAACCAACATCTTCAAGCTTTTTTACGACTTGCTCATATTCAAATCCAACTAAAGATTGCTCAGAATAATTGATGGGAATTAAGCTTTTATATTCATACCAGCCTACCAAAGATACCATCACTAGCATCATAATTAAAACTACTATAAAATTTCTTTTCAAATGGCTTTTTCTCTTTGAAGTTTTATGTATGCTAGTGTTTTTACTGGCACTGCCGAGATTTTCCTCACTACACCTATCTTCTAAATCTTCATCATATTCAGTCTGATCATAAAAAGAATCTTCACCTGACATCTCTGGGTTTAAAATTGCCTTTTGTATACGATCAGCCACCCGTTCAGGAATTTTTGAATCATCATTATCGCTTGTAATCCAATATTCACCAGTAACATGTCCATAATCGTTAAAATCAATTTCAAAAGACCATTCGGATAAACCACTTTGAGATTCTACTATTCCATAAACAATTGGACCATGTGAAATCAAAGATGTAAGTCTTTTTATTCTCTTTCCAGACATTTTTACTATTTCATTAAATTCTGCCTGTGAAAGTCCATCATTAAATTTACATGGGGTATTTTTTCTTTTCTCTTCTCGTTCTCTTGCCTCTCGTTCTTCTTTTCCAAGGCCTCGTGCCAGCAAGCCAACAAGACCAATTCCTACAATTGCTCCTAATATCCAGAGTCCAGAATCATCTGAATCATCATCCCATTTGGCCATTGTTGCACCTCCAAATCATAGTTTTCCCCCAACCGCACCTCAGCCGCTTCCTCCTCTTCTGAGAATCGAGTGGGCTGAACTGCGAAATTTTCCTGACCGCAGTTCTACAGTCTCAATTTTGTATCCAATTTCCGACTCTCCAAAATCACCCAAAAACCCTCGTAGATAAATTCCCACGAAGATAATCTCCGGAAAATCAGCAA
>CAVBLW010000084.1:0-4515 GCA_963596085.1 Bacteroidaceae bacterium | reverse complement strand
TTAAAAAAATGTGTCCATGCCACCCTAAATGTCCGCATTTTTTCGTTTCACAAGCATTCCATGCTTGCGAACACCGATTCTATTTTTTTGCTTGAAAGTAGGTGATTTTTTATGGAAAATGAATCGACTTATACGGGAAGTAATAAAGCACTGTATCTCAGTTTGGTTGCTTTACTTCCTATTCTTTTTGTGTTTATGTGTTTCGCTTTGTGGTTTTTAGATATGTGTATGTTAAATTCTGACGCAAATTTTATTCAATCTTTTTATACACACAAGAAAGAAATATTAATTTTGACTGTTAGTATTTGGGCTTTAACATTTTACTGGATTACTGGAAATATGAATCTAAGAAAACGTATCAATATAGGCACTGGTCATTGGACAACGCTAGAACAACAGAAGAAATTTTTTGGGATTGCACCAATTGATACATCACAAAAACTTGATGTAGGTGGTTCACCAGTTAATAAAATTTCAGATAAAGAATTGATGTATGAAAAGTCAGCATTCCACGATTACATTATTGGAACGACTGGTTCGGGTAAGTCGAGAAAAATCGTAAGACAGTTGGTCATGCTTGCGAGTATGGCAGATGAAAGTATGATTTTTCATGATCCGAAAAAAGAAATGTATAATGCCTTTCATAAATATTTAAAAGAAAAAGGATACACTGTCCACTGTATTGATTTTCGTAATCCCGAATATTCAGATCATTGGAATCCGTTAGATGATATTACTTATTGGACTAAATTAGATAAAGAAGATGAAGCAGATGAATACACGCAAGACCAAGTTGAATCCATTGTAGTTGATAATGGAAAATCGGAACCAATCTGGATTGAGGGTCAGAAAGCATTGATTGCTTCCACAATGATGGAGGTTGCTTCAGCTCCAATACCCGAAAGTAAAAAAAATTATTATTCAGTTTTACAGATGATTTCTGTACTAGGAAAAGAAATGAAAATTGATAAGCAAGACAAAATGTTGTTGTCAGTTTATATGGAATCTCTAGATGAAACATCTGCGTCACGATTAAGTTTTGCACCAATTGCAGTTTCGAAAGATAAGACTACGAGTAGTTTTTTGACAACAGCTTTAGCATCAATCCGTCCATTCTCTGGAACAAAGCTGATGAAGGTTTTAAGCAAATCTGATTTTCACTTTAAAGATTACAAAGAAGGAAAGCACGCATTATTTATTGTCGATCCAGATGAAAAGAAAAGATATAATCCAATTACCGCAATGATTGTTGATAGTGCGTATAAGACTTTAGTTTATGAAGCAAACCAAAGAGATGATACGACTTTAAAAAAGCGTGTCCATTTTATTTTGGATGAGTTTGGTAACATGGCAAAAGTACCAAACTTCGATACGAAAATGACTGTCGCAAGAAGTAGAAACATTTTATTTCATCTATACTTGCAAGACTATGCACAGATGAATGAGAAGTATGGAGATAATATCGCAAAGATTATTCGAGGAAACTGTAACCTTTGGTATTTCATTGCTTGTCCAGATAATGAAGTGTGTGAAGATATTTCTCGACAACTTGGAGAATATGACGTAACAAACACAAGCGTATCAACGAACTATGATAAAAATGCAACGACAGGAGGAGGAAGTATTTCTCAACAGACAGAACGAAAGCCTTTGTTGTCAGCCGATGAATTACATAGTTTAGATGTTGCAGATGGAAATGGAATTATAGTGTACAGAAACTATCTTGGATTTAGTCGGATGAATTTACCCGACTGCTCACAATATGCTTGGTACAATGAAATGCAAAATGAAATTGTACGGGAAAGAAAAGATGATTTTGAATTAGAGTATGCAATACCAAGATACATATTTTTAAATAAATTATTATTAGCAAGAGAAGGAATTATGTATAACGATCCAGAAGAACCAGAACCAGCTAAAGGCAATCCATTATCTGCTTACAGTATGTATTGGTATTGGTCAACACGTGATGATCTAAATTCGCTTGTCATTGAAAATGTTGTTGATTATTTAAAAGAACATATTGAAGAATTACAGAAAACAACACCACATAATATGATTAAAGCTTATATGAAGTCAGAAGATTTTGTTGACTGGATAAATTCAATTGATACAAATTATGCAAGTACAAAAGAAAAAGTAGACGAAGTAATGAAGAATGAAATGGTACAGAAGAAAGATAGAACAAGTGATGAAGAAGATGATTTTGAAACAGAATTTGATGATTTCTTTGGTGATTGATTATGCCAAACATTATTTTTAATGTGAGATATCGTCAAACAGAATTTTCAAAATCAAATGATAAGAAAACAAGTTTATCAAAGATGTTTGATTATTATGATAGAGATGAAGCTTGCGATAAAACAATTAAAACTTCAGAAGCGTTTAATTACTATGATTACCGATTAGGCTCTAAAGGTGGTTTTACAGCGAAAGGAGATATAAATGCAAAAGAAGCTTATGCTCTTGCAAAAAAATATAAACCGAAAGTAATTTATCAAACAGTTTTATCTTTTGAAAATGATTTTGCAATTGAAAATAATATTGTCGATAAAGAGGAAATGAAAAAGTTGATTCAGAAAAGTATGCCCAGTGTATTAAAAAGATTTGATTTTAATCCAAATAATATTGTATGGAGTTCGTTTTATCATACCAATACAGACCACCCACATTGTCATATTGTTTTCTACGAAAAAGAACCAACGAGAAAAAGATATAAACTTGGAAAAAATCAGATTAAAAAAATAAGAAGTGATGTAGTATCGCAGATGAATATAAATGTTAATTTATATATTCGAAAAGATGAAGCACTAAAAAAATTAATGAAAGTTGCAAATGATTTGAATTTTACTAAAGAAATGCAAGCCAATTTAAAAAGTTTTCTGTTTGCTTCAAACAAACAAGATAAACAATTACTTAAAATTGTTAATCAATTAGTTGAATTAGAAAAAGTATTACCAAAAACTGGTAGTATGAAATTTAATTCTAAAAATATCAGACCATATCACGATCAGATCAATGAAATAACAAAAGCAATTTTGGGATTAGATTCAGTAAAACCTTTTTATGAAAATTATTTAGATGTACTAAATGAAACAAAAGATATTCAATTGGCATTATATGGTGATGGACAAGAAGAATATGTAGTAAATGGAAATATAAAAAAAGGAAGTGGATATAATGCAGAATCAATTGAAAAGTATCATAAGGCTAGATTAGAAGAATTAAACACTAGATTAGGTAATATGATATTGCAGTCTGTATTAAATGGAAGAAAAGATTATAAAGAAAAAGTTGAAGAACATATAAAAATAAATTCAGATAAAAAACGTGTTCCAAAAAAATCTATAAAGAAAAAAATTTTTAAAACTAGATCAAGAATGTTAAGAAATGGAGCAGTTAATGAATTGAGTAAAGCAATTTCTGAAGGTTACTATGCAAATATTTCTCAAAAACAAAAAGTAAGAGAAGCTATTCAAACTGCACAAGCACAAGCTTATGCGACTAGACAATATTAGAAACGGAGAATTAAAATGAATAGAAATACAACGATTAGATTAAAAAAACAAATTAGAATCGTGGAAAAGAAAAAACAAACCGAATTAGATAAGAGAATTAAAGAAATACTTAAAACAGATACAACGATTATGGAACTTCAAAATGAATTGGATAATTTGAACAAATTATTAAAAACGAGTGAAGAAATTGAAAAAAAAGCACTAGCACTGGATGAAAAAATTGAAAATTTTCTAGGATGATTAGAGAAGGGGTTGTTAAAGTATGTCAGATAATAAGTTGAAAAAAAATTTACTTTTCTCTTCGGTAGAAGTAAAAGAATTAATTGATAAGATGGTCTCAGATGAAAATCTTTCAACTAAAAGAAATAAATCAGCAATTTTAGAAGATTTGATTTTGAATGGATTAATGACAAAAAATAATTATGTAAACAATTGGATTAAATACCTTTATACAGAAGAACATACTATAAGAGAAATAATTCAAAACATTTTAAAATATAATTCTACTGGTCTTGATGGGAAATCACGAGGCATAACTTTATTGAAAATTGTACAATTTGTCAGTTTTTTAGATACTGCTTCAGATTCAAAAATTGATTATACAAAAACTCAAGAAATTTTATATGAATTGAATAATCTCAAGACATATTGTGAAGAAAGATATGAAAAAGAGAATGAATCTAATAAAGAATATAAAATGATAATATCTTCTTTAGATTTTATATGTAAAGAAGTTGGATGTGATAAAAAAATTATAAAAGTGAATGATTTTTATAATTTAGTTATTACATATTGGAAATGGCTAAAAGATTCTACCTATACTTTTAGAGCATTAGAGGTTTATGTGAGTTTGAAAAAAGATTATGACATGACACCAAAATTAAGATATGAATTTTTAAATATATTGCGTGATCTAGCTAAACATTGGGATGATAAAAGTGAAATTAATTTTTAATAAACAAGAAAATTTGACATAAATAATGTATGATTTACATAT
>CAVBLW010000083.1:0-4591 GCA_963596085.1 Bacteroidaceae bacterium | reverse complement strand
AGAAGAAGAAGATTTAGAATATACTCAATTCTTACAAGCAAAAAAAACCGAAGAAGAATTAAAGTGTATTGCTGATGAATTGCTTCAAAAAGCATATGAGTATACACAGTATGGAAATTGCGTCATTGATAAGTCTGAGGTAATTGCAACAGCTAAACATAGTCTGGGACTTAATATTGATGATGAAGAAATTAAAACTGTTTATTCGATGATAGATAAAGATGAATTCTTACTTGATGGATATGTTGATCCTGATTTGGGAGAAATAGATATTATGATGGGGTGGAATAGATGTTTAAATGGAATAGTATTTGTGGAAGGTGAAGAGGAAGAAGAAAAACGATATCACAAGTTTTTAGATGGGTATGAACGATTTGAAAAAGAGTTTCCGATTGACTGGGATTATTTTACAAAAGAATTGATTCTACCAATTGAAAAAGATGGTCAATCGGTTGTAACAGCATTGACGGCAGATCAAGCTAAAAAAATCTATCAAGATGTAGTGGTAGGAGATATTTTAGACGATGATGGAAAAATCAAATCTAAATATCATGATGAACTTATCCAAAGAAAACAAGAACGTAAGGAGTGGGCATACGATGTAATTGCTAGTCACAATACTTGTGGTAATGTCTATTTATTATTGGGCAGAATGATATCGGACAATGATTATTATATAAATCGTGGACATCACGAAAAACATTTGTGGGCAGGAGATGTTGCTAAACAAACAAGATTGATGAAAGCTTTGTATTTAAGTTTTGATGATGAAAGAAAACCAGAGTGGTTAAGTCTACGTGATATTGCTGAGTATCAAAAAAATATGAGTCGAGTCAAGTTTGAAAATGATATGAGTAAAACAGTTACTACGCTTTTACGATTATATAAAGATACCTTTCCTTACGACTGGCAAGATTATACATTGTATAATGACGCATTTGCAGAAAATGTAATAAAAGATGTGAGAGAAGAAATTATCCAAGCTGATGAAAAAGAAATTGATGAATATTTATATGATCATTTGCTTGAACCATTTGAAGAATGTGATGAAGAAACAAGAAAAGAAGCTTTGAAAATCAAAAAATCATTTGAAGATTTGCGTAAAGCAAAAAAGAATTATCGAATTATATTAGATGATGAAATAAACATAGATAAAACTGAAATAGAAGTTGAAGATATGGTTGAAGAAGAGGAAGAACTGGAAGAGGATTATGATTTGGAATTATGACCTTAAGGCAATTTGCCTTAGGGTTTTCTTTTTATGGAAAGGAATTTAAAATGGGGAGATATAGAAAAAAGAAATCAACTCAAAACAAACAAAAGCAAAGTGTCATTAGTGATAATCGGTCTTTTGAGCAGATGTCTTTGTTTAGTAATTTTTTCGGAGGTGAAGCTTCTGAAACAGAAAAGTATGTATATAATTTTGTGAATCCTACAACAAAAGATCTACAAGAACCAGAAGTAGAAATTGTTCAACCAAGTGTTTTTTCTTTTGAGAATGAAACAGAAACAATTATCGAAAATGAGCAACGTGAAGAAATTGAAGAAGAAACTGTCGAAACAGAAGAAACCATTGAACCAATTGTTTCAGAAGAAGATATATTTTCAAATTCTGAGAATGTAGAAGTAGCAATAGAAGAAGCTAAAATTGAAACAGATGTACGGATTCAATTAGATAATTCGAGGTTATCAACAGATCAAAAAATCAACTATAATATACAAGCTGTTCGAAAATTAAAACAGCTACAAAGAGAAGAAAGAAAAGCTTCTTATGAAGAAAAACAAATTTTATCTAAATATTCTGGGTGGGGTGGTTGTCCTGCCTTTTTTAATGAAACAGACGTTACATATGCAAATGAACGTATGGAACTAAAAGAACTGCTTACTACAAAACAGTATGCAAAAGCAAAAGAATCTGTACTAACAAGTTTTTATACACCTTTAAACGTGATCGAGAATATGTATAAGATTTTAGATCGAATGGGCTTTGAACATGGAAAGATTATTGAAACTTCTATGGGTACGGGAAATTTCTTCGGCATGATGAGCGAAAGTATGTATCTTGATTCAGATGTTTGTGGTATAGAAATTGATGAAATCAGTGCAAGTATTTCTAAGTTTCTATATGAGAAAGTCGATGTACAAAATAAAGGTTTTGAAGATAACAGTTATCCCGATAATCACTTTGATCTAGCAATTTCAAATATACCATTTGGTCAGTTTCAATTGCATGATATGCAAAATGACGAGCTAAACAGACATCACTGGAATATACATAATTATTTCTTTGGAAAAGCTTTATCAAAGGTACGTGATGGTGGTTTAATTGCATTTATTACTTCGTTGGATACAATGGATGGAAATAGCGATATTAGAGTGTACATCAATGAAAGAGCAGATTTTTTAGGGGCAATCCGATTGCCAAATGATTTGTTTGTACAGAATGGTGCAAATACTTCAGTCGCAAGTGATATCATTTTCCTTCAAAGAAATGAAAACAAAGAAATCCAGTTCGAAACATTCTTGCAAAATGATATGTTTACCGAACATCGAAGAATGAATCAATACTTTGTGGAAAATCCACAAATGGTTTTTGGTGAGGTTGGAGAACGTAAAGCTCAGTTTGGAAGTTATGAATTGACAATCAAGCCACAAAAAGATCTACAAGATTATTTTGATGAAGTTATTGAAGCATTCCCAGAAAATATCTATGAAGAAAGAGAAATTGAAGAACAAGAACAAGATCAGTTTTTACATCTAATTGATATTGAACATGCTGAAATTGGCATGAATACTTTATTTATCGAAAATGATAGATTGTATTTTCGAGGAGAAGAATATTACTATCCAGTCAAGACAAAAGAAGAAGTTGAAGAAGGGTATAAATCTTATAAGACGGATAAAGACATTCTTAAGGCAAAATGCCTTATTGAGATTGCAAATGTCGCAATGAAGGTTATTGAATATCAATCGGGAGATTATGAAGAAGAACTTTACCTAAATAAAAGAAAAGAATTAAATGAATTGTATGATTCTTTCTATAAAGAATATGGTGCAATTCATAAAATCACTAATTTAAGATTGGTTGAAGATGAACCATGTGTTGGTGTTTTAGAAGCATTGGAAGATTATGACAAGGATACGAAAAAAGCACAAAAAGCTCCATTGTTCTCTGAACGTACGATTGAAAAAAGACATGAAGTAAAGTCAGTTGATAACCTTCAAGACGCAATACGTTTATCTATGGATACTTATGGTGCGTTGGATCTAGCTTATATGGGTTCATTGCTTTCTCAAAATGATGAAGATGTAAAAAAACAATTGTTAGAGGGAAATTTAGCTTTTGAGGTTCCTTTTGAAGATAAGGTTGTTTTGGCAGATGAATATTTAAGTGGTGATATTTATCAAAAGATTGAAGAAGCTCGTTCAGCAAATATGGAAGATAATGTAAAAGCTTTAGAAGCAGTTATTCCCGAAAGATTAGAAGCAGAGGATATCAAGGCACAATTAGGTGCTCCTTGGGTACCAATATATTATGTAAAATCTTTTGTTGAGCATATTATGGACGAACAAAGATGGGATCAAGCACAGATTCAGTACAATTCAGTTTTAGGGCAATATGTTCTAAAAAAACCAGAAGCATATTATAGGTCGCAAGCTGTTGAAAGAGAGTGGGGAGTCGAACAAACAGAGGTAATTGGATTTAAAAGACAGCCTAAATACGATGGGTATGATTTGTTGGATGATGTCCTAAATTCTCGAATCCCAACAATCCGTAATTATTGGGAAGAAAAAAATGCTGAAGGTAAAGAAGTGACAAAAAGTGAAGTAAATGTTGAGCGTACAAATCGTGCAAGAGATTTAGCCGAAAGACTAGAAGCAGAATGGGAAGATTGGTTGTATTCAGATTATCAACGAAAGGTAAATGTTGTAGATATCTATAACCGAAAATTTAATAATACACGTACTCGTGTTTATAATGGTGCTTTCCTTTCGTTTCCTCAAATGAATAAATCAATGGCTCTAGAACCTTATCAAAAAAATGCAATTGCTAGAATCATGGACACCAATACAAATACTCTGTTGTGGCAACAAGTTGGAGCTGGAAAAACTTTCGAAATGGTTGCAAGTGGAATGGAAATGAGACGATTGGGCATTCGAAAAAAGATTCTGTATGTCGTACCAAATCACTTGGTTTCACAATGGCAAAAAGAATTTATGCAATTGTATCCAAATGCAAATTTGCTTGTAGCTTCTAAAAAAGACATGAGCAAAGCACGAAGAAAGGTCTTTGTAAATAAGATAGCGACTGGCAATTATGACGCAATCATCATGCCACATTCAAGTTTTAAATTTTTGTCTGTGAGCAAAGAGAAAGAAATAGAATTTCTAAATGTTCAGATTGATCAGATTAATAATGCAATAGATGAACTTGCAAACCCATATTCTAATTCGAATGAAGATACAATTGAAAATCGTGTGATCAAACGTTTGGAACGTACGAAAAAATCAATTGAAAAAGATATGAAAAAGTTGATTGATACACCTAGAGATAACAATATGATTCCATTTGAAAAGCTAGGTATAGATT
>CAVBLW010000082.1:0-4629 GCA_963596085.1 Bacteroidaceae bacterium | reverse complement strand
AGCTAGGGCAATTACCTGGCTTCTTTTTTGTCTTTATTTTTCTTTCAATTTGTTGCACCAAGAGATATTGAGCAATCAATAAATGATTCAGCTTTTAGGCCCATGAAATCTTAAAGGGGATGCGTGAGTCTAACTAGTCTTGGATGATCTTATTTAGGATACATTATGAATCGTTCTTTTTCTCTTTTTCAATTAATGCTTGCAACAAAAATAGAAAATGAAAGCGATAACATATGATATAATACAAAGCAGGAGGGAATTTTTTGTGAGAAGTTCAGGAATTTTATATCCAATTTTTTCTTTATCTTCAAAGTATGGAATTGGATCTTTATCAAAGGAAGCTTATGAATTTATTGATTTTTTAAAGGAGGCTGGGCAAAGCTATTGGCAAATTCTACCTGTAGGACCAACCGGATATGGGGATTCACCTTATCAGCCAGTATCCAGCTTTGCGATTAATCCTTACTTTATTGATTTAGATGAATTGATTGAATTAGGGCTGATTTCTAAAGAAGAAGTGGAAAGCTTTGACTATGGCCAAAATTGTCAACAGATTGATTATGGCGCTTTGTATCATGCGCGTTGGGAAATCTTAAAGGAAGCTTATGTTCGTTTTGAAGGGGATGAATCCTATCAAGTCTTTTTAAAGGAACAGGCGCATTGGTTAGAGGATTATGCCTTATATATGACATTGAAACAAACGTTTGATGGAAAATCTTGGATGGATTGGCCAGAAGAATATCGAACTAGAGAGCCAAAAGCGATTGAAGCATTTAAAAAAGATCGAGCCCATTATTTAGATTTTTATTGTTTTCAACAATATTTCTTAGATAAACAATGGAAAAAACTACATGCTTATGCGAAAAAACAAGGGGTTCAAATCATTGGGGATATTCCATTCTATTGTGCAATGGACTCATGTGATACATGGGCCCAATCAAAAATGTTATTAATTGACAAAGAAGGAAAACCCGAATACATTGCCGGCTGTTTACCTGATGCCTTTAGTGCAACGGGTCAATTGTGGGGAAACCCTTTGTATGATTGGGATAAAATGAAAAAAGATCACTATCAATGGTGGATGGAACGTATGGGTCGTGCCAATGAGTTGTTTGATGTTGTTCGTGTGGATCATTTCCATGGTTTTGCGGAATATTGTGCAATTCCATATGGAGAAGATACGGCAGTGAATGGTATTTTACGAAAAGGACCAGGACTTGATTTCTTTAAAGAATTGAAGAAACGTTATCCCGATATTGATGTCATTGCCGAAGATTTAGGAAACAATACACCAGAAAAAGTTCAATTGTTGGAGGATGCTGGCTATCCAGGTATGAATGTTTTACAATTTGCCTTTACAGGATGGGATCACAATAGTATTTATTTAACACATAAACATAAGAAAAACAGTGTGGTATATACAGGAACACATGATAATCCAACGAGTTTAGAATGGTTTGAATCGTTAAGTGATTCAGAAAAGAAATTTGTTGGGGATTATGTACATTCGGATATTTTTAATCCAGGACAATTTGTTTGGGATTTTATTCGTGAAGCCTATCGTTCTTGTGCCGATCTTTGTATTATTCCTTTACAAGATTATCTTGTAAAGGGCAAGGAAGCACGTATTAATCAACCAGGTAGTACTGGATCCAATTGGCAATGGCGTTTAGAACCACATTTCTTATCAAAAGATTTAGCCAATAGTATTCGTAACCTTACCGAAATCTATGGTCGCCTACCAAAAGAGTCAGAAGAATAATCTGACTTTTTTTGACAGAAATGTCTTTTATCTATGATAATAGAACTATTGGAGAATGTTTATGAAATTGGTACAAACGATTTATTCTTTTTTATGGGGAGATTTATTTACTATTCCTTTGCCAGGGCAAAGTGAAATGGGAATCTCTCTCTTGATTTTATTATTGATACCCGCTGGGCTCTTTTTTACGATTCGAACAAAATTTTTGCCCTTTCGTTTATTTCCTGAAATGCTACGTATTTCCGTGGGGAAAAGTGAAAAAACAGCAGAAAATTCGATTTCTGGCCTACAAGCTTTAATCGTCTCAACGGCCACTCGTGTTGGTATGGGAAATTTAGTTGGTGTGGTTGCTGCTATCTCTGCTGGTGGAGCAGGGGCGATTTTTTGGATGTGGATCATAGCCTTATTGGGTTCATCGACAGCTTTTGTCGAGGGGACTTTGGCACAACTGTATAAAGAAAAGGATCCTTTATATGGTGGCTATCGAGGAGGACCTGCTTATTATATCCACGCATTATTTACCAAAAAGAAGCCAAGACGCTATTGTTTGATTGCCGTCTTGTTTGCGATTTCAGGGTTGATTTGTTGGTGTGGAATTAGTCAAGTTATTTCTAACTCTGTGGCATCGACCTTTCAAAATGCCTTTCATATTCCACCACTTTATACCAGTATCTGTTTAGTGATTTTAGCGGCTTTTATTGTTTTAAGAAAAAATGCGACAGTCAAAGTATTAGATATATTGGTTCCAATTATGGCAGGTGGTTTCTTTTTAGTAACAGTTTTTATTATTTTAAAAAATATTACTTTATTACCTTCTGTTTTTGTACGCATCATTCAAGAAGCTTTTGGCTTGAAACAAGTTGCCGGTGGAGGTATTGGTGCCGTTATTATGAATGGTGCAAAGCGTGGCCTTTTTTCTAATGAAGCGGGGTCAGGTTCGGCTCCATGTGCAGCTGCTGCAGCGGATATTGATCATCCCGCAAAAGAAGGTTTATTGCAATCTCTTGGTGTTTTTATTGATACCCTTGTCATTTGTACATGTACGGCAATGATTATGCTTCTATGTCCCGAGTCTTTAACGAAAGGATTGGAGGGAATGGAGCTTTTAGAAGTCGCAATGAATTATCATCTCGGAATGTGTGGCGTTTATTTTATTGCGATTGTCTTATGGCTTTTTAGTTTTTCAACCTTTATTGGTATTTTATTTTATGCTCGTAGCAATATTGCTTATCTTTTTGGTGATCGTTGGCTTTGGCAAACTCTTTATAAAGTACTTGCTTTAATTATGTTATTTATAGGAGGACTCGCTAGCTATACTTTTGTATGGGATTTGGGTGATATTGGGATTGGTTTAATGACCATCTTTAATATGATAGCTTTGGTTCCATTGGCAAAAGAAGCCTTATCTTCCTTAGAAGATTATGAAAGAAAAAAATAAGTCTATGAAAACAGCAGATCGAATGGTTCAAAAAGGTATGGCTAAAGCCATTAAACTATTGAAGATGAAACAAGGGATTAAAATTGAAGGGGAGGGTTCGATTTGTCGAATTGGACAGATTCTATCTTATGAAAATCGCCAAAAACCATTTCTTGTTACAGGTTCTCATGTTTCGAAAACGGATTTTTTCTTAAGAATAAAAAATGAATTGAAAGATTGCGTTGTCTTTGATGGAGTACATCCTGATCCAGATGTCAAATTGATAGAACAGATGGTTACATGCTATCAAGAAAAGGGTTGTGATTGTCTGGTGGCGATTGGTGGGGGATCAAGCATTGATGCGATGAAAGCTTGTGCAGCACGTATTATGTGTCCAGGTAAAAGTCTTTCCCAAATGAAAGGCTTATTAAAGGTTCGTAAAAAGCTTCCTTTAATGATTGCGATACCAACAACTGCCGGAACCGGTTCAGAATGTACAATCGCAACCGTTGTTTGTGAGCGTAATCATAAATATGCAATCAATGATCCCTGTCTTTGCCCCGATTATGCGATTTTAGATCCATGTCTATCCGTGAGCATGACGCAAACAATGAGTGCTTATAGTGGTATGGATGCCCTAACACATGCCATTGAAGCGTATCTTAATAAACCTTATCATCAAAAGGATACGAAAGAACATTGTTTGTGTGCCATTCAATTGATTTTTCAAAATCTTTTAAAGGCTTATCGCAATCCGGATGATTTAAAAGCAAGGGCGAATATGTTAGAAGCAAGCTATCAAGCAGGATTGGCCTTTACGGTAGCTTGTGTTGGTAATGTGCATGCACTCGCACATACTTTTGGTGGCTTATATCATGTGCCGCATGGGAAAGCCAATGCCATTCTTCTACCTTATATCTTAGAAGAATATGGACAAAGCATTCAAAAGGATTTAGCTGAAATTGCAGAAGCTTTAGGAATGGAAGAAAAGGATGAAAGATGTCGTGCACAATTATTGATTCAACGTATACGTTATATGAACCAAGCAATGCAAATTCCAGCGAAGCTTGAAGTCAATAAAAAAGATATTGCACAAATGGCCAAATGGGCTTGTCAGGAAGCCAATCCTTTGTATCCAGTTCCTGTTATTTTTGATCAAAAAGACTTTGAACAAATCTTACAAAAGGTCGCAAATATATAGTCAACTAACTTGGCAATGAATTGCCAAGCTTGAGATGAGGGCCAGAATCGTTAGCTCTGAACCGCACCTCGTTACCAAGATACAGCGGACTCACTATAAAGGCCATAGCCCTTATAGCGTAGGTCTACCAATTAGATGGCGGTTAAGATTCCTTTTCTAGGGAAACCGTAGTCAGTTGCCAAACTACGGGACAGGGAATACTGTCATACCACTCTTAGTTTTGTGGATACAAGTTTATTGTTTATGTTT
>CAVBLW010000081.1:0-4659 GCA_963596085.1 Bacteroidaceae bacterium | reverse complement strand
TTATCCTATGCTCGAACATTGAATTGTCTTCCATCATAAAAGCAAAATCCGCATCAAAAGAAATATTGGTTGATAATTTATAACACTCTGACCAATTGTTTGATAAAACAATATCGTTATCTTTGATATCCGATACTATCGGCACAAACCTTCTTGTAGGCTCATTTCGCTTGTTTTCTTTTTTATAGACCAATTCTTTAACAGATAGATTAAAGTAGTCAGAAAGCTTTAAAACTGCCGTCAAAGAAGGTTCTGTGCTTCCTTTGAGCCATAAACTTACAGTCTGCCTTGCTACTTCTGCTATTTCTGATATGCGGTCTTGAGTCAAGTTGTTTTGTTTCATCAACTTTTTAAGATTTTGTTTAAAGTACATCTCTTTCATACTTTCTCTCCCTTGTAATAAATGTGACAAAATGTAATTTTCAACAAAGTAAAATTTACTTGCATAATCGTGTAATTAGGTGTATGTTTTAGTCACGTCAAGGAGGATTTTATGGACGAGGAAAGAGTTATGATTATTAGATTGCTTTTGGAAATCGAAGACCAAGAAGCATTGAAAAAAATCAAAGCCTACACGCAAAATGAATTATTAAAAAACCAAGATTAAATTCTTGGTTTTTTTATTTTTCCATTTCTTTATAAGTTTTAGCAATTGCCTTAATCATGGATTTAGATTCACTAGACAACAAAGAATAAAATTTCATAAATTCTATATCATCTTCATTAAAATTGAACATTGAGCCAATTTCAGATTGTCCACTCTCTATAAATATATCCCCATCACCACGTTTCAACCATAAATAACTTACGCTAAATTCTTGACAAATCTGTCTGATTGTAGACTCTGAAGGGTCATTTATGCCTTTTGTCCATTTTGACACAGAAGCCCTTGATAATCCCAACCGTTTTCCGAATTGTAATTGACTGATTCCTAATTTGTCTATAAGAATCACTAACCTTTCACTCATTCCTTCTTTTGTTTCCATAACCTACTCCTTTAGTAAATTATATCAACCAATCCGCATAAATTAAACAAAAACAAAATCAAAAAAAGATGTAAAATATGTTGACACGATAGACCACTGGTGTTATATTATGAGTGTAAACAAAAGATACACAACAGTATCGAAGGAGGAAACATCATGAACAATTATGTAAACGAATTAGGAGTCGACAGCAACAATTATTACTTAGACCAATACTTAAACGAGTTTGACGAGTACGACAACGCTCCTACTCATGAATATTATGTCGAAGCAGACATCTATTATGCAGAGCATGAAGACATCAATGATGATGACGGATGCTTGAGCGTACATTTAGATGGTTACATTGAATTAAAAGAAGGCTTTGAGTATCAAGACCTTGACGATATGCCAGAAGCTGAAAAATTAGAAGCAGTTGGTTTTGATAAAAAAAGCTTTCCAAACTGCTATGAAGTTATTGATGTAGAATGGTCGATTGATTGCTAATGAAATTAATCTTCCAAGAAGAAAGGCTTCAATTAAAAGAAAACTTGACCTTGAACGAAGCCTTTCAATTAAAAGAAAAGTTCGAGGTCAAATCCTTTAAAAAAAATCAAGACGAATTCATTTACATCTTGCCGAAAGGTCTTGATTTTAGTGAAGGAATTTATGCAGTGAACAATGTGATAGAGGGGTAAATTATGAAGACAGACGGTTTTGTTTTTTGCAAAAAGAACTTTGAAAAAAAAGAAAAAGCAAAGGAAATGAAAAGAAAAAAAGTTTCCGCAGCCAAAGCTAAAGAAGCAGAAGCAGAAACGAGGTTATACACGATCATGGCATTTATGTTTGGGGTGATGACTTGCTATCTTGCTTTCAACTTAGCGTTAAAGATGGTGGCAAGCATATGAATTTAAAAAAAGCCATACAGGCTGTTTCAAGCATGGATGGCTACGAAGCAAAAATAAAAGGTGCTTCAGGCGAGAAACACCTACACGCAAACGGCTTTAATAAGCCAAAGAAATCATAACAAAAACGAGAGGTAATAACAAATGAAATTTAAAGAAAAAGTCGTAACTATACAAAGAAAAATGAAGGTCCCAAAAAATCTTTACAACTCTTTTGGGAAATATCACTATCGAAACGCAGAAACGATTTTAGAAACCGCAAAACCTTTATGTGCAGAACATGGGGTCTTGTTGACAGTTTCAGATGAAATTGTAAGTGTTGGCGATAAGAACTACATCAAAGCAATCGCAAGGTTGGATGATGTAGAAACAGAAGATTTTGTTGAAGTCTGTGGATTTGCAAGAGAAGCAGAAACCAAGAAAGGGATGGATGACTCGCAAATCACAGGTGCTTGTAGTTCATATGCTAGAAAATATGCATTGAACGGTTTGTTCTGTCTAGATGACACAAAAGACGCTGACACAGACGAATTCACAAGCATGAGTCAAGCTAAAAAAAAACAAACTACAGATGATGCAAAACTAGGGCAAATCTTATTGAAGGTTTCAAAAATGCAATCTGAAATGAACAGTTTAGGCATTGATTTTAGGGAAAAATACAACAATTGGATTTTAGAGAAATCCAAGGTTCATACCCAAGATTTAGGTGACACAAGTTTAACACAAGAAGAATTAATCAACTTAGGCAAGGTATACAAAGTGTTGATTGAAAAATATAAGGAGAAGAAATAATGGCAGATTTAGTAAAAGTGAACGGTAGTGAATTGCAAGTCCAAACGGAGTTCATGCAAGCCTATCACGATTATTTAGATAAAAAGAGGGAACTAGCAGAAAAAGAAAAAGAATTCAAAAAAGAGTTGATTAAAGCGATGGAAGAAACAGGAGTAAAAAGTTTTGAAAACGACTACTTCAGGTTTACGTACATTGCTCCCATTAAGAGACAAAAGACTTATGTCGATGAATACCAATTGAAGCTTGATGGGCTTTATGATCGTTATGTCAAAGAAGACACCATTGATGTGAAATCGTCTGTGAGGATTTATACAAAATGAGTGGAGAAAAAAGAATCCACTCAATCATGCAAAGCGACATGAGCAAGTGTTACGTATGCGGAACGACTTTAGATTTATGCACTCATGAAATTTATTACGGGCTTGCTAATCGTCCAAAGTCAATTAAGTGGGGGTGCTATGTCAGACTTTGCAATAATCATCACAATATGTCGAATGATGGAGTTCATTTCAATCCTAAATTGGACAAGCGATTGAAGGAAGACTGTCAGAAAGCGTTTGAAAGGGAATATGGACACGAACTATTTATGAGCGTGTTTCATAAGAATTATTTATGAAAATTAAATTAATAGGAAATTTTGTAAGAAAAAGCAGAAATGAGGATGGTGATTTAGAAATTACCTTCTCGCTTCCAAACGTGATGTATGAGAAATATGCTCAGAACCTCGAAAAGCAGTCATATAGTGTTGTTTTGAGTGACGTCAAGGAAATACGTACAAACGAACAAAATAAGCTCCTGTGGGCTTTAATCAGAGATATAGCGAAGCATGAAAATTCATTCAGCCATGATGATTGGGATATTTATTGTGGAATGCTTAGATTATCCAAAGCGAAGTATACGTACGTAACGGTTTTGAAAGAAGGTAAAGAAGCACTTGCACAAGCTCATGGAGTTAGAGCAGTTGAGTGGTTAGGAACTGAAGAAAGAGAAAACGGAAAGATTTTTTATAAAGCTAGGATTTTCTTAGGTTCAAGCCAAATGAACACAAAGGAAATGAGCGTTTTGATTGATAAAACAATTGAATACGCTGAGCAATTAGGAATTGATACGGAATATTACAAGGAGGGGTTGTTATCAGATTCACAATAAACGGCAGAATGATTGGTTTGAACGAGTATACAAATGCTTGTCGAACCAATCCATATAAAGCGAATAAATTAAAACACGAGCAACAAGACCTTGTTAAAACGGCTTTTTTAAGCGATTTAAGCAACTTTTATGACAAGGTGAGTGAATATCCATTAAAGCTTAAAATCACGTGGTATGAGCCAAATAAAAGGCGAGATGTGGACAATATACAGTTTGCTGTGAAATTTATCCTAGATGCACTTGTAGAACTGAATATTATAGAAGACGACAATCAAAAATGTATCAATGCAATTAGCCATGAAGTGAAGGTAGATAAAGACAATCCGAGAATAGAAGTGGTGTTAGGTGAATCATGAAAGTGGATGTTGAAAAAACGAAGGAATTTATAACCAAGAGAAATTTAACACAACAACAGGTAGCAAAATCTCTTGGCGTTTCAAAAGATTATGCGTGGAGATTAATTAATGGGAGAGGCAGACAGTCCAATCCAAAATACGAAACAATAGAAAAATTGGCAGATGTGCTAGGAGTGAAAGTCTCAACGATCACAGTGAAAGAAGGGTAGAACATGGCAGTAATAAGAGTAAATAACACAACAGGTTTTACGATAATGAGCAATTATCATTTAAGAGATAAAGAATTATCGTTAAAAGCTAAAGGTTTATTAAGTTTATTTCTTTCTCTTCCAAGCGATTGGGATTATTCAGTGCAAGGGTTGGTTGCAATCGTAAAGGAAAGCAAATCAACTATACAAGCAATTTTAAAAGAACTAGAAGTAAGCAAGTATTTAGTGAGAACTCGAATCCAAAATGAACAAGGTAAATTCGATTATATTTATGACATTTATG
>CAVBLW010000080.1:0-4748 GCA_963596085.1 Bacteroidaceae bacterium | reverse complement strand
AAATGATACGAAAGACAATACAAAATCATCAAAAACAAACACTGTACAAACAGGTATTGAAACAAATATTCTCGGTTCTATATCAATGTTAGGACTTGCTGGATTGAGTTTATTTGGACTTAAAAAGAAAGGAAAAGAAAAATCATAAAAAATCTACATAGGAAAGAATATAATCAAAGTCAAAATGCATCGATTCAAGTGAGTGAATCAAGAGTAAGATTGATCAATTCAGATCAATCTTACGTTCCAATTGGTACCTGCGGAACACTCTTGAATTATGAGGATCAATTCTATTGTATCTTTTGGGATACAAAAAAGATTGAATTGAGAACAAGCTTGGAATCGGATGACTACTTTGTTGATTTTATTATTCAAGGTTATTCTTTCTTGACGATGGATGATGTCTTTTGTATCGCAAGTCAAAAAATGGATAAAATAGAAAGGATTGATGATCAAAAGCTAAAACATGAAATAATCAAAGAGTTTCAATCTTTTATACAACCTTTAATTCAAAAAGGTTTAAGAAAAAAATATACATTGAAAATTTAAATTCGGATCAATCATTATACACTAAAAATACAATTTAGAGAGGAAGGGATAAATAATGAGTGGATTTCCAGATACACCAAGTGAATTGGTAAAAAAAGCACGTTTAGGCGATGAAGAAGCAATAGAAGCTATTTATACATTGTTGTGGGCACCGGCTGTAAACAATGCGTATTATCGTATGGGCTGTCAACAACAATTTAGACAAGATGCCGAAGATTTGGTTTCAGAAAAATTAAATCAGATTTTAAGGAAATTGATGGCTGGAGAAATTGAAGGAGATGATAATTTTTCGGGTTATTTTTATCGCTCAGTTACAAATGCAATTAATGACTATTTTGATGAACGAAGGCATAAAAGACCAATGCTTACACTTTCTAGCTTTCAATCCGATGAATATGATGATTCGTTTGAAGATCAAATTGCGAATGGCCAGGCCTATCTTTCCTCAGAGAATCTGGCCCGTTTTCAACCGGAAGAAAATTTAAATTATACGATATTTACAGAAGGCTTATTGGATTGTCTTGCAAATTTACCTGAGAAACAAAGATCAGCGTTATACATGTTTTATTATGAGCATTTAAGTATTAAAGAGATTTGTCAAATCTTTGATGCAAAAGAGAATACAGTAAAAAGCTGGCTGCGATATGCCAGGCAAAATGTGGAAAACCAGATAAGGAAACTTCAAAAAGAACACAAAGGTTTCCTTACGGTTTTACCAATGCCATTCTTATTATGGGTTTTCGAAGAAAGTGCAAAAGATTTTGTGCCTTCCAATGCTTCCAAATTTGCATCTGAAATTGTTTTAGCCGATGAAAGTTTAAAAAATAAACATACAGGAAGAAAAAATGAAAAAGAAATCAAGTTAAAACAAGTCGAAGCAAATACACATCAATTACCACAGTCAAGTAAAGTAAATGGAACAGCCGTATCCCAAACGGTTCGTCATGTTGCTACCAAAACCGTTTTTTATAAAATTGTTGTAGGAATAGTTATGGTAGGTATTCTTACTTTTGTAGGAAGCAAATTCTTTGCATCTGAAAATGAAACGGATACAAAGGAAGAAAAAGAAAAGAGTGTCGAAGTGATCGAAACAAAATATCAAGCTGGATTATATAATTTCACTGAAAATTTGACCGTTTATGATTCAACATCTTTCGATTCTGCCAATGGATATACCGTGCATGTGAATGATTCAGGTGCAGGTGGAAATCGAATTTATTTATCTGAGATCATCGAAAAAGATGAAATCTATTATGGAAAAATTGAAGGTGGTTATGTTTGTATTGATGATGGAACACAACATCTAAACTATGAATCTGAAAAACCAATTATGTTATCGGATTATAATAATAGTTCTGATTTTGCGAATGCATGTGAAAATCCAAGCTTAGCCAATGGTGGACTTGGAGGCCTACGTCCAGAAGGTTGGTATTTTAACTATACAGCCATTTGTGATGGAACATTGATTTATTATTAGTAAAAAAACCGTCGATCTATGACGGTTTTTTTAACAAGCTTGTAAGAATAGCGTATATTTATAAGTAAAGAAGTGAAAGGGGTTGTAAAAAGTGGCAAGAAATATCATTTTAACAACAATGAGTACATTAAATCGAATGTCGAAGAATTTTTATTATGGAATGATTGATAATCAAAAGCTTTATTGCGAGGGGATTTCTCAATTGGAAGCAGGCACAAAATATTATCTATCCAGAAAAGAAATAGATGAAATCATAGTTATTGGCTCAGATAAAGTTATTTCCGATGAAGACGAAAAAAAATCAAAACAAGTCATTAAAAAATTTGAAGGACGAAACCTTGTTGAAGAACGGATGAATCCACAAAAAGATGGAGACAAATCATCAATAGAAATATCGGCTTATTCACTTTATACATATGGAATCCAATGCTTTATTAATGATAGAAAAGAACCTTCACCCGTTGATTATGGAAAAAATCCAATTGATCCTGCACGAAAAAAAGAAATTGAAAAATTAGTGGATGATTTTAATGTAGATGCAAAGTCAGATAATAAACAGATTGAAATCCTTCAAAATGCATTAAAAGAGAATATTCAAAGTGAGTATTTACAAGAAAAAGAAAAAGAAGGCTATAAAAAAATTGATTATGTGAAGTATTTCAAAAGTTTAAAAAGTGCAGATCAATTTATTCAAGGCTTAAATAATGATTTTTCTTTAAATCAAAGAGAGAAAGGGAGAATTCTTTCTAAAGCCATTGATTTTTTTCACCAAAAGACCGTAAAAGATATTTCTGGACTTGATGATCGTGCAGCTCTTATGACGATACGAAAATATTATGAAGACATTCAAAAGTTAATGAAAGAATTAGAGGACAATAAAACGCAACGTTTTAATCGAGAAAAAGAATATCTTAAAGAATATATCTACGATAAAATTCCCGAAGAAGAAAAAATGCATTGTAAGTCCTATAATAAGAAAGTAAAGATACAGGCAATTCCATTAAAAAAGACCAGGAAAAAAGCGGAAGGAAAGAAACAAGAAATTGATCACTTTAAAAAATTATTGTCATCCATTTGTAAAAAGGACGAACCAGTAAATATTTATCTCGATATGCAAGGCGGTGTAAGAACCGATGGTTATGTCAGAAGTGCTGTATTATCACTTTTAAATAATGACGATAAAAAGAATGTTACTTTAAAACAAGTAATTGCCATTGAATTCGATCAAAACAATGCCGCAAATGAAATTGTAGATGAAACAAATCGTTATAAAATTAGCGATCTTGTATCAGGTATGAATGCCTTTATTGAATACGGTAAAGCCAATCAATTAGAACGAACTTGGAATGAGTTAGGAATAAAAAATAATAAAATTAAGGATATTCTTCAACTTATGAAAGGAATTGATCAATCCTTATCTTTATGTGATGTCGATACTTTGACAAAAAATATGAGGGAATTGTATGTGAAATTAAATAAACGGATTCCGACAAAAACTTCAAATGAAGAATTTATTCGGGTTTTATGTGCAGATATTAAAGAAGATTACAAAGGAATTATTGGTGATGATGGTGAAGTAGATATATTAGAGCTTGTAAATTGGGCAAACAATAAAGGTTTTATTCAACAAGCCATCACATTAATTGAATCAAAGATGCCAGGTCAAATGGTTAAGGATGGATATTTTAGTTATTGTCAAACAAAAAAGAATAAAAGAGAAATAAAAAAAATTTGCAATAAAATCATTGAAATAAAAAAAGAGGATTATAAACTGGAGGATGCCGATCACCTTTTGGTTCAACAAGCGGCTCATCCATATTATGCTGAATTATCTGGGAAAGACCCTGAAAAATGTGATATAGAGTTAAAAACTTATCACAATGATCAAGAAATATTAAAAAAATATGCAGTGATTTGGTATCGAAGGAATAATACAAATCATGCTGGAGATGGTACATGGACATATGATAAGACACAAAATTTAATTGGTGATTTTATTCAATTATATCTTGAATTAAGAAAAGAAATGAATGATCAAGGAGACCGATTGATCAGTTATTCTTTAAAGAAAGAAGTAAAAGCATTAAAAGATCAACTGGATCTAGAGAAAGAAAATAAATTATCTTTTTATTTTGTATACGAAGAAGCTTATGAAAAAGTTGGCAAAAACTACCCCAATTCTCTTAAAAAAAGGTTTAGAAGCTATATAGACAGTATTTTGGAGGACTTAATTCAAAGCTATCCAGTATGGAAGGAAAAAGAAGTAGCAAATAATAATAATAACATTTATTTTAAAGATTTAGATGATCTAAAATCAAAAATTAAAGAGGGATTGTATGGTAAAGGGCAGGCGCATATAACAATACCTGAAAAGTATTACAAAAAGTTAGAAAAAGATATTGAAGAGTGGATTTGTGATACAAAGTATACGGTTTATGTTATTAAAAGCAAATACGATGAAGTGAAATGTTCGTATGAATGTGAGTGCATTGGATGCATAGACAAAGATGGATTTAGAAAGAAGACACACAATGAATACGAAGAACTACCCATCGAAGAAATGGGGTTAAGTGTAAAAGCCTATAATGCTTTGAAAAGAGCTGGTCTTTTCACAAGTCTTGAAATTATACAATTAACATATAAAGAGTTATTAAAAATAAGAAACATAGGTAAAAAAGATGTGGATGCGATTCAAGAAATTCTAGAAAAGAATGGTCTACAT
>CAVBLW010000079.1:0-4790 GCA_963596085.1 Bacteroidaceae bacterium | reverse complement strand
GGCGTACATTGTTTGCATGTTTTTCTAATTCTTGTACGTTCATTCTTTTTCTCCTTCTTTTATTTATACATTTGTCGTCTAACACTTACAGTTGAAGTATACAACAACATTTATTCTAAGAACAAATCTTTTTTACAAATTTTCAATACTTATACATTTGTTCTTTTTGAATATTATACGCATTCATTTGTTCACAAATCCTACTAATTTTTCGTATTTAATTATGAAAAAGTCTAAGATTCATTCTTTTTATATCTTTCCTTCTTTAAAAGCCATAATCATTTCATTGGTTAAGCTTAAATCTTCCCAAGTATCATTAATTTCATCTCTTTGAATAAAACGAGCTTTTGCGAGTTCTTCTTTTTCTAATGTAATGGTTGCATCCCCATCTAATTCACAATAAAAGCCCATTAATAGATTGGAATCAAAACCCCAAGGTTGACTTTTATAATAACGAATATTTTTTACTTTTAAGCCCACTTCTTCTTGTACTTCACGAACAACCGTATCTTCCGGATTTTCACCAATTTCACAAAAACCTGCAATTAAAGCATGTCCTTTATAGGCTCTTCCTGCATAACGAGTCATCAAGATTGAATCGTTATGAATCACACCAACAATAACAGCAGGTGCAATCATTGGATAGAAAATATTCTTGCATTTTGGGCATTGCATTGCTCTTTCATGAATGGAATGTTCTAATTCATGTCCACAACATCCACAATATTTTGTTCGAGAATACCACGTATAGAGATGATAAGCGGTAGAGCCTGCAAATTGAATCAACTTCGGTTTACAATGACGAAGCGTTCTTACACTCAACCATTCAAACCCTTTAATTTCTTGTTCTTCTAAAGCCAAATAGATATGTTTCTCTCCAATCGAAAATAAGTATTGTACTTTTCCTTTGATTTGGCGAAAACAAGGACAAATCAATGTATCTTCCTTTAATTTTCCATAGATTTGATTTTTCGAAAAGACGAATACAAGGTCATCATTGTAGGGATCAACAGGTACATATTCGACATGGTACGCTTCTTGAATATCTTGAATCATTTTAAAATCCTTTCTAATGACGTGAGAACACATCCGTCAATTGCGGTAAAATTTGATTTTTTCGTGAAAGTAGACCTTCTTGGAAAGAAGTACTGTCTTCTGGGAAAGCTTCATAAACCCACTCCGCTTTTTCGCCTTTCGCAAAGACAATCGAGCCATTATCCATAATTGATGTAAAACAGGCTACAATCGTTTTGGCTTCCGAACGCGATAGAATTGATTGACAAGCTTCTTCGATTTCTTTTTCCCGATTATCGGTTGCATGATAATCATAAACAATCACTTGTGAGATCAAAACATTTTGATCTTCGATATCAAATTGTTTCAAATCACAACGTAAGACATCTTGCATATCTTTATTTGAGATATTGGTACTTACTGTAAACATTTCTTCTGCAAATTCATCAATCGATAAATGGGCAATTTGAGCAAGTACATTGGCCATAAAAATATCTTTTTGCGTTGTCGTTGGTGAACGAAATTTTAATGTATCCGATAAAATAGCCCCTAGAAGCAAACCAGCTAAATTTGGTTCAATATAAATTTGTCGCTCTTGAAACATTTCCGTCAGGATCGTTGCGGTACTTCCTACAATTTCATTACGAAATGCCACTGGTAATCGAGTTGAAAAATCCGAAATGCGATGATGATCAACCACTTCTAATAATTCAGCTTTTTCAATGGCTCGAACCGATTGACTAAATTCATTGTGATCAACCATCACTATGGATTTATTTTTGGCTTTTAATAAGTCAAAACGCATCACATAACCAATATAACGATCCTTTTCATCTAAGACCGGATAAGATCGATAACGAGTTTTTAACATCTTCTTTAAGACATCTTCAGCGATTTCATATTCATGAAATCGAATAACATTTTGATTCATTAATAAAGAAATCGGAGGTGCAAAATAAAGATATCGAGACGTATTCATTGCACCATGTCCACTAATCACAATCGAACAATTCTTTTCTTTGGCCAAATCAATTACTTTGGAATCAATGGCTTTTGTCCAAACCACAATCAATAAACCTGCACCTTTTTCAATCGCATCCATTTGTGCTTGCGTATCATCTCCAAGCATCACAATACGATCCTTTACTTCATAATTTGATAGACCACATTGTGTCATGGCAACAATACTAACTTTACCATTCAAATGACTTTGTTTGGCAAGATGGATAATTTTTCCATTTAAAGTTTTCGCAATCGCTTCGACACTTGTCTTCTTCAACAAATCAATTCCAAAAGAAGTATCCCCCATTCCAATTGAAGATAAATCTTGATAAGTAACAATCCCCAATAAATGCGAATCATCATCAATAACCGCAATCATTGGCAAATGATCTTCTTCCATTAATTGAACAACTTCATGAATCGTTGCATCAGCCTTTACTGTAATGGGTTTATTAATTTCAATTTCAGATAAAGAAACCCTGGCATCTTTTAAATGATAAGGCTCTTCAAAATGAAATCGTTTTAACAAATATTTACTTTCATCATTTAATTCACCCAAACGACAAGGAATACAATTCATTCCTTGATGTTTCTTTAATTCTGAATACGCAATTGCTGCCGCTACAGAATCTGTATCCGGATGTCGATGTCCAGTTACATAAACAATTTTTTCCATAGAAAGCTCCTTTAATAGGATTATCTTAACGCAAAACTAAAACGAAGAAAAGCGACATTCAAGTCGCTCTTATTTTAAATCTAAAACAACTGGTACGGAACGATAACCAACACCCATACGATCAATTCCCATATCAATTAATTGTAAGAAATGTTCTCTTGTACGAATACATCCACTTCCTTTTACAGCACATTGGTCGCCAACTTCTTCTTGCATCATTTTAACAACTTCAACCGTTGCCCCATGTGCTTCAAATCCAGTTAAGAATCCAGTTGATGATTTCACAAAATCAGCCCCTGCTTCAATACAACAATGACAAGTTTTACGAATTTGTTCTTCATTCAAGGCATCTGTTTCAAAAATAACTTTAACTGGAACATTTTTTTCATGACATGCATCAACAACTGCTTTAATATCTGCCGTCACTTCATCATAAAGACCTGCACGAATCTTACCAAAATTCGCAACAATATCCAATTCACCAATTACATCTGCATAATGATCCACTAAAATTTTAGCTTGCGCTACCTTCGATTCCGTTGAACTTGTTCCAAATGGAAAATCACAAACCGGACATAACTTCGTTTCACTTCCTTCAATATAAGGTTTACATAAGTCCATATATCCAGGATTGATACAAATTGTAGCACATCCAAGTTTTACACCATCTTTTGTCAATTCAATAATTTGTTCCGGTGTAAATTCAGGTTTTAATACGGAATAGTCAATATAACTTGCTAATTCTTTAATGCTCATTTCACTTGCTTTTTTGTTTGGTTTTTTCATTTTAAGTCTCCTTCTTTCATCTGAGGACATTATATGCTCATTTTTGTTCATTTACAAGTATTTACTTTCGTTTTACTAAATATTTGCAAACATTTATGAACATATTTTGTTCATTTTACTTTTTATGCTAAAATAAAACTAACATTACGAGGATTTATATATGTTAGGAAAAGAGAGAATTTTATTTTTATTAAATCGTTTGGAAGAAGATAATATTTTAAATGTAAAAGACATTGCCAACGAATTAAATATATCAGAAGCAACCATTCGTAGAGATTTAAATGAATTAGAAAAACAAGGAAAAGTAAAACGCATCCATGGCGGTGCCATTTTAGATGATTACAATCAAATTTTATCTGAACAAAGAGAAATCAAAATGAAAGAACGCTTCCGTATTCATTATGAAGAAAAATCAAAAGTTGCACAAAAAGCAAGTGAACAAGTCAAAGACGGAGAATGCATCTTTCTAGATGGAGGAACAAGCTTAGTTCCACTCATTGATTCTTTACAAAAACGAAGAATTCGCATCGTAACACATAATCATTTAATTATATCAAAATTAAAAAATCCCATTGCACAAGTAATCGTAATCGGTGGAGATTACCATTCAAAATATGCAATGAGTACCGGCACTTTAGCTGTAAATACTTTAAAAGAATTTCAATTTGATCGTTGTTTTATTGGTTGTGCTGGAATAGATATCAATAAAAATTATTCCTATACAACCGAAGTCGAAACCAGAGAATTAAAAAACATTGCGATTGAAAATTCAAAGCATTCCTATTTACTCATTGATTCCAGTAAATTAGGCGTAAATGGCTTTTGTAAATTCAAACCATTAGAAACCTTTGATGCCATCTACTGTAATCAAACCGAAACAAAAGATGATTTCCCAGAAAATTTCATCTTAGTCTAATCATCATTCATAAAGAAAAAAACATCGAAGACAATAAGTTTTACACTTACGTTTTCGATGTTTTTTAATGTCTAAATTTCAACATTCAATAAATCCTTAAAGGTACGGTATGACCAAAACATGGAAGCAAATACTTTAATCGAATTTTATTTGTTTCAATTCCTCAAAGGTACGATACGACAAAAGAAGTTACTCGGTAACAGTGAATTTCACGACAGAGTTTCAATTCCTCAAAGGTACGATACGACTATTTAGAAGTAGTACGTGCCTATAAATTTGGGACTTACAAGTTTCAATTCCTCAAAGGTACGATACGACATGGAACTGTAATGATTAATGGAGAAGCATTTTCTCCAGTTTCAATTCCTCAAAGGTACGATACGACCTACCTTACCG
>CAVBLW010000078.1:0-5113 GCA_963596085.1 Bacteroidaceae bacterium | reverse complement strand
CGATCGAATCTTCGATCGAAAATGATTGGATAAAGCACTGAAGTCACTTTCTTTTAAGAGTTTTAAATCTTTCTCAAGCAATTTCACAAGATTTTCCGAACTTAATTCATCCGCATTTTCCGCTTTTTTTGATTTCCATTGTAAACTAAGTTTTAAACTACTACTCGTATTCATCGATTTCATATATCGATTCATTGCTTCAATCCAACGTTTACTCGAACGAATATGGGCCCGAATCTTTCTTGAAATCGTATTCACTAAAATATCTTCAATTAAAATACGATCTTGATTATCTAAAAGCATCTTTTGTTGCGTAATATCTTCCTCTAAATGATGCATCAATTCCATATATGGAATTTGTTTCCCCTTATACCTTGCTTTTAAATCCAAACGAGAAATCCCTTCTTGATCCGAATCAAAAAGCGTCACAAAATGAATGCCATAATCTTGTAAATAACCACGATTGGTATAGAAAGAAGTTTGAAAATCATTTCCCAAAGTCTCTTTGCTTTTTAAATGTGGATAGGTCTGATGAATCAAGGCTTCTAATGTTTTTAGATCCATATCTTCATGAGGGACATATCCGAGTTCAAGCTCTTGTTTAAAGATTTCCTTTTTATCTTCTAGTATCAAAGCTTGTTTTTTCTTTTGGATTTCTTTCTCTTCGATTTCTTTGATGGATCGTGCATATAAACTTTCTTTTTGACCTTGTTGCTTCGATAAATCCATTAAAAGATTTGGAATTCGATTTAAACGTTTCGAAAGCGCATCCAATCGTTCTTTTATATTGGAATAGCCCTTTTCATTCAATAAAGCTTCCTTTTGAGCAATCAACTTTTGGTATTGTTCCACCTGATTTTCACATTTCTTCTTCTCATAACGAATGGAATCTAAATCATCGATTAAATCATCCAGTTTTGCTTGGAAGGTTTGTAGAAGCTCTGAATTGTTCCGATACTTCATATGTTCTTTATCTAAATTCATTAAGATCAAACGATATTGATTAAATGTTTCTTTTCGTAAAGTGAAATAATCTTTGGTATTTTGAATTTCTAAATGATCAGAAATCGCTGTAATTTCTTTTTTTAAATCAAAAATCTTCTTTTGATAAGTCTTCATACGTTCTCTAAATTGCAACAATAAGTCCGTATGTTGTTTTTGTTTTAACTCACTTTTTTCTAATTCCTGCTTCGCAAGTTCTAAATCACGCTGTTCTGGATAAGAACTTGCTTCTTTTTCAAGCTCACTTAATCGGAATTGACATTGAGAAATATCACGATGAATCGCTTCTTTTTCCAATTGAACTTCATGAATTTCACTTTCAAAATCTTCAATTTTCTTTTGACGATAGGTTTGTCGCGCTTTTTCGCCAATAAAGATGGCTTTCTGATTCAAAGAGACCTTAGCTGTAATCCAAGCATTTTGATATCCATTTTCAAACAATTGAAAAGAAGCTTCATCAAACCCAAATGCATGCGCCATTTCATTTAAATCAAAGTCTTCTGAAATCCAATAAACGGATAAATCGCTAAGCTTTTTTTCTGTAAATAAGAACTTTTCTTCCATGTCTTTTTCTAAGTGATTCAGCATTTCTTGATTCTTCTTTTCAATTAAAAGCGCATTGAGCAGTCCCAATTGTTTGAATTGTTCTTCAATTCGATTTCGTTTTTCAAAGGAAAGTGTAGTATCAAAATCTAAGAATTGATAAAACGGTAAAATATCTATGCCCATTTCTTGCAATTTCTTTCTTGTTTTCTTTTGACCTTCACTTAATTCAAAAACGGGTTCTTTTAAATTCTTCCAATAAGCAAGTTGACTTTCTAAATCTTGCATCTTTTCACTAACTTGTTTTAATTTTGTTTTATGATTCGATATTTCTTCAATCAATTGACTTTCATGCCAAACATATTGTTTATGAATGATTTGTTCAATGATTGAATAAGCACTTTCTTCAAGATAATTGGATAGAATATTTTGAATTTCTTTCATTCCATTGGTATTCAATTTTAATTGTTGATTGCCTTTTTCCCATAAATAAAACTTTTCTTGGTATTCTTCTTGCAAGGAAATAAATTGTTGTTCATATTCTTCAATTTCTTTTTCAATTTGTTCTAATTGTGCTTCTTCTTTTGAAGCATCCTCTTGAATATGTGCCAATAAATCCTTCTGTTGATCCACTTCTCTAAAAAGAGAGAGCCCTTTTTCTAATTCTTTTAATTCAGAAGTGATTTTTTGAAACGTATAGCTAAAATCATAGGCTTGATCCATCTGAGATAAAAATTCATTTTTCAATAAAACATGTTCATCAAATTGAAGGTTTTCGTTCAACTGATCCAATTCATTAAACAAAGAATAGATTTGATCCTTACATTTATCTTTCTTTTCACTTTGTTCTTTTACCTTACTTCGTGTATCAATACAAAGATCATCTTTACTTGTTTCTTGTGAAATTTTATTATCTAGATGTCTTTTTTCTTGCTCTAAATCAAGCTTATAACGTTGTACATCCTTAGCAATTTGCAACAAATCACTTTGTGCTAAATCACTCAATTCGTCTTCAATGCGTTTTTTTTCATTCTTCAATTCTTCGGATTGATTGATTAAATTCTCAATTTCTTCCTTTGTTTTTTCTTTGACATTCTCTAAATGTTTAATTTTCTTTTCTAATTCAATCCATTGTGCATCTTCTTTTGCGTAGGACTGTAATTTTTTATATAAACATGCATAATTATATTGTTTATAAATTGTTTGAATATTCATTGCAGCTTGTAAGCTTTTCTTTAAAATTTCCAATTGATTTTGAATTTCATCCATATTCGACAAGGCTTCAGTCAATGGACGTAAATCATCTTCACTTAATGGTTGTAAAGAATTTGATAACAAACGATTAATCATCGAAGGCTTTAAAGAATTCGATAGCTTCGGTGTTCTTACTTGTACTAAAAGATTAATTGCTTCCTTATAATCATCTAAAGAAGGGAATTGAAAGAGCGCTTTATTTACACGTTGCATATATTCTCTTTGTGTTTCAATCAATTGATCTCCAATGATATTTTTTAACATTTGTTTGGTGATTGCTAAATGATTCTGATCCATCAATTGAATGTCTTGATTGATTCTTCGATTATCTTCAATCACAAAATACCAAGTAAGCATTGCTTTATTTTTCCGTGCACGCATACCAATGCCAATGGTTTTATAGATATCCGAATCTGCTCTTTTAAATTCCAAATAGAGATAGGCGATTCGATCATTACGATCCGATTCTTCATCAATCAAATAAGACTCCATCTTACGAGCCTTTGTTCCAAACGCATCCAAACGTTCACTATTCTTGTTTCCATCCAACAATAAAGGAATAAAGCTTTGCATGGTTACAGATTTACCACTTCCATTGCTTCCTCTTAATAAAAGATGCCCATCTTTAAATTGAAAAACTTCATTGCTGTAGTACCAAAAATCGACAAGTCCCATTCGATTCATATGCCATTTACTTGTTAACAATTACTTCACCTCCAAATCATAAGATCCGCCCAATTTCCCACAAATTGGATAAATATAAACCCATTGTTCATCTTGTGCAATAAAACCATACCGAAACATCATTTCTTGCACTTGCTCGCAAAGAACATCCAATCCAAGTTCTTGATATTTCTTTGGTAAAAACGGTAAACACTCTTTAAACCAACGTTTCATCCATCGTTTTAATTGCTCTTGATCTACTTGAGCTACTTCTTGTAAGGAAAGGCTGCATTGTTTATTTTTGATTTTTTTTGTGATTTGATTCATAAAGACTAAGATTAAATCCGACAATGCATGATTGGATGGAAAGATTGGTTTTAAATTACTATCTTCATAAAGATTAATATAAGCACTCGATTTATAAACTTGTAATTCACAAGAGCAATAATTTTGAAAATCTTTTTCGATTTGATTGCGATAATGCCGAATATAAACAAAATCCTCATCATTTTCATCTTTTCGATAAACACCACATGACAACAATAATTTTCGATAAACTCTTTGTCTTCGTACAATTCCACGATCTTCTTCCATGGAATACCATTCGCCCTTTTCAATACTTTCTTGTGAATCATACTCCATAATATCGCGTGAAAAACTTCGCAAGATATAGCGTGAATATCCTGTATTTTCATAAAGAACTTCCGTGTTTTCATCTTTGGCAAACTGATCCTCATCACCATCTGTCAATTCCAAAATATGAATAGACATACAATATTGAAGAACGCGAACCAAACGTCTTCGTGTTAAATGTTTGGTCCAATCGATTGCTTGATTCCCAAATTGCATTTGAATGAATTCGGTTAAGGAAGAAAGCACAAATTGTTCTTCTCTTTCTTTATCTTCTAAAAACATCAAGATATAACAATACATTTGATACTCTTCAACCGATTGAAATGCTTGAATTCCCATCCATTCTTCAACATAGCCCGGGATTTTTTCTAATTTAATTAAATAGGGCGTTAGAACCAACATATAGCCAAATTTTTCTTGAAAGATCTTTCTGACTTCTTTCATGGAATCCTTAACTTTTAAATATAAATCTGGATCTTCGCTTCTAAGAATCCATTTCCGATTTACTAATTCTTCAAAAACATTCATAAGGACGGTTCTCCTTTAAAACAAATTCGAAAGCTTGGCATTGTGATTATGCCATCTTCACAACGAACTTGAATGGTTTCTACATTCGACGTATCAATTTCAAACGTTTGACCCGCATCGGTTTTTCCCATATGTTTTTCACTGGATAAACCTTTGGATAGCCATGAAAATAAGACCTTTCGCGATTGCGCATCTAAGATTTCTATTTCAGAAAAATCAACAACGCCATCTTTGATATATGATTGTAACTTTTCTTCTTGTAGACGTTGTTTTTCTAATATTTCAAATCGTTGTTGTTCAATTTCAAAATTATAATCGACCGCTGCTTTTCTTTTGGTTTTCTTTGTTGCAATCCGAGTTCGTGCATCTAAAGAATAATGTGTACTTAATTCTTCATAAACCCCACAATCAATCGAGTCACTTTCTTTTGCTTTTAAATCTTTCAAATGGAAAGAATGATCAACACCAAAAAGAACAGCACTTAATTTAT
>CAVBLW010000077.1:0-5450 GCA_963596085.1 Bacteroidaceae bacterium | reverse complement strand
GAATAGATTAAAGAAATGAGGTGGTTTATATGATGATGGAGTTTAGATTTAATGAAGAAAAAGCAAAAAAGTGTTTTGGTGTATCAGCAAGTGTCTGTTATGGTAAAATTGATGAATTATTAGCGAAAAACAATATATATCCTTTTAAACAAGGTGTTTATATTGCTGAAGATTGTCAAAATACTTTTGATTCATTCGGTAGTATTTTAAATAGATTACCAAAAACAAATTGGTTTCTTAAAGTCATTGATGAATGGTATTGGTTCGATGATGAAAATGATATTAATTACAATGATGATGAATATAATTGTTTAAAACGTAAATCATGGAATAAAGACGGAACATATGAATACAAGGAAATCTTTACACTTTGATTTGGATTATAATAAATTAAAGAGGTATTACAACAAGACAAGTCCATCAAATGCTTATAAAGAGATAAAAAAAATATATGTTAAAACATGGATTTATACATTATCAATACTCTGGATATGTTTCAATACATAAAATGAGTAATAAATCTGCATATGAATTTTGTATGGAATTATCAACAAATTTTCCATGGTTACATCATGGTTACATTTATGTATAAAAAATATACATATGACTGATATAGATTTATTGAATTTTAATATGCAAAATTCTATTAACGAACCATTTAAAGATTATGATTCGATTTCACTTGAAAACATGGTAGAAATTGACGATGAGTATAGATTGTATCGAGTCAATGAGGATATGTACGAGTTGCGAGATTTGGACAATAACTTTATTGCAAATACTTTTTGCGATACAATCGAAGAAGCACTTGATGATATTAAACAACAAAATGAAGAATTAGAATTATAGACCTTTAGGATTGCAAGAACTAGTCTTGCTGCCTAAAGGTTTTTTCTTGAAAGGTGGAAGGAAATGTTTTTGACAGAGAAAGAATTAAAAGAAACTTTTTGGAGGAATTACAACAACAAAGGACGTGCAATTGGATGGCAGTTTGAATGTCCTATTCGAGAAGGCAATGCTGATTTGTTAACTTTAGAAAAATATCAAGGAAATTATCAAATTAACGCATTTGAGTTTAAGTTGGCAGATATAAAAAAAGTTATATTACAAGCAGAAGGGAATCTTCCTTTCTGTAATAAAAGTTGGATCGTAGTTCCAATTGAAAAAAAAGAAATCATTAATAATCGCTACATCAATCAATTACAAGAACTAAAATTTGTCGGAGTTATTGGTGTTGAAAAAGGTGGTAGATATTCAATTATCTATCAACCACGATTTAAAAAAGATTTAAAGTTTTCGCAAGAATTGTTAAATATGTGTTTAGCTGGAAAGTAGGAAAAAATGAAAGTAATTATCGCAGAAAAACCAAGTCTAGCTAGAACTATTGCTAGTGCTTTAGGGAGTCCAACTAAGAATACTGGCTATCTTCAGGTAGATGATACTATCGTTACATATGCTTACGGTCATTTGCTTGAATTGATGGATATGGATCAATATTTTGGAGAAGGAGTAAAGATAAAATGGGGAGACAAATTACCATTTTTTCCTACTACATTCAGATTCAAGGTAAAGCAACAAGATGGTGTTAAAGAACAATTAAACGTAATTAATAAATTAATCAATAGTAGTGATACAACTGAAATAATCTGTGCAGGAGATGCCGATAGAGAAGGTGAAGTAATTGTTCGTTTGATTTTGACATTCGTCCTAAAAGACAAAACAAAGAAAATCACTCGTCTATGGTTGCCAGACCAGACACCAGATACGATCCGAAAAGAAATGAACAATCGTAAATTAGATAGCGAATATGACAATTTATATGATGAAGGATTGACAAGAATGTACATTGATTGGCTATTAGGAATCAATCTCACCAGATCTATTTCTTCAAAAGCAAATACCTTACTAAATATAGGTAGAGTAATCTGCCCAATTGTCATGGAAATCTATAATCGTGATATGCAGATTAAGAACTTTGTTCCAGAAAAATACTACGGAATTGAATCTAAAGTTAATGGGGTTAATCTTACTTCAAAACAAAAATGTAAAAAAGATGAATTAGAAAAATGTAAATCAATTTGCCAAGACTTTAATTTAAACAAAGCATTTGTAAAAGATATCACTAAAAAAGAAGTTATTAAGAAAAGTCCGAAATTGTTTTCTCTTAGTAAACTACAAGGCTATTGTGGTAAGAAGTTTAAGTTAAAGCCAAAGGAAACATTAGAAATCGTCCAAGCATTGTATGAAGCGGGTTATGTGACATATCCAAGAACAAATACGGAATATCTTTCAGAAAACGAAAAAGACAAGGTTAAAGAACTAATTGAAGTTTATACAACTAATAAGTTGCCATTAGCATTTAAAGATACGAAACGTATCTTTGATGATAGCAAGATTGAATCACATAGTGCTTTAATGCCTACAAATAAACAAGTCGGAGAAGGATTATCAAAAAAGGAATTGGATGTATATAATACAATTTTTAATCGTTTTAAATCGAATTTTTGTGAAGAAGATTGCGTGATTGAAGAAACGAAGGCTATTATTTCCGTGGGAGATAAATATCAAGAAGATATTACACTCAAAGGTGTTAGTGTTAAAAAAGATGGGTGGTCAAAGATTGAAAATGATGGAGCTATGACAAAGGTTTTACCATCACTAGAAAAAGGACAACAAGTAAATGTTGATTTTAAACCAATTGAAAAAGCAACAAATCCACCTAAAAAATACACTGTGGAAACTTTAGGAAACTGGATGACAAATCCATTTAGAAAAGAAACGGATACAGAAGATGAAGAATATAAAGCTTTATTAAGCGGATGTGAAATCGGTACAGAAGCAACTCGCGCAGGAATCATTGATAAAGCTATTAATGTTGAATACATTTCCTTAAAAAACAATATTTATAGCATCGAGAAAAAAGGTGAATTTATGGTAAATGCCTTAAATCAATTGAAATGTGATATGTCACCAACAAGAACTGTTGAATTGCAAAAAGAATTAAAAAAAGTATATAAAGGTGAATTAACTGCAAAAGAAGCAATTGAAACTACGATAAAATTCTTAAATGATTATTTTGAGTCGGCAAATAAAGTAGATGAAAAGGTGATCCAATTTCAAAATCAATCAACAGTTGAAATGATAGGGAAATGTCCATGGTGTGGACAGCCTATTTATAAATATAAAAGTAAATATGGTACATATTATTCTCACGATAAAGAAAATAAAGAAAAATGTTCGTTCAGTTTGAATGAAAAACAAAAAGTATATGGTAATGAATTGACTTTTACAGAAGCAAAAGTAAAAAAGCTTTTAGATCATAAATTGCCCGAATTTGAATTTGTATCAAAGAAAACGGGAAAACCATATAAAGCAGGTTTGGATATTACAAATACACCAAGTCAATTTAATGGTAAAAATTATCCTGACTTTAAAATTAATTTTAAAAAATAGATGGAATTATACCACATACTACATAAATATACCTTTAGGATTGCAAGAACTAGTCTTGCTGCCTAAAGGTTTTTTTGAAATACTTTGTAAATTGTAATGAATAATAAAGGAGTTTTGTATGGACAAAAAAATTGCGATTTACGTTAGAGTTTCAACTCGAGAACAAGCTGAAAGTGGTTTTGGATTAGATACTCAAATCGAGAAATGTAAAGAGTATTCTAGACTTTATGAATTTGATGAAAAGAAGTTTGAATTGTATAAAGATGGTGGATATTCTGCAAAAAACCTAAATCGACCAGCCATTAAACGATTGATTAAAGATGTCAAAGAAAACAAGATTGAAAAAATCATTGTTTATAAACTGGATCGCTTATCTAGAAAGGTTGTAGATGTATATCAATTGATTTCATTGTTTGAAAAACAAAATTGTACATTGATTGCTGTTATGGATAGGTTAGATATTTCAACGAGTAACGGAAAAATGATTCTAGGTATGTTATCAGTGATTGCTGAATGGGAACAGAATGTTATTAGTGAGCGTACAATTGATGGACTAAAAGGAAAAGCATTGAAAGGGGAATATCCTTTTTCAAAAGTCCCGTTTGGATGGGATAGATCAGATAATGGAAAGTTGGTTATAAACGAAAAACAAGCAAATATTATTAGGGAATTAGCAAAGTTATATGTAGATGATGGAATGAGTATAGATGAATTGAGAATATATTTGTTTCAAAAGTATGCGATAGAAAAGAACTGGAATTTTGTAAAAAGAACTCTGACAAATAAAAGAAATATAGGGGTGTTTATATATAAAGACCGAAAGTATGAAGATGTTGTCCCAGCAATATTGGATGAAAATTTATATAGTGCAATTATGGAGAGAATCAAAAAAAGAGAATATAACGAACCATATATAGAGAAATATATCTTTTATAACAAAGTTTTTTGTACGTGTAATGCACTTTGCAATAATGTTTGTACGTTAGCTCACAGAAGAAAATATGACCGATTATATCTTTATTATGAATGTCCTGTTTGCAATAAAAGAGTGAATCAAGATAAATTGTTTGCTCAAATAGTTGTTCCGATGGGATTACATATGAACGAGATAAATTTGCAAAAAAAAGAAGAAAAAATTAAAGAAAGGCTTTCTGTATTGGATCGACAAATTTTTGAGTTAATAAAAGCTTACGAAAGTGATAAAATAAGTTTGGATGTTTACAGTTTTACCATTTCTGAATTAAATGCTTCTAAAAAAGAATTGCTTAAACAAATTGATTTTGAAAATTCGGAAATAAGAAATTTGATTTATGCAGATCGAGTAGAAAAAAAGAAAATGATAAAAAAATACATTTTAAAAATCTCTTATGATTTTCAAAAAATGGACATTCAAAAAATACATTTTAAAAATGACAAAAAGTAGTTGACATATGTCCGGACATAGTATATAGTATATGTAGGTGATAGATATGAGCATGACAAAACAAGAAATATGGAAAAAAGGTAGAGAGTATCGAAAAGAAAATAATGTTCGAAAAGAAGTTAAATTACATAAGACATATGATAAACATGTTATAGAATGGATTGATCAAGTTTTAAAAGAAGGCAAATATACATCTTTTAATTCCTATGTGCTTGATTTGATTCGAAAAGACATGGCAATCGAACATTATGGATTAAAAAGAAGTTTTGCGATAGAGATTGCAAAAGCTAGAAAAAAAGAGGAAGAAGAAAGACAAAAAAAGAAAGCAAATTAATTGCTTTCTTCAGTTCAATTGATTTTTGACAATTGAAAGTTATTTAAGGATCGAAAATTAAAACCCGAAGTTTTCTCCAAGACCAATTTTTGAAAATGAAAGGTTTTAATTTAAGTATCACTAAACCAATTCAAGGATATATATATATATATATACGCCTTTTGAATTAGTATAGCACAAAATTTAATGGGGCGGCTGACGCGATTCGAACGCGCGCATCACGGAGCCACAATCCGCTGT
>CAVBLW010000076.1:0-5455 GCA_963596085.1 Bacteroidaceae bacterium | reverse complement strand
TTCAAAGAAAGCCATAAGTGCCTGTGGGACGGTATTTTGACAAGTTTCATTGAACTTATACGTATCTCGTATGCCATCCAGTGTAAAGTTCATCGGATAGTATTTCTTATCGATATAATCTCTAATTTCCAAAAGACTAGCGCCACTTTTAGCCATATAAATTGCTACGGCCGTTGCCTGTGCCCCCTTAATTCCTTCTGGGTGATTATGTGTCACTTCAGTAATCTTCTTTGCGATATCCTTTGCTTCTTCTAAACTGCTTGCCACAAAGCCAGCTGCACTAACGCGCATCGCTGCTCCGTTTCCATAACTATAATAAGGTTTTGGATCATCTGAAAACATCCAATAACGGAAACTCCCACCATATCCACAACCTGGATAATTACGGCCTATAGACTGCATACAATCAACTGCTTTTTGTGATAAATCACTATAATCAGATTTACTAAGCAAAATTGCCTGAGCCAAAGCCAAAGTCATAATACTATCGTCGGTTGGAGAGCATTTTTTGGTAAAAAACTCAAAATCCTTACTTTTAATATTATTCCACTCAAAACGAGAACCAACGATATCGCCAATAATTGCTCCAATCATATGTTCATATCCTCCTTTAATATTTGTAGTTTGAATATTCTCATTACAATCATTCTTTGCTGAGTAAGACAATCTTATTATTTTTATTAATCAATCCAAAAGCACATTCAGAACATATAGTTTATATGGCCCATAATTTCAACAGTTTATACAAGTAAAAATTTTTTTCGATGTTTCATCAACAATTTTATAAAGTCTCTTTTTTTATACTTCCTACCCACAACAACTCCTTTGATAAGATCATAATCATATAGCAAAGCATATATATTATCATAACCTTCCTCTATAGCTATGTTTTTTAAACCCTTTTTTATTTTCATATAAGTACCTCTTCTTCTATATTTTACCGCCTTGTTCTAAGAACAACACAAATAAAAAATCATACATTTTTTAAAATATTGTATTGCGATTGATACGGATCAAGAATAGGAAGTATCAAATTAAACTAATGCAAAAAAGAACGATTCATGATATCTGCATTTCAGAATCAACATAAATCGCTCTTTTCATATTTTACTAAATAAAAAAAATTAAACCTCTAATCTCTTGTTTTGTAAATAACGAATCAATCGTTCTTTTTCATTCATTTTAGGGTCATAAAAACAAAGGCGTATACAATCTTTTAAAACAAGATTAATATCTTTTCCTCGAAAAGAAGTATATTCAATCACATCTTTTCCATCAATACATAGATCCTTTAAAGACATGCAACGATATCTATTTTTTTGATAAAACAAATAAAAGTTTTTCAATTTTTGAATCGACTCATATCCTTTTTTAGAATGAGCCATTGCATCACAATAACGAATCTTCATCACGTTATACAATTGCTGTTCATTAACACCATATTTAATACGATATCGATAGATTGTTTTTAATTTACAAGTGAATTCATCGTCATGATGTTCTACATAAAAAGGAATCCATTTTCTTTGTTCCTTTGTGAGTTTTAATTTCAAACACAATCTATGTGCAATCTCTTTACTATATTTTGGATGTTTATAAAAATGATCAAATCCTTTATCATCTGTAGTCTTTACTTGCATCTTTCCCAAATCATGAAATAAAAGGGAAAACGATAAAGTTTCATCATAAGGCTTTAAATAAGTCATTGCGTCCAAGGTATGGTGTAAAACATCTGTATAATGATAAATTGAATTTTGTTGACAATGTAAAGCTTCATCCAACTCTGGAATAATTGGTTTTAATAAAAATGTCATATCCGCAATAATTTGTGGATCATTTTCCATAATTTCTTTTAACTCATGTACAACTCTTTCAATTGATACATGTTGAATGTCTGATGCATTTTTTACAATTGATTTTTTTGTTTCTTCTTCTAATTCAAATTTTAATTTTGCACAAAAACGATAAGCTCTAAGCATTCTAAGCGCATCTTCATGAAAACGATTATCACAATCTCCAACGCAACGAATGATTCCTTTTTTTAGATCTTCCTGTCCATGATATGGGTCGATAATGCCTATACTGGGATGATATGCCATCGCATTTATCGTAAAATCTCTTCTGGATAAATCTTCTTCAATGCTTTTTGCATATTGTCCGAAATTCGGATGTTGTGTATTCTTAGATTCAATATTCCTACGAAATGTTGTGATTTCAACTAAACTTTCACTTACGACCGTAACTGTGCCATGTTGAAGTCCGGTTGGAATACAGTGATCAAACAAAGTTAAGATGACTTCTGGTAAAGCATTCGTGCAAATATCATAATCATGAACTTCTCGTTCTAAGAAAAAATCACGTACACATCCACCAACGACATAGGCTTCATATCCTGCTTGATTTATTTTTTCTAATATTTCTAATATATAATTTGGTAAGTTCATATGCTCATTATACATAAACGAAATGCCTTCTCGCTACTCTTTTTAGCAATGGAAATTGGCATACGTCCCTTAAAACTTTTATAAAGATAATGTATAGATGGTTTTGCAGATATCTTGATCAAGATTGAAAATCAAACTCAGATCATAAAAATAAGCTATTTATTTTTTTGCTCTTCTTCTAGCTCCTGTACTAAGTATTCATCACTCATGCAATGCATATCGGAAATTCCTTCACTCATTAACTCATATAGCTGTGAACGATAAAATACATCCAATGCTTTCTTCAGAGTAAAGCCATTATGCTTTGCAAAAAACTCTACCACTCGAGCATATTTCTTTTGTAAGAGAATTGGATTTGCATTCATAGCTTTTCACTCCCTTCAAACTTTAGATAGGAAAGTGCCTTCTCCGTTCGAAATGCCATTTGCAGATTTGGCTTATCGTATCGTAATCTGTTAATTGCTTCCTTCTTATCAATCAGGTCATCAAAATAAAGCTCCACCGTATTAAAGACCTTATCATTTACGACACCACCGATAACAAGGTCATAATCCGTGCTGTCCATCCCTCTGCGGCAATTCAGAATAAAATCCAGCCATTCTTCGGAATAACCATCAAACTTAAGCACTTTCAATGCTTCATACGCTGTTTCATCGAATTCGTAGCTTGCTATGATGCCATCTTTGCCACGTCTCTTGAACCGTTCACACCATTTCTCAGCCTGTTCGTAGATTGGCGTTGTGTAAAATCCTTTGCCAAAATCAACATTTGGTCTGGAGTGTGTCAGATCCGGCTTATCTACTACCACAAAGGATCCTGATATAAAATCATAGTTTTACACCCCTTTCCTTCATAATATCAATAAGTTCATCCACAATATAATCCTTGCTTTGGGTATGCAGTACCTCATACTCTAAAATAATATATTCATTCAAAATATCTGTTTGTTCACTCAAGACAACATACACTTTCTGCGCATCAACGTTTAGCCTAGATGCTACATTTTCAATGCAGAAAATAGCAAATTCTAATTCTCTGCTATTCCATTGACAATCTTCTATTTTCATCTTGTATGTAATCCTCCTTTTTATATCGAGCTAATTATCAAAATTACTAAATCTACCAATCAGAAAGTTTCATAATTAAACTCACAGAGCCATTGAATCTAATTCTTTTGTACTTTTCATATAGTAATGCATATTATTTACAAGTACTAGATTAGTGCAAAATTGATCTTGTCATATAAATATAAAATTTATTAGAAAAGTCCTAACATTTAATTTGAATAGAAAATATTTAAACTTATGTTTAGTAAAAAAAGAAGGTAAAGGTAAAAATACCTGTTATTACAGATTAAAGTAATCCGCTTAAAGTGTTACTTTTCCCTTATTTATACGCCACTTTTAAGGGAATCGTTTAATCATTAAGCGAAAGCCTATTTCTTTTCGATCATAATCCAATGCTGTTGCATAAATGTCGGCTATCTTCTGATAGAACCTGCGCTCAGATAGACGGATTTCACGAATCTGTTCCTGCAAACGGTCGAAATATTCTACTGTAAGCACTGATCCACCATTCTTTAAGCGCTCATCATCTATAACCCAGCCTTTGATGGTGTAGTCTTTTGCAATCTGATTTAGCCATTTACGAAACTGAACCACACGCTCGGAATTCACCTTAAATCCGAAATCAATAATCATTTGAAGGTTATAGTGCTTGGTATCGCGTGTAACCTGACGGGAACCCTCAGTTTGAACTATTCGCATAATTTTTTTAATATGTTCGTTTATCATCGGCAAATCAACATCATACAATGTGGCCATCATCTTTTGTAGCAACCATATATTCCCGTAGCACATTTCTATGATATCCTACTGATTGCCTACAGAGGCAACATAAGTTAAATATTCTGCTGCACTGGATAGTATGATTATTTCATCTTTTTTCTTTGTTATATGAACGGCTCCCCCTTCTAAGAATCATTTGACGTTTTCTTGCTTTTCAATGAAACAAATAGTATCGTTAAAATTATATTTACAATTAAAACAAAAATGCTTCCTTCGATTTTACAAGCTCCACCTGATAAGATTTCATGTCCGCTATAACTTGTAACAAGAAAACTCGGATAATCATCTGCAAGTGATACCCCGCCTAAAATCAAAGCACCGATTCCATTCCATAAAAAATGCATGACAATTGGTGCTACTAGAGATCCACTGTATTCCAGAACAGCTGTCATTAACAGACTCATAGTGATTACATTTACCACCGGAATAATGCCTGCTTCAAATGCACCGCCATGACATGCTGTAAAGAGTGCCGTTGTAAAAAAAATCGCCGCAACTATATTATGCTTTTGCTTCAACATTTGATACAAGTAACCTCGAACAAGAAGTTCCTGCATAATCACATTTAGAAATGCAGCTAACATCCAGATTGGAAACAGCTTCACCTCATTTATACCATCGAAATGAATACTCTTTGTTATGTACATAAACAAAGTAGGAATCGCGAGCCATAGTAGTCCTGTGACAATTCCTAACAATATTCCTCTCATTGGTTTCTCAATCAAATGCAATCTTACACTTTTCTTCTCGGCCAACCAAAATATCAATGTAAAAAGCACAATTGCCAAAAGCGGAATAATTTCAGCCCATAATCTCCAAATGGCAGGTTCATTTGAATCTGGCACCGGAAGCACACCAGCTAAGACCGCCCAGCCCATGAAAAAACCTATGAACTTAGTCGTTGAAATTATTATTTTCTTCAAGTCAAATTTCCTCCAAAATCACCCAAAAATAATTTTTTTGTCTCTTACTTCTGAAACCGTGACATCAATACCATCGTCTCTACATGGAACGAGCTGACTGCATGAATCATCATGGCTCTTTCCTCTATATTGCTTGTTTGTGAGAATATGTCATCCCCGTTTTTTTTACTTACGTCCGTTTGTCGAAATATATCATCCCTGTTTAAACTCTTCCTGTTTGAGGGAACATATCAACTATTAT
>CAVBLW010000075.1:0-5702 GCA_963596085.1 Bacteroidaceae bacterium | reverse complement strand
CAATCGTAACATTTTGTAGATAAACCATCGCTCCATTTTCAATTTTTACTTGTTCATCTTTGTTTAAATAAATGTTTACGATTGGATTATCCGAATCGCCAATAATTTTGTAATACATAGAATTACACCTTCTTTCATACTTATATTTTATCATATCTATAAAGTATAGATCATTTTTTTAAAAAAAGACTTGAATTATTTTGAAAATAAGGTAATATATAGAAGCACTAGTTAATACTAGTCCTCATACAAATGGGGTCGTGGCGGAATTGGTAGACGCAACGGACTTAAAATCCGTTGGGAGTTAATTCCCGTGTGGGTTCAAGTCCCACCGTCCCCACCATTATTGATTAGAACCTTCTTTATGAAGGTTTTTTTCTTTTTATATAATTTTACAACAAAACAAAAAAAGCCTTCATATAAAGGCTTAATAGGCTATTGGTGGAGGTGAGGAGAGTCGAACTCCTGTCTAAGCAAAGTCCCACGATACAACGTTTACAGTTTTTTCCATCTTTATAATCAATGGAGTTGGATGGAAACAGCTCATCATTGATTGGATTCTAAAATTTTCGTAAAAAGTGTCGAATCATCACTTTTTCTTAGTCTCTTAGTTTTATCACTCTTAATTGACAAAGAGATCGAAGATCAATTAACGGGCTGCAAGTCAAACGTAGACTTTAATTAAGCAGCAAAAGCCATGCTTTGGTTTGCACCAAAGATGTTAGCTAATTTAGTTTTAGCAATTAATTTAAGTTGGTTATTACGCGTTCCTTCGCGACTGTGGTTCTATCCAAACATTTACTCATCGAATACCAAATAACACCCCCAGGATGCTACAGTATATCATCCTAGTATCGATTTTTCAAGGCTTTTTGAATTTCTCTTTTGGCATCCCGTTCTTTATTTGCTTCTCGCTTATCATGTAAGTTTTTCCCTTTCGCCAAGGCAATTTCTAACTTTGCAAGCCCCTTTGATAAATAAAGACAAACCGGTACGACCGTATATCCTTTGATTCGTGCTGCTTGATCTAGCTTTAAAATCTCATTTTTATGTAACAATAAGCGTCGATCTCTTGTTTCATCATGGTTAAAACGATTACCAAATTCATAAGGCGAGATATGCATCCCCTTAATATATGCTTGTCCATTTCGAATACTTATATAGCTATCACGCAATTGTACCTTCCCTAAACGGATACTTTTAATTTCAGTCCCTTTTAATTCAAGCCCTGCTTCAAAACGTTCAAATAAGGTATATTCATGGCGGACTTTTCGATGATCAACAATTACTTTTCGATTTGTCATTTTAAGATAACCTTCACTCCTTTTACATTTTGCATCACTTCTTTTACATAATCCTGAATGGTCTTTTTCGTCATATCGCCGCCCTCAGTCACAGTTACTTCATGTGTTTCGGCTTGCTGATCTGTCCATTCTTTGATGGTATATAAACTATAATTATTAAAGTTCGAATCATAATACGTAATTGTTGGAAGAAATTCGGCATTACTTACTTTTGCTTTTTTCTTTTTAAAATCATACGTACATTTAAAACGTGCCATTCCGCCAATCATATTTTCTGTCGCATTTTGGGCACTAATTAAGTTACCTAAAGAATAGTAACACAAGGTATCTTGTTTCTTACTATGAATCCATTCAACGGGTTCAATCACATGCGGATGAGTTCCAATAATTACTTCAACACCCAATTCATTCAATAATTTAGCGTACTTTTCTTGGTCATCATCTGGGGTTGTTTGATATTCCGTTCCCCAATGCATCGATACGATTTGAACATCACTCACTTTATTGAGCTTTTCCATATCGCTACGAATCTTTTTTTCGCTAATTTTATTAACCATCCATTCAGTATCTGAATCATTTGTTGGTTCGGATTCAAACCCATAGGCATAACTTGCTAAACCAACTTTAATTCCATTTACTTTTATAACCGTTGGTGTATTGGCTTCTTTTTGACTCGCATAAGCACCTGTAATCGTTACATTGGGTTCATGCTCCTTTAAATATTCCAATTCCGTTAAAACACCCGTTGTTCCTCGATCATAGGTATGATTGCTACATAAGCTAAACCAATTAAATCCAGCATTGGCAACTGCATCATTAAAGGCTGTTGGTCCATTAAATGAAGGATAGCCACCAAGTTCTAAACCATTTTCAGTTCCAGCACAAATCGTTTCATAATTAATATAATTAATATCTTCCTTTGTATACTTTTTCATATTGGTATAGATATCGTTGTAATCAATATCTTTCAAAGATAAATCATTATTATGGAAAATGACATCATGCAATAAGTTATCCCCTACACCCATAAACGTAAAGGAAGCTTTGGTATTTTTCGATGTTTTCGTTTTACTTTCTTCTTTTTCTTTTACCATTGTTTCACTGGGAAAAATCCGATTACATCCATAGCCAATTAGACAGAGACATAAAAAAAGTAAAGACCAGTTTCTTATTAGTTTATTCATGAATAAAGTATATCATATTTTTTAAAAGAAACATTGAAATCCTATTCTTTTGATGTTTTTAAATTGTAAACATATGATTATATTTTATGAACATTTTTCTTGCATTCTAAAATCAAACTTGTATAATAAGAGTCAGTCACGAAAGGATAAGGAAAATGACAAGAGTATATAACTTTGCAGCTGGGCCTGCAGCAATCCCTGAATGGGTTTTACAAAAAGCACAAGAAGATATGATGGATTATCAAGGATCGGGTATGTCCGTAATGGAAATGTCCCACCGTTCCAAAGAATTCCAAAATATTATTGATACAACGGAAGCACGTTTACGTCGCTTGATGAATATTCCAGATGATTATGATGTTTTATTTCTCCAAGGTGGAGGTTCTTTACAATTTTTAATGGTTCCTTTAAACCTTATGAAGAAAAAAGCCGATATTATCAATACCGGACAATGGACGAAAAAAGCCATCAAAGAAACAAAGAAAATTGGTGAATGCAATGTCGTTGCTTCAAGTGAGGAAGATACATTTACATATATTCCTAAAATTAAACAAGAAGATTTATCAGAAGATAGCGATTATGTCTATATTTGTGAAAACAATACTATTTATGGAACGAAATACAAGGAATTACCTCCACATGATGGAAAATTATTAGTAGCCGATTTATCAAGTTGTATTTGTAGTGAACCAGTTGATGTTACAAAATATGATTTGATTTTTGCAGGTGCTCAAAAGAATATGGGACCTGCTGGTGTTACGATCGTTATCATCAAAAAAGAATTATTAGATCGTGCAGATCAAGATAAATTACCAAGCATGTTATCTTATAAAGTTCATGCGGAAAAAGGATCTATGTTTAATACACCTCCGACATGGGGCATTTACATGGTTGGTTTAACTTGCCAATGGTTAGAAGAAGTGATTGGTGGTTTAGATAAAATGGAAGAAATCAATCATAAGAAAGCTAAAATGCTTTATGACTATATTGATCAATCGAAATTATATAAGAACAATGTTGCTAAAGAGGATCGTTCTTATATGAATGTTCCATTTGTAACAGGAAATGAAGAACTCGATAAAAAATTTGTTGCCGAAGCAAAAGAAGCAAATATCGTAAATATCAAAGGACACCGTACAGTTGGTGGTATGCGTGCAAGTATCTACAATGCATGTACAGTTGAAGCGGTTGAATATTTAATTGATTTTATGAAAAAATTTGAACAGGAGAATTTATAATGTACAACATTAAGCTTTATAACAACATTGCCAAAGTTGGATTGGATCAATTCACAGATCTTTACCAAGTTGGTGAAGAAATCGAAAACGAAGATGCCATTGTTGTAAGAAGTGCAAATCTTCATGAATTAGATTACAACGAAAATTTAAAAGCCATTGCACGTGCTGGTGCGGGTGTTAACAATATTGATATTGAAACTTGTACAAAAAAAGGAATTGCAGTTTTTAATACCCCTGGAGCCAATGCGAATGCTGTAAAAGAATTGGTTTTTGCAAGTATGTTATTAGCAAGTAGAGATATCTACCATGCCATTGAATGGGCAAAAACTCAAACCGAGAATCCAAATCTTGCCAAAGATATGGAAAAACAAAAGAAACAATATGCTGGTCATGAATTAGCTGGAAAAACCTTAGGAATCATCGGTGTTGGTGGTGCCATTGGGCGTCGTGTTGCCAATGCAGCCATTAAATTTGATATGCATGTTCATGGCTATGATCCATATATGACTGTTGATGCAGCTTGGAGTTTATCTCGTTGGGTAAAACATGAAAAAGAAATGGATGGTGTTTATAAGAATGCCGATTTCATTACAATTCATATCCCACAAACACCAGACACAATGAATACCATTAATAAAGATTCAATCGCAAAAATGAAAGACGGCGTTAAAATCATCAACTTAGCGCGTGGTGGTCTTGTCAATGAAGAAGATATGTTAAAAGCTTTGGATTGTGGAAAAGTTGCCATTTATGTTACAGATTTCCCTACTCCTAAATTAGCTGCACATCCACATTGTATTCCAATCCCACACTTAGGTGCATCGACGGCTGAAAGTGAAGAAAATTGTGCAGTAAATGCCGCAAGAGAAGTTATGGAATACTTAGAACACGGAAATATTGAAAATTCTGTAAACCTTCCTCGTATTTCTATGGAATGGAATGGAAATCACCGTGTTGTGATTATTCATGAAAATAAACCAAAGATGATTAATCGGATTACGGATAGCTTTGCAGATGAGAATAACATTGAAAACATGGTGAATAAATCACGCAATGAAATTGCCGTAACGATGTTAGATTTTGCGAACGAACCAACAAAAGAAGCTTTAAATAAAGTGAAAGCGATTGATGGCATTGTTCGTGTATTAACCTTTAAAGATTAAAAAAACAATCGGTGAACTTAATCCTTCACCGATTTTGTTTTTGTTAAAATGATAATTCCTAATGATACAAAGAAGAGTGCTATCCAAGTTTTTAATGTAAAGGCCTGTTGATACTCTCCTAAAATAAAAGCCGATAAAAAGACCCCTAAAATTGGTATTGTCGTATTAAAGATTCCAATTCGACTGACTGGATTATAGGATAATAATAAACTCCATAAGGTATATGCAATCGCAGAAACCAAAGCTAAATGAATTAAAATAAAGTAAGCCGATAATTCGCCACGAGGCAAATTTCCACCAGTCAATAAACCAAGAAGAATGAGCACAAGTCCACCCATACAAAATTGACAGCCACTCAAACGAACTGGATCTTCTGCCTTTGTAAATCGATTGATAAAACAGGTAGATAGAGCACTTGATATTTGACTGGCAATAACCAAAATATTGCCAAAGAATGTTCCCCCAATGGAACCGCCTAAATTCAACCATACAATTCCTAAAAAGCCAAAAAGGACACCACATAATTTATGCATTGTCATTTCTTCACTTTTAAACAAATAACAAGCTAATAAGAGGGCAAAGAAAGAGCCCATACCACAAATAATCGAACCGCTAACACCACTTGTATGCGCTAGACCCACATAATATAAAAAATATTGTCCAGCGGTCTGAAAACAAGCTAAAATTGCAATATGTGGAAGTGTGATTGGTTTTCTTTCCGTTTTCTGATTAAATAGTTGATCAAAAAGTAGGACAAAGATACCTGCTAATAAGAAACGAATTCCTGCAAAGACGAGAATAGAAGATGTATCT
>CAVBLW010000074.1:0-5757 GCA_963596085.1 Bacteroidaceae bacterium | reverse complement strand
GTTTTTTTAATTTGAATAAGCTGTGACAGTTAATTTAAATGAAGCAGGTTCACCTTTGCTTTCCAAATCATAATATTCAATTGTACTTTGCATTTTAGAACCAGGCGCTATATCGTTTAAATAATCGTTGCTTTGCCCGATGGTTACTCCAGAAGCATCTAGAAAATCTAATTGAAGATCCATTGAATTGATTGTGTAATCGGTTGTATTTTCAATTATAGCAGTATAACTGTTATGATATTCATCACTTTGGGATTCATCTTTCGTATAAGTGAGTGTAGCTTGTAGATTGTTTACAAAATCTTGAATATCAACATCTCTTTTAGCTGTAGGTTCTTCTGCTATCATATCGTCTAGTGTCTCTTGATATTTGCTATCTACAGTTAGTCCGTAATCTTCAGCCATTTTTGTGATAGATACAATTCTATAGTTATATCCAAGAGTCCATGTTTTTTGTTGATCAGAGTAGTTGTCAGTTCCAACATATTGAATGCCTTCTTCTTGTAACTCTAGACCATTTATATACTGCTCAGCAATAGATTTTAGTTCTTTATCTTTAAATTTATATTTACTTAATTTTCCAACTTGATCTTTTTCAGCTTTTATATAGCTTCTATAGGCTTTTTGTAATTTTGATGTCGACATAGAATCTGTATCATCCTGATCATTTAAATCCCATCTAGCTTCCAGACCTTTGGCAACATTTAAAACAAAGTCTTCATCAGTTGGTGTTTTGTTTTCTTGGTTGGAAGAACAACCAAAAAGCAATGTGGTTGCTAAAAGAGCACCCATAATTTTTTTGAGTTTCATAGTATTATCTCTCTTTCTCTCTTTTGAAAAATTATATCATGAATGAATTTCAATAAGATTATAAATTTCTATTTTTATAGAACTTCCAGTATAATTTAAGATGATTAGGGAATATATGGATTTAATTATGGAAAAATACTTTAAAAAGATTAGAAACTTTTCAATTATTTTTTTGAGTTTACCTATGATGTTGGTTGGGTGCTCAAGTAAAGAGAAGAGTATTAAAGAAGCATTTGCTGTAAAAGAAAATGAAGAAGCAGAGCATATGGCTAAAGTGAAAAAGGATAAAACAAAACCGGTTATCACAGGTGAACTGAAATCTTTGAATTTTTCTGTAGATCGAAAAATTGATTACGATCAGTTGGCTTCGGATTTAAAAGCCAGTGATAATGTAGACGGAGATTTGAGTTCGGATATAAAACTCGAAAGTACAGATGTCGTCGATCATCAAGAAGGAGAATATACAATTGTTTATTCAGTTTGTGATACGGCCAAAAACAAAACTAGAAAATCTTTCAAAATAACAGTTACTAGTAAGTATTCCGCAGAAGAAAAGAATCGATTATTAAGTGCGTATAATGCAACTCAAATTGTGAAAGATAATAAACAATTAACTAATTTATATTTTTCAGACATTATTAGTAGTGAAGATGGAGCAACAATTATTATAGGATATTCAGGCGATGAATCAGATGGATCGTTTTCTAATGGAAGAATTGCCTACTTCGCCTCAGATGGTCATTTAGAAGAGTTGAATAATGGTATGGGATATCCGGCTTCTTTTGTTAGCCCAGTTCATGAATATGATGAAGATGATATTAAATGTTTTGTTAAATATTATCATTTAGAAAATTAGAATAAAGAAAATGGATGTTTAATTTCATTATTACGGATGGTTTTAAGCTATCGATATAAATATAAGTGAAAGGATTAGGGAGGAATTCTATGGCAGATCGGGAAATTATTAAAGAAAAGTTAAGAGATCATTTTTCAGGTAAGATTGTACGAAAAGATCTCACAAAGAAAATTAAAGAAGGGGCAAATGTACCAGTCTATGTTTTAGAATTCCTTCTAGGTCGATATTGTGGAAGTGATGAAGAAGAAATTTTAGAACAAGGTATTGAAAAAGTTAAAAAAATTTTAGCAGAGAACTTTGTTCGTCCGGATGAAGCACAGAAGACTTTAAGTGTTTTACGCTCAAAAGGGGTCTATTCAGTTATTGATAAAATCACTGTACATTTAAATATTCGTAAAGATTCATATGAAGCAGAATTCTCAAATCTAGGTCTAAAAGAAATTCCTCTTTCTGAAGCTTATCCACAAAAATATGATCGTTTATTGTGTGGTGGGATTTGGTGTATGGTTACTCTGGAATATGACTATAACGAAGAAGATAAAAAATCAAGTCCGATTACAATTTCAAAATTAACACCAATTCAAATGCCACATGTGGATATTAAAGATTTAAAAGAAGGACGTAAAGCTTTTAGTAAAGATGAATGGATCGATGTTTTATTACGTTCAATTGGGATGGAACCAGATCAATTAAGTGAAAGAGAGAAATGGTTATTGTTGCTTCGTTTAGTTCCTTTGGTTGAAAATAACTTTAACCTATGTGAATTAGGACCACGTTCTACTGGTAAATCGCATATTTATAAAGAAATATCACCGAATAGTATTTTAGTATCTGGTGGACAAACAACGGTTGCTAATCTTTTCTATAATATGGGAAAGAGAACCGTTGGTTTAGTTGGCTTATGGGATTGTGTCGCTTTTGATGAAGTAGCGGGAATTAAATTTAAAGATAAAGATGGTATTCAAATTATGAAGGATTATATGGCCAGTGGTTCTTTTGCTCGTGGAAAAGAAGAAAAAGCAGCCAGTGCATCGATGGTCTTTGTAGGAAATATCAATCAAAGTGTTGATGTCTTATTAAAAACGTCTTCTTTATTTGATCCTTTTCCAGACGAAATGGGTTGTGATACAGCTTTTCTAGATCGTATTCATTGTTACTTACCAGGATGGGAAATTCCAAAGTTTAGACCGGAACATTTTACGGATGATTTTGGTTTTATTACGGATTACTTTGCTGAATTTATTCGTGAATTAAGGAAAACACAAGCCAGTGATGCTTTGGATCAATACTTTAAATTAGGAAAAAACTTAAATCAAAGAGATACCATAGCTGTAAGAAAAATTGTTTCTGGTCTTGTTAAATTAATCTATCCAGATGGAGATTACAACAAAGAAGACTTAGAAGAAATCTTACGCATAGCTCTAGAAATGCGAAGACGTGTAAAAGAACAATTAAAGAAATTAGGTGGTATGGAATTCTATGATGTTAATTTTTCTTATATCGATTTAGAAACCTTTGAAGAAAACTATGTATCTGTACCAGAACAAGGCTCAAGTACATTGATTCCAGAAGGTATATGTTCTCCAGGACAAGTTTATACAGTCTCTGTTGGTAAATCTGGAATGATGGGCTTATTTCGTTTAGAATCTCAAATATTACCAGGCAATGGAAAACTAACTTGTAATGGCATTGGTAGTGATCGCTTTGCTCGAGAAAGTAGTCAAAATGCTTTTAATTTTTTAAAAGCCAACAGCAAGCATATTAGTCAATCTATCAGCACCACAAATAAAGATTACATTATTCAATACCAAGATCTACAAGGCATTGGTATGACGCAATCTTTAGCACTTTCAACTTTAATTACATTATGTTCCATTGCTCTACAAAAGCCTACTTTAAGCTCTTTAGCCGTTTTAGGGGAAATCAGTGTCAGTGGTACCGTATCCAAAGTTGAAAACCTGGCCGATACTTTACAAGTTTGTTTAGATTCTGGGGCAAAAAGAGTTTTACTTCCAATTACATCTGCAGCGGATCTTGGAAGTGTCCCTTCTGAATTGATTGGGTGTTTCAATCTGATCTTCTTTAATAGTGCTCAAGATGCTGTATTTAAAGCATTGGGAGTGGAATAAAAAAGCGAAAGCTTTTGCAGAGCGGCATTTCATTTATGCGATGTTTGCTCTGCTTTTTTATTGCTTTGTGTTTTAAAATATGAACACATGTTTACAATTTATGAATAAAAAGCTTTTCAATTACTTAAAGTATGATAGAATACTACTAATTGAGAGGAGTTTACTTATGGAAATTGTTTGCTTAGATTTAGAAGGAGTTTTGGTTCCAGAAATTTGGATTGCGTTTGCCGAAGAAAGTGGCATTCCTGAATTAAAACGCACTACAAGAGATGAACCAGATTATGATAAATTAATGAAATATCGAATTGATATTTTAAAGGAACATGGATTGGGATTAAAGGATGTTCAAAACGTTATTGCGAAAATTGACCCATTACCAGGTGCTAAAGAATTCTTAGATTCTTTACGTGAATTAACCCAAGTCATTATCATCAGTGATACATTTGAAGAATTCGCAAAACCATTAATGAAGAAATTAGGATGGCCAACAATCTTCTGTAATTCATTAGAAGTAAGTGAAAATGGTCAAATTACCGGTCATAAAATGCGTATTGAAAAATCAAAATTAACAACAGTTAAAGCCCTTCAATCCATTGGCTATGATACAATTGCTTCCGGTGATAGTTTTAATGATTTGGGAATGATTCAAGCAAGTAAAGCTGGTTTCTTATTCCGTTCTACAGAACAAATTAAAAAAGATTATCCACAATATCCAGCCTTTGAAGAATATGATGATTTATTTGCAGCCATTAAGGAAAGCTTAGCTTAAGGGCTGCTTTTCTTTTATATTTTTTTGATATATAATGCAATCGTTATATTTGGAGGTAATGTATGGAATCTGTTGCAGCTTGGTTTGCGGCTACATTGGGTCAACATGTTTCGGCTCAATTCGTGATTTTTATTGTATCTTTAATACCAATTTTAGAATGTCGTGGAGGCTTAATCGTAGCTTCTTTATTAAAAGTAAATATTTGGCAAGCTATTCCAATTTGTATCTTAGGAAACATCGTGCCAATTCCTTTTATTTTATTCTTTATAAAACGTATTTTTGCCTGGTTAAAACGTTTTTCTTTTATGAAACCTTTCATTGAAAAATTAGAAAATCGAGCAATGAATAAAAGTGAAGGCATGAATCATGGTGAATTTTTAGGTTTACTTTTATTTGTTGGAATTCCTTTACCAGGAACAGGAGCCTGGACAGGATCTTTAGTAGCGTCTCTTTTAGAAATGGATATTAAAAAAGCTTCTTTAGCAATTTTAATTGGTATCTTTTTAGCAACCGTAATTGTATCTACACTTTCCTATGGTTTATTAGGTGCACTATGAAATGGATGATAGCTTCCGATTTTCATGGGTCATTTGCTTATACAGAAAAATTATTTGATTGTTATAAAAAAGAGAACTGTGATCGTTTATTAATTTTAGGTGATGTTTTATATCATGGCCCACGAAATGATCTACCTTTGGATTATGCACCAAAAAAAGTAATTGATCTTTTGAATAAACATGCATCGGATTTAGTTTGTGTACAAGGCAATTGTGATGCATATGTGGATCAAATGGTTTTAAATGTTCCTATTTTAAATACATCGATGATATTTGATTTCGGTACAAATATTCTTTATGCTTGCCATGGACATTTAAAAGCTCCTTCTTTGAAAAAAGGAGATATCTATTTACAAGGACATACACATGTTCCACAATGTGAATGGATTGATGGAATCTTACATCTAAATCCAGGATCTATTTCTATTCCAAAAGAAAACAGCTGGCATGGTTATATGATTTGGGAAGATCAAACCTTTACATGGAAGGATTTAGATGGACAAGTTCATCAAACTTATACGTATTAGAGCGGATTTCCGTTCTTTTTTTCTTTTATTTTGTCAAAAAAGGAAGGAAAAAACGTATTAGTATATAAAGGAGAACGGATTATGTCCAAATTAAGAAAGAATATATATG
>CAVBLW010000073.1:0-6048 GCA_963596085.1 Bacteroidaceae bacterium | reverse complement strand
TTGTAATTAATACGATTTCTACTGCCCCTATCATAATAATTCCCCCTTTTCTTCATCTAAATCAGCAAGGGAAACAAATGTGATTGTTGTTTAAGTGGTATAGTTTAATGCGTTTCCCTTGCTTGAAGGAAGTGTGGACTTACATACATCATAAACGAAAAAATAAAATAAAAAGATGTAATGCCACAATTCCTAATTGATTTTCTGTGATTCAGAAAATAACAGTTGTTTGATTTCTTTTCCATCCTTATCAACCATTGTATGTTTTCTTGAACCAGTAGCTAAATAATTCATTGTGTACTGTTTTGTATGCTCAACCTTCACCTCATCTTTCTTTGTAATTTCTACATTTTCTGAATTTAATTCTTCAACATATCCTTCATTTGGTACTGCAAATACCACATCTGGATACATAGCTTTAAAGGTTGCCCATGCAATCTTTTGAAAGTGAATCTTTCCGCCACAATAATTTCCTTCACTAATCCAAATGTACGTTCCATCATATGCTTCTACAAAGCCAACATGACCATACTCTGGATACAATGCGTTTTTTTCGTAACTGAAAACAGCTCCACCAGCTGGTGTCGAACTTAACTTAAATTTGTCCGAATGTGCATTGACGATTTCTTTTGCGTTGGTCTTTCCATTGCCCCTTGCTCCACTATCATACCCATAGATTTGATAAAATCTTGACCACGCAAAATAAGTGCATTGTGGTATAGAAAATGGATTGCCAGCTACTGTGAATTTTGACCAATTGTCTGTTACAAAGGAATCTAATTTAATAGCATTTTTAACTTCTCCAATGTATCCACTATCTGATGTATCCGATGGGTGATACCAAGTATCCGACTCATAGCTCGTATCGTTTGAAGCATTTTGTGATGTGTTTTCTTTATGTTCGGTATTAGCATCCGTATTCGTGTCTTGTTTAGAAGAATCATCTTCCTTTTCTTCGGTACTTGTATCCTCTTTTTCTTCACCATCCGTATTGTCTTTATCTGGATCAGTCGTATCTGTATCCGTATCTGGTACTACAATTTCTTGATAGCATGGATCCGTTGTCTTATCAACTAACGTTCCATCCATGTTATATTCTGTCGTACCAATATAATAGGTATTGTGATCCGTCAATACCTTTTCTTCGGCAAATGCAGTCAGATTCAGACCAGATAAAATTGTGATTCCAGTCAAGAAACATGTTCCTACTTTCTTCATCTTTTCTATATAATCCAAAAATAAAACCCTCTTTCCGTAAAAAAACTTAAGGCATTCTGCCTTAAGCCATATTAATCTTGCTATCTATATATCAAGGTAATACCAATTACCCGATGAAATCAAAAGCATAGCAATCAAAACAACCAAAATCAAATCTAAAATTAAAGCAACATATAACAGCTTCAAAACCAAATTTTTTTTATCTTCTTTGCTTTCTAAACGTTCACTAAATGCTATCTCTATCAAGACAACAGTTAATAAAATTAATACAATAAAAACAATTATCAAGTTCGAACTCAATTTACTCGGCATATTCTTTTCTTCACCTTTTCTATATAATCCAAAAATAAAACTTTCTTTACGTAAAAAACTTAGGGCAATTTACCCTAAGCCATATGCTAGAATTAATTTGTTTAATAATGGGAGCTTGTCATGCAATATATTTTTACTTTACTTATTTCATTCGCACCTTTAATCTTTACCATCTATCTTTCAAAATAATTACAATTTTTAAATCTACCATCCCAAAAAATAAAAAGGCAAAAGAATAAGACCTTCGATTAAAATAATAATAGCCACAACTGTAAATATCAGATACAATACGCAACTTATGAATTTTATAATTTCATTACGACAACCAAACATCAAACAAAACAAACTACCACTTACAAACAGTATGTAGCCATAAATTTTCATTGAATTTAGAAAAAATTCATCAAAAGTCATAGGTTTAATCTACTATTGTTTTGTTGCACCACAAATTGAACACTTCCAACCATTGGCTACTTGCTCGTCATATGCGTCTTTATCAACAACTGTATTCGTTTGATATTCTGCTTCATGATGAATCGTAGCTGTCTGCTCGTTTTTATATTCTGCGTGGTAAGTTCCAGTTTCGCCATTTGTTAGATGCTTCATTAAATGTGCTTTTGTATTGCTAGTGATGTCAGCTCCACAATTATCACAAATTAGATGTTGTACTTGCGTATAGACTGGATCGTCATAAGCTTCTCGTACTAAAACTTGTTCCGTATGGGTCTGTGCGTCATGGTGTACTGTCTTATATTGTTGTACCCATTCATGTTCATGTTTGCTTTCACTTGTCGTTTCGGCTTCCGTTTTATCTTCACTTTTTTCTTCACTTTTTTTGTCCTTATTGCTTTTTTTCGTAGTCGTTTTACTTGTTTTCGTTTCTACTTTTTTGTCTTGCTTTATCGTCTGTGGATGTTGGCTCTGTTGGTTTGCAAAGATGCAAACACCACCAATCAATGCCACCAATACAACTGCAATCCCAATCTTAATCTTTTTTTCTTTCGTTCTGTCTTTTTCGGAAATGGATTCGGCTTCATCCACTTCTAATTCTTCTGTTTCGACTTCTTCTAAGTCTTTTTTCTCTTCCATACTTCTTCTCCTCTTTTTTAAAATTGTTTAAGGCAACTTGCCTTAAAATTAAAAAATCACTTCTTTTCATTCAAAAATATATAAACGTGGCAGTTCTGCCACGTTTTTTATATCTATCATTGATGGTAAAAGAAAGGGTTTAGTTAGTTTAGGTTATACATGAAAAATGCCACCAATGATAAGTAATATGGACTTACATGAACAATTCGAGATTAGAGAGAAATTTTGATAAAGTTTTTGATAAAGCTTTCCTTCATTGTTCAATGCCAATTTAATTCACCTCCTTTTATCAGATAAACAAATTATTTGTTTATTTGGTAAAAAGAAAGGACTAGAAAACTAGTCCTTTACATTATTAATTATTCAGCTTTTTGATGTCTTTTTCGATAGAAATATAGTAACGCAATTAAAATCAATGAGCCTAGACCAAGTGCCATATACAATGTTTGGTTCGTATTCGCACCAGTCTTAACCTTTTCAGATGGTAACATAGAGTTTGCGAACACGATTGAACATACATATTCATCATCTGTATCCTTTTCCTCATCGTTGATATATAAAGTCTTGTTCTTGACTTCTACTTTAATTAATTCATCACTAATCTTGTATCCGTCTGGAGCTTTGGTTTCCTTAATATACCAAGTACCTTCTTCAACTTCAAACTCAGCTACACCAGTTTCCGTATTACCAGCTACTGTTTTAACTTTATTCTTACATTCCTTGTCAGAGAACATTGTGAACTCGAATTTTTCAGAAGTGATGTTCTTCTTCGTATTTGAGTCGATTTTGTTTACTTTGACATGGAAGTTTTTGAATCGAATCGTTTGATCTTTGTCGCTCAAGTCGCTATGTGTTGCAACTTTAATATCATCTTTATACAAATCTTCGAATACAACTGTTACTTTGCCAGCAAGTAAAGAAGAATTAAGTTTGAATTCAACCTCAACAGTTCCATCTTTCTTATCGGCTTTGAATGTCTTTTCGCCAGTGACTTCCTTACCATCTGCGTCAAGTAGGACTTCACCAGTTTCCTTGTTCATCAATTTACCTTTGACTGTGTATTCCTTACCAACTTGTAAGTTTGTGTAGTAGACAATATCTGTAATCGTAACTTCGGAAACACCAGACAATGCAGTGTTATTTCCTTTGTCACTGATTGCAGTCGTTTTTACATCAACGATATCAATCGTTTGATCTTTATCGCTAATGTCGCTATGCGTAGCAATCTTGATTCCATCACGTTTCAAATCTTCGAAAACAACAATATTTGTTCCAGCTGTGATTCCCTTTCCAGAGAACTCGAAAGTCACATCAACTGTTCCGTCAGAAGTTTCAGGAGTAAATGTCGTTTCGGCAGTTACTTTTTCACCATCAACTAATAAGGCTTCACCAGTTTCTTGGTTCATCAAAGTACCTTTAACTGTGTATTCCTTACCAACTTTCAAGCCTTCATAAGAAACTGTATCAATCAACTTGATGTTTTCATCAGTTGCTTGTGTTTCATCTGAACCATTTTCAGCTTTTGCAGTTGTATGTACATCAATGAAAGTAATCGTTTGTCCTTCATCATCAATGTTTTTGTGTTCAGTGACTTCGATTTCTTCTTTGACACCCTCAGTATCCGTATTGACTTCATACAATGTTTCAAACACTACTAAATCAGTATTTGATTTTACTTTCGATGCGTCAAACTCAAATGCAACATCAACAGTTCCGTTTTCATCTTCGGCTGTGAAAGTAGCTTCGGCAGTTACCTTTTTACCATCAGCGTCCTTGAAAGCTTCACCAGTTGATTTGTCCATCAAAGTACCTTTAACAACATAGTCCATACCTTTGACAAGGTTTTTGTACTTAACAGTATCTGTTAATGTAACCTTACCATCTGTAACTTGTTGTTCATGTGTTCCATTTTCCGATTTAGCAGTCGTTCCGATTTCCGATTTCTTAATCGTAATCGTTTGATCTTCATCGTTAATGTCCTCATGTTTAGCAATCACACAACCTTCATGCCCTTTTGAGCCAGTATTGTAAAGTGATTCGTAAACGACAAAATCTTTACCACCAATTTGACTAGCGTCCAAAGTCATATTGACTTTCACTTCACCAGTTTCATCATCAGCAGTGAATTTTTTGATTCCTTCAACAACTTCACCATCTGCATTTTTGACAGCTTCACCAGTTTCCTTGTCAATCAAGGTAGCGTGTAAAGTATAGGTTTGACCTTTTGTCAATCCATCATAAGAAACGACATCAGTCACTTTGATTTTCTTAGCAGAGTTAAATTTTTTTCCATCCGTTTTAGCATTTAATGCTTTTGTACTAATTTTGATGGATTCGTTTTTAACCTTAACTGTATCGCTGTAAGTCGTTGTAGTTTGGTCTTTTTGTTTGAAAGAAACAGTTTTTTCTTCTTTATTCAATTTATAGTTTTCATATGTTGAAGCTTCAACCAATTTGAAAGAAGATTCACCAGTTCCTAATGGCAAATTAGAGATGGTAATCGTATCATCTTCACCTAATTCATAAGTTCCGATTTTTTCATCTTTTGCATATTGGATTTCACCAGTAGCAGGATTCAAGATATCCTCAGTTGCATATAAATCAAAGGTAACTGTTCCATGCAAACGTTCATCACTATCAAATGTTTTCTTCAATGTGATTTCAGCAGTTGGTTTTGGATCAGAAACTGTATAAGTCAACAATGGTTGTCCATCTTCATCTGTTCCAGTGATTTTTGACTTACTAATTGTAAATTTACCACCATCAGAAAGCAAGTAACCATCTGGTGAAGAAGTTTCTTCGATTGAGTAATCACCACTTGGCAATGCCACTGGCAATGTTACTGAGCCTTGTTCTTCTTTCGAACCACCTTGATATGCGTCCTTAACGCTTACTTTATTTTCAGCGTTTGTGACGAAAGTGTCATACCATTGCGTACCAACTTTAATAGAAACATATCCGTCCTTATCTGTACGAACAGTTTTCTTATTGTAATCTGTTACGACTTCCCCATCTTTGTTGTACTTTTTGATTTTAAAAGTTGCTTGGTTGTACGAAACGATTTCACCAGTGTCAGCGTCTTTTTTGACGATTTTTACACCACTTGTAACTGGTACATTATTGATGTAGTAGTGTACAAGTCCATCTTCACTAGCTGTGACTTGACGTCCATCAGCTAATTCACCATAGACATAAGCTTCACCATCTTTAGAAGAAACTGTAAATTTGAATGTTTCATCAAGTTCCCAAGATTCTTCACCATTTTTACCAACTTTCGTTTGTTTAACGATATAAGTTCCATATGCCAATTCACCAGAGCTTGCTTCACCTTGTTTATCGGTTTTCAAAATAGAATACTCTTTTTCATTTCCGTTTGCTTTAGCAAGTTCTAACGCTTTTGACATATCGCCTTCAGCTTCGGTGTAGTAT
>CAVBLW010000072.1:0-6072 GCA_963596085.1 Bacteroidaceae bacterium | reverse complement strand
ACTGTTGGATGGTGTAAGACAATGAATCAAGTAGATATGATTTTATCGCATTTAAAGGAGCATGGTTCAATTACTCCTTTAGATGCCATGCAAGAGTACGGATGTATGAGGCTAGGCGCTAGGATTTGGGAAATCAGGGACCTGGGGTACAAAGTAGAAACAAAAATGGAATCAAGTAAAAACAGATTTGGTCAGATGACTTGTTATGCAAGATATATCTTGAAATAAGAGGAGGTAAAAAGATATGGCATTAGACATTAATCAAGTGGTATTAGTTGGGAGATTGACAAACGATGTGGAATTGAAAACCACAAGTAGTGGGATGACAATTGCAAGTTTTAACGTAGCTTGCAATGGATTCAAGGATACAACCGATTTTATAAGATGTACGGCATTTTCTAAAACCGCTGAGGTATTGAACCAGTACACACGTAAAGGCTCTAGAATCGGAATTACAGGACGAATTCATGCTTACAGCTATGATAAACAAGATGGAAGTAAGGCATATGTTACAGAAGTTTCTGTGAATAGCATTCAATTATTGGATTCAAAACAAGACAGTGGACAACAACCGCAGCCAAAACAATCAAACAGAACGACTTTTGAAGAAGCCAACGAAGCTTCAAGAGAAATGAGTATTTCAGATGAGGACTTACCGTTCTAGGAGTTTAGAGATGTACAAGGATAAAGAATTGATTGATTATTTACCAAATTATCAAGACATGAGTCAATTGAAAATCATTGACGAGCTAGTACATATGCTTCAGAAGAAAGATAGAGAGTTGTTTGGAAAAGATACAACGATTAGAAATTGTCGAGCAGTGATTAGAAAGATAAATGAATTGCAATGAAACAAACCATTTATGGGATTTATGATGAAAACGAGACATTGGTTTGCACAGGAGATAAGTTCGAATGTGCTTCCTTTCTCGGAATCAATGTACAATCGTTTTTTTCTAGATTAAGTCGTCAAAAAAAGAGAAAGAGATGTAAGTATAGAGTGGAAAGGTTGTTCAAAGAATGAAAGAAGAGTCGTTATTAGATTTGTTGATTGGTTGGGTCTTTGCGATATCTGAAATATTCGCTTTTACTGAATTAGCAAAACAAGGGAATATTTATTACACGATTATTCTAATTGCATTGACCATTTATACAGTAGTAAAGGTGATTGTAATACCTTTAAAAGAAAATTACATAATTGTGAAAAGAAAGGAAAAATAATCTTATCCTAGTGACAAGGTTGTGTTGTTTTTGGCAACAGAAACAATTTGAAAAAGTTTAAACCATTAAACCCATTAAGTGACAACTGGATAGAATGGTACATTCAAACGAAAAATATCGAGTTATGTAAACTTTATTATCCACCTTACAATTTTAAAAGAACGGGGTGTAAAGGATGCCCATACGCAATTGATTTACAAAAGCAACTTGAAATAATGGCAAGGTTTTTACCAAATGAACGTAAACAATGTGAAATCATATGGAAACCAGTGTATGAAGAATACAGACGTATTGGTTATAGATTAAAAAAAGTAGAACAAAGAAAGCTATTTTAGACAAGATATGAAAAAAGAAACAATAAAAGCAACTATAGACAGCGAGAAGTTGTTGAAGATGTGGCATGAACTAAAAGAAGAAACTACATTTTATGAGTACCACCTAATAAATGAAATAATGGATGTATTCCTTCAATTTGAAGAAAACAACAATCTAATGGATAAATGTGAAATCGAAACTATTTATGCTTTTGCGGATGAAGAAGAAAGAAAAAAAGCATTAGACAAAGTGGACGAGAAAAACATTGACATTGAATTAAGAGAAAAAATAGAGGATTTAAGCACAGAAGTTGAAAACCTTGCGGAAAGTGTTTGGAAAAAATCTTATGAAAGATTTGAAGAATTTGAAAAAGAATTAAAGACATTAAAAGGTGATATAGATCATGTGGATTAGAACACAAACAGGACAATCTTTAATTGAATTAACAGGTTGGCATTTATATAAAGATGGTGTTGAATTTCAAAATTTAAAAAAATACACGATTAATATTACAAAGTAGGAATAGAAGAATTAGAAAGAATCAAGGAAGCAATTAAGGAGATTGAAAATGATAAAGCTAAAAAATGATTATGACATCACCTCTGTCCGTGGAGCGTTTACTCTTATAACGCTCTCAAAAGGCAGAGATAAAGAAGGAAATGAAGTTGAAACACAAAACTATATCGGCTATTTCACAACGCTAGAACAGGCTTTAAAAGCTTACTGTGACAGCAGATTATTAGATTTAGTCGGCAATGAAGATATGGAATTAAAAGAAGTGAAACAAGCAATTGAAGAATTAAAAGAGGAGATAAAAGCTTATGACTAATCAAGAAATGATTAATGAAATGATTGAACTGCAAAGAGCATATGACAATGCAGTTTACAAGGAATTCGGATGTGGATACAACAAAGAGAAATGCACTTTGGCAATGATTGATGAAATTGGTGAATTCAACCATGAAATCAAGAAATCTTGGTGTTGGTGGAAAAAGAGCCAAAAAGAAATCGATTGGGATAAAGCGTTAGAAGAATTAGTTGACATTTGGCATTTTGCTTTATCGCTTACATATCATCAATTAGAAGAACACAATAAGAAAAGCATATTTGTTGAAAATGCATACGATAGCAAGACGGTGCTGAGCATGTTGTATTTTGTGCTTATCAACAATCGAGATTTCAAATTGGAATCACTTTATGCAATTGGTATGAAATTTGGCTTTGATTTAAAAACAGTTTACGAAGCTTATAAGAAAAAAAATAAAATCAATTGGGAGAGATTAGCGAATGGATATTAATGAAAAAGGAATATGAATGGTTCTATATGTGATGGTAGGTGCATAATTTGATTTATATGGCAAAAATAACGACCTTCGAAGGTCAACACTGGTTTTATATGGGGAAATGTGATAGTGAAGAAAAAGCTTGGGAAAAGGCTCAAAAATACGCTTGTGAGCAATTAAAAGGAGCCGAAACTCAAGTAAAAAAAGTAATCACTAAAATAAAGTGGTTGAAAAATACAGAAATTAAATACAAAGGTGGAAGGATGTCGGTGGTAGAAAGCGATGAGTTGTTGCAATTGTAAAGAATGTAAGTGCAGAAAGACTGTTTTAGATTGGGTACAAAGCATCACGGAATCAAGTGATAATAGTAGTGGTCTAATTAGTCTAGGAATGAAAGATAAGAAAGATGTCTATTTAAGATATGAAGACGGTGAAATTGTCGGAGGATATTGCATGGAGCTAGAATATTATGATCTAGAAGTTGAACAGGTAGAAATAAGCAGTAATCCATGCAATCAGATGATTAACTACGTATTGCAAGTAAAGGAGCAGTAAATGGAAGTAATAGGAAGTTGGAAGCCAAAATATGAAGTAGGCTTCCGATATAAGAACAAACAAGGATATGACTGTGAAATTATCGAGCTAGTGTCTGAAGAAGAAAAGTATGTATTGCAAGTAATAATTGACGCAGAAAAAGGCTTTACATGCTTGATTGATGATGAAGGGATAGAACAAGACATAGCAGATGAATGATGAATGGGTAGAAGTGTTTGACACGTGGGATTTAAGAGAAGGTGACGAGGTATTAGCGACTGCATACAGTCCTAAATTAAAGACAATAGTTGTCATTCAAGAAAGATACAATGATGAAATTGTGTGGGCTATTGAAAAGACAACGGGATTAAAGCTGATGATTAATGATGAGGTCTTATTCAAGGTGAAAGTGAATGAAGCTTACATGAAAAGGAGGGGCAAAGGGTGGTTAAGCAAGAAATAGAGATTGCAGAAGCGTTAGAACAAGCTACGGATACATTTATTGGCTACGTGGACCATGTTGTCACACAAGACAAGGATTTATCCCAAAACGAGAAAGAAGGCTTGTATGGGTTCGCAAAAGCTATCATACGAGGCTTCTCAGATACATTGTGTGAACAAATCAATGAAAATACAGGAATGGAATTGGATATAAAAGGAATTTATGATAATAGAAGCAGTAATATTGATAGCGAGTGTGATTAGCGTTTATGTACTTATCACTACGGAATCAAGCATAAATGAGTATATGAGAAGCGAAGAGCATTTGGAGTATTCAACGAAGAGAAGGGAAAGATTAGAAAATGATAGATATTAAGATGATTATTTTGTTAGCTGTATTAGAAATAGTATTGATTGAACTTGCATTTGAGATTCACGATCTCATCAAATCTTACAAGATAAGAAGAATGGCAAGAAAGCTATTTGATGAAGAATTAGAAGGAATCACAAAGCGAGTTCGTGAAGGAAGCTCAGATACAGCAAAACAAGCCGTGGACGAGGAAGTTGTAGAAGATGAACAATGACACACAAAAAGCGTTAGAGGCTCTAGAATGGCTTAAAAAGCTTGCTCTGAGGTATTCTAACCAAAGAATGTTCGAATATCAGTGCAAGACAGAAGAAAGTTATGAAATTATAAAAAAAGAGCTTGAAAAAAATAAATAAAAGCAGTACGATTGTATCGTACTTGAAGAGTACAGTAAAAAAATAGTTATTTTCACTCTATGGGGAAACCCATATTTATTGACTGGAAGAGAGCGGACGAAAGTTCGCTTTTTTTCCGTTCTAAAAGTAGAGATACTAGACAACTACTAGTATCGTATGTTAAAAAATGATATAATTATAGGTGGGTAGAGATACCCTTATACTTCTCTACGTTGAGGACTTGTAACTGCCTTTCCAGGTCCTCGCTTTGTAGGTATACATCAATACTCCTAAAATTAATCCTACTAAAACGTGCATACACCTTAGGCATGAAATCCATAACTTGAATTGACGTGTGAAAACTTACTTTGATGTGTACCTACAAGGCAAAAAATAGAAAAAACCTTAAATAAAAGGTTGCAATAGTACGTAAAGCATGGTACTATATAAACAAGAAGAGAGGTATAAAACAATGGGAAAACGAATTTATGCTACAGCAGAAGAAGCAAGAAAAGCTCATGTGAATCGCAGTTACGAGTATCAGAAGAAAGCAATCAAACAAGTGAAGTTCCAACTTAACAAGAACACAGACCCTGAATTAATCAAGCAATTAGAGTCTGTAGGAAACATAGCTGGATATTTAAAGCGATTGATTAAAGCTGACATGGAAGAAGGTTCTGAGAAGTTCAACGTGAACAAGGAATTGAAAGAATGGCTTAGAACTGAAATCATGGTAGCCGAAACAGATGGTAGCAAAGAAGAATTAATGACATTAAAGAGGGTATTGAGAACCCTTAAAGCAATTGAACAAGGAAAGGCAGATAATCATGGAAAACAATAGCAATTATGCAATCGTATTTCACGAAAATAGTAAGTACCCAAATTGGAATGGGTATCAAGATTGGTACGAAATCTTTGAAGGAGGAAAATCAATAGGTAGAGTGTGTGAAGCTCTAGGCGAAGCTTTCTTCAAGGGTGGAAGTTACGAAAGTGTAGACGACAATAACACAGTCAATCATATTGAATTGTTAGCAGTAGAACAAGATAGATTGGTTGTGGACGACTTCTATAACGACGAGATCGTAGAAGTTTATCCTAGTCAAAGCGTGGAGCCGTTAAACGAAGCAGCAGAAGAATCAATCATTATCGAGTAAGGAGAAGGAAAAATGACAAAGGCAGAAGTAAAGAAGCTATTAGACAGAAGTGAATTCTTAGAAGAAGAAACAAAGAAATATACAGAACAATACAGAGAATTAAGTGAGAAAGGGAAAGATACCATTTTCCAAGTATCACAACTTTCAGCATTAAGTGCCAGGAAGCAAGAATTAGATCTAATCTGTAGCTTACTAACGGGAAAATACTTATTGTACTTCCAAGAAGAAGGATTAGACAGTTTAGAACAATAGAATAAGAGATGCAAGAGGGTATTAAAAAACCCTCTTTTGTGTTATAATTTAACTAGGGAAACAAGAGAGGTATAAAGCGTTATGAAAGGGTATCTTAAGGGAACAAATTTAAATCCAATAAGCAACAACCTACAACCCCTACAAACTCAAAGAAGCCCCCTATACATGCA
>CAVBLW010000071.1:0-6130 GCA_963596085.1 Bacteroidaceae bacterium | reverse complement strand
TTGATGTAGGTGGTTATCTCATTCACCAACATTTATCCAATAGTACAGGTATATCTTTTGGCTTATTTAAGATGGGAGTTGAAGAACTAAAAGATTCAAGATATCAATCTTGTCTTCAAAAAATCAGTGAAAATGATCAATCAAGAGCACAATCCTTATTAAAGGAAGACTTGTATAAAGAACAGATTCAAATCCTATTAAAAGAAAAGATAAAGTTAGAACAGGAGATTATATCTTTAAGTTTAGATGAAGATATAAACACTCCAACTTAATTTCAAGAGAAAAGAATAATTTCTTAAATACAGATTAAATCTTTAAATATATAAAGTTAATCTTTGTTTCAATATCATCTAAGCGTATAATAAAGCTTAGTGTGAGGTGAAAACGATGAAAGTAAGTTATAATCCACTATTTAAAATCTTAATTGATAAAAATTTAAAGAAAACCGAGTTTGCAGAAAAGATTGGTTTATCTTCTGCAACTTTAGCAAAGCTTTCAAAAGGGCAATCCATTTCCATGGATAAATTAATTGAAATTTGTGACTATTTAGATTGTTCTTTTGATGATGTCGTAGAAATTATTCCAAAAGATCAAAGGGGGTAAAAATGGATATCCATACAGATTATCGAACAATCACAAGAGAACAATTCTTATTTCATGAAATGCGCATTGTAGCCAAATTATTAAATCAAGGTATGACGGATCAAGAAGTAATGGATGAAATTGCTCAGAATAATTTATTTCAATATCCAACAGAAAGAACGATTCGCAATTTGGCTAGTGTTTGTATCAAACGCTTTAAAACCGTTGATACAAACGACTTTATTGAATTAATTGCCAATGGTTCAAGTGATACAAGTCGACAAGCTTGTTTATTTTTAATGATGAATTACTACCGTTTGGTATGGGATTTTATGATTGGTGTGATCGGTGAAAAATATCGTACCCAAAATTATTCTTTTAGCAAATTGGATTTAAATGCTTTCTTTACACGCCTTCAAGAACAAAATGATACGGTAGCTTCTTGGAGTGATTCAACCATTCAAAAGTGTAAACAAGTACTAAAAAAGATTTTAGTTGAAAATGGCTATTTAGATTCCACAAAAGCTGAAACATTAAATCCTATATTAATTGATTTGCAGCTTAAAGATGCAATTGAAAAGATTGGAAAGAAAGAAGCTTTCATTGCTTTTAACGAGATACAATAGAGGTATTTATGGCAGATATTAGAGAAAGATTAGACCTTTTAAAACAAACCATTCAAGAAGAAGATTTTCTACAAGGTAAAGGATTAAGTAATGAAGTAAACATTCGTATGTTCTGTTACAATCCAAAAGATGAAATGGCGGTTGATTACTTTGTAGAAAGATTAGACAATGCGCAATTAAAATGTCAAATTGAGATTGTTGATTTATATGAAACCTTTTTATCAATTTGTGAAGATATGGAGATTCTAGAAGATATTCCAGAAATGGAAAAAGATGACGGAAAAGAATTCTTAGAAGAACAATTGACAAATTCAATTGATGCCAAAGTTTTTTCCGAAAAAATCATCAACAATTTTGCGGATGAGAAGGACTTATTATTACTTGTTGGTGTGGGAAAAGTATTTCCTTTTATGCGAGTACATGCACTACTCAATGCTTTGCAAGAAGATTTTAATGAGAAGCCCATTGTGGTTTTATATCCAGGGACTTTTGATGGACATTACGTAAAGTTATTTAATCAATTAAAATCAAATGAATATTATCGTGCATTTAATATGATTTAGGGAGAAAAAGATGAAGATTAGAGAAATGTTTAGAGACGATATTGATCGCAAGATTAATGGTGTCGTTCAAGTTGAACAAGAAAAAGAAGATGTAATTAAACAAGAAGTGAAAGAATATGTTGTTACTACCGAATTAAAGAAACACTTTACAAAGTTCTTTAATGAATACAGTGAATCGTTTAATACACCAACGGATAATGTTGGTGTATGGATTACAGGTTTTTTTGGGAGTGGTAAATCACACTTTTTAAAAATGTTGTCGTACTTATTAGAAAATAAAGAAATTGATGATAAAAATACGGTCGAATACTTTGCTGAAAAATTTGAAGATGAAGCGACTTTTATGAATGTTAGAACGGCTACGCAAGTGCCTACGGAAACCATTCTATTCAATATTGACGTAGAAGGATCTGTTCAAAAAGATGATACAGCCGTATTGAAAGTTTTTGCGAAAGTTTTTTATGAACATTTAGGGTTCTATAGTAAAGATTTAAAACTCGCAAAATTCGAACAATATCTTACAAATCAAGGTAAAATGGAGGCGTTCAAAGAAGCATTTAAAAGAATCCGAGGCAAAGAATGGGAAGAAGTCAGGAGTACTTATCAATTCATTAAGAAAAAGGTTATCAAGGCACTTGTTGAATGTGATGCAATGAATGAAGAAGATGCAACATTATGGTTTAGTGATAAAGCACCAGTCGATTATTCAATTGGCCAATTAGTCGAGGAAATCAAAGCGTATGTCGATTCAAAACCAAAAGGTTTCCGTTTATTATTCATGATTGATGAAGCAGGACAATATGTCGGAACGAATCAAAATATGTTGTTGAATTTACAATCTTTGGTTGAAAAACTTGGTTCAGAATGTCGTGGACAAGTTTGGGTTGTGGCTACAGGACAAGAAGCATTGGATGAAATGATTAAAGTGCGGACCGATGAGTTTTCACGGATTATGGCCCGTTTTCCAATTCGTTTAAGTTTAACTTCATCTTCGGTAGGTGAAGTCATTGAAAAGCGTTTGTTGACAAAGAATGAACAAGGAAATGAAGTATTGAATCAAGTCTATGCCAATAATGAAAATGTTTTAAACAATTTATATGCCTTTGATACGGAAGTCAAAGATTTAAAAGGCTATAGCTCACAAGATGAATTTGTACGAATCTATCCTTTTGTGCCTTATCAATTTACCATTATGCAAAAAGTCTTTAATGAAATTCGCAAACATGGACATGCGGGAAAACATCAATCCAGTGGAGAACGTTCCATGTTAAATGGTTTTCAAGAATCAGCGCAAAAAATCGAAGATCAAAATGAATTTACCTTGGTTCCGTTATATACATTCTATGATACCTTACATAGCTTTTTAGATACTTCGGTTTCTTCTGTAATTGTAAGAGCAGATCAAGCTGCACAAGCAGGCAATGGTTTAATAAAAGAAGATGTAGATTTATTAAAGCTTTTATATTTAATCTGTTACATTGATGATATTAAATCCAATATTGAAAATATTACTATTTTAATGGCCGATTCTATCACAATCAATAAAATGGAATTACGCCAACAAGTGAAAGAATCACTAGAACGTCTACAGAAACAAAATTACATTTCTAGAAATGGAGATATCTATAAATTTTTAACCGATGAAGAACAAGATATTGCTCGTGAAATTAAGAATACAACAGTTGATGTTTCCGCTGTAATCTCTAAGCTTGGTGACTTAATTTTTGATGATTTATATCCTACAAGAAAATGTCGATATTTAAAATATGACTATGATTTCGATAAATCCGTGGATAATCAAATGCATGGACAAGCTTGTGGTGGTATGAAATTACATTTCATTACAGAAGCAGAAGAGAGTGATCGATTAAAGTTAATTACCGATTCGAAAAACCAAGAAGCCATTTGTCGTTTATCGACGGAATATTCTTATTTTGAAAATATTGAAAATGCATTAAAAATTGATAAGTATGTGAAACAAAAAAATGTTAGCCAATGTCCACAATCCATTCAAACCATTATTAAGGAACAACAAATGGAAAGTACGCATTTAATAGTAGAAGCAAAAGAAGAAATTACGAAAGCGATTATAGAAGGAGACTTCTTTATTGATGGAGAAGTTGTACCAATCAATGGAAGCTCTCTAAAAACAAAAATTGATAAAGCACTCGAATACTTAGTGGAACATACATATTCACAATTAAATAAAATAAATTTCAATGCACAATCCGATGCCGATCTTCGAAATGTTTTAAATGGAACAACGACAAGCATGGATGGACTAGAAAATAATCAAGAAGCTTGTGATGAAATCAATCGTTATTTAGAAAAACAAGCAGCTATGCATCTATCTGTATCAATGGCAGACGTTCAAAATCGTTACCAAAACATCCCTTATGGATGGAAAGAAATTGATATTGCTTATGTTGTGGCACAATTAATTTCTCAACAAAAAGTAATCATTAAACATGCTGGACAAGTGATTTCATCCAATGATTATCAGTTCGTTGATTATTTGCGAAAGAAAAACTTAATTGGCTTAACAACAGTTTCGATTCGAGAAAGTATTCCAGCTAGAAAACTAAAAGAAGTAAAGGATTTCTTAAAAGAATATTTTGATTGTGCGAACATTCCATCCGATGAAGATGGAGTTATTGATTTTATCGTTGAACGTTTTAATCAACAAAAACAAGATATTCAATCCATGGAAGATAAAAATAAAGATGGTATTCATCCAGGAATACAAGAAATAAAGAATGCGAAAACATTGATTCAAGAAGTATTATTGGAAAAAAGTGAAAGCATTGCTTTCGTAAATAAAATATGTGAGTTGAGTGATGAGCTTCTTGATAGTAAGGATGATTTAATTAATGTTGAAAAATTCTATCAAAATCAAATTAAGCTCTATGACCAAGCGATTCAAATCAAAAAACAAGTTGAACAAGAAAAAGATGATTTAATGGCAACGGATGAAGTGAAAAAGGCATATGAGAAAATTGTAGAAATTACAAAAATATCTAACAACTTTCAATACAATCGCATTCCACAATTAAATCAAGCAATATCAATCATCAATGATATAAGAAATGCACGAATTGCTAAAAAACAAGCAGAACTCAAAGATTTAATTGAACAATGTCGCAATGAAGTACAACTTGAAGCACAAGGAAATGAAAAGTTAGAAAGCATTTTAAGACAAGCAAGAAAGACATTTGATCAAATGTCTTCTGAAGTCAATGGATTAAAAGATTTACTTGCACTAGAAGCAAAGAAAAATGCCATTACAGCTAAAAAAGATGCTTTTATTCGTCAAATGAGTCAAGCTTTAAGAGAAAAAGAAGATCCTGTAAAACCAACAGTGAAAAAGAAAGAAGCAGTAAAACTACAACGACAAGTCATCTTTAATCAAGCCAATATCTCAAATGAAGAAGATTTAAATCGTTATCTTTCAAACATTAAAAAGAAATTATTGAATTACATTCATGACGATAAAGAAATTCAAATTAAGTAAGAGGATATTATGAAAAAAGAAATCGAGCCCTTTATGGATCTCCATAAATCCTATCTTCGATTAGTCAATGCACTTTATCCTCGTGCCAAGTGCATTGAAACGGCGATGATTATTGAAAAATATTGTGATGAAGAGTCACAACAAGTTACGATTCCACCCAAAAGTATCGCAAGAGAATTAATGAAAGCCGATATACATCAATTGATGTCGGATGATATTTTCTATTTTATTGATAAAGCTCTAAGAGATGCCTACTATCAAATCGATGAAGCTTATGCTTCTTATGAGTTGGGTTGTCTTTACTATTATGAACGCTTCAATCATATCAATTACGACAAAGCCTTTAAATATTTTAATAAAGAAGAATCCATTGGAGAATCGAATACAATGCTCGGTGTTTGTTACTTTTATGGACAAGGTTGTAAACAAAATTATGAGCTTGCTTATCACAATCTCGTAAAGAGTGCCTTAAGTGGAAAAAGTGCCCAAGCACTTTATCTATTAGGGGATATGTATTTTAATGGCTATTATGTTAAAAATGATCGTCTAGAAGCCAATGAACTCTATGAGAAAGCAATGGAAGTTTCACAAGAAGTTGAAACATCTATTTTCGTAGCAGCTGAAATCTTCTATCGTAGAGGCAATGATTATATATCAAGAAATAATAAAATAGAGCAGTTAAGAGAAGCATTGATTGCATACAATGTAGCTGAAACACTTTATATTGGAGCAATTTTAGAAGCTAGTCCTTCCATTAGAGAACAGCTTTATAAATGTCAATCGAAACAAAACGAAGTCAAAGAAATGATTAATCATATTCTTTTTGAAAGTGATAAGTTAATGAATTA
>CAVBLW010000070.1:0-7379 GCA_963596085.1 Bacteroidaceae bacterium | reverse complement strand
GTCTGGAATTTTGCGGATTCAGACGAAAATGATGATGATAAGGCAGGACTTCAGGAGGCAACATCGAATGTCTATGGTAACGGACATACAAGTCTTTATGCCGATGTAATCGATGCAATAAGCAACAACAGAAAACCATATGTAGATGGCTATGCAGGAAGGAATGCATTGGAAATCGTTCTTGCCATTTACAAAAGTCAGCTAACTGGAATGCCGGTAAAGCTTCCGCTCGAGAAGTTTTCTTCTGTAGAGCTTACGGGTATGTTTGGTGAAGGTAGTTTGTAAGAGGAAGAATCTATGGTAAAGAATATATGGATAATGAATCATTATGCAATAGATCACTTTGTTCAAAAGGGCGGCAGACACTTTTGGATTGCTGAATGTTTAAAAAAAGACGGATATAATCCGGTAGTGTTTGGATGCAATGAAAAACATAATAGCATAGGATCGTACTATAATGATGATGTGCTTTGGCAGGAACAGTTTTCAGATGATGGAGTGAAATTTATTCCAATAAAGTCATCACAATACATGGGGAATGGAATTAGCCGCGTAAAAAACATGGTTGGTTTCTATTTTAACTTAAAAAAAAGCGCAAAAGAATATGCAAAAAAATATGGCAAACCGGATGTTATTTATGCCTCTTCAGTGCATCCGTTAACTGTATTTGCGGGTGAATCTTTGGCAAAGTGGTTTCATGTCCCTTGCATTGGTGAGGTAAGAGATTTGTGGCCTGAAACCTTGGTAGCCTATGGTTCTGTAAAGAAGAATTCTCTACTTGCAAAGTGCTTGTATTTTGGTGAGAAGGTCATGTATAAGCATGCTGATGCTATGGTTTTTACTATGGAGGGGGCACCTGACTACATTAAAGAACACAAGTGGGACAAGGAGTCAGGGGGACCTATAGATCTTGATAAAGTATTCCACATATGTAATGGAACGGATATAGAACAGTTTGACTATAATAAAGAAAATTATGTTGTTTCGGATGAGGATTTGGATGACCCATCTTCCTTTTGTGCAGTATACACCGGAGCTATAAAGAGGGCAAATAATGTAGGCCTTTTGTTGGAAACCGCTGAATATTTGAGAGATTTTCCCAATTTAAAGATATTAATCTGGGGAGAAGGAAACGAAGTGGAAGACTTAAAAAAGAAGACTGCATTGATGAATCTTCAGGAAAAGGTGATTTTTAAAGGATTTGTCGATAAAAAGTATATACCCGGTATTGTATCAAGGGCTGACATTACGTTAATGCATTGGGAAAGAACCAGCGTCAATAATTATGGCTATGATTATAATAAGTTGTTTGATTACCTTGCTGCAGGACGTCCGGTTTTCTCGACAATACAGAGCGGTCACAGCTTATTAGTCAACAAAAACTGCGGGATTGAAACCGATGGAAATACACCTAAGAATTTTGCGGATGGAATAAGAAAAATATATTTGATGACGCAGGAAGAAAGAAAAGAATGGGGCTCAAGAGCCAGAAATGCTGCATATGATTATGACTTTAGAGTTTTAACGCATAGGTTAGAGAGGGTTATTGAGACGGTTATATCTGAAAATTAAGGAGAAAGTATGGCATCTGTAGTTCAGGTACTCGTTGCATCTATGAATCAAAAAGATCATTCACTTCTTGAGAAAATGAATATTCAAACAGATGCAATCATTGGAAATCAGACAAATATTAATAAGCGAGAAGACATTTCGTATAATGGACATAGCATTACATATTTAAATTTTAATGAGCGCGGTGTTGGGTTAAATCGCAATAATTCGCTCATGAGAGCTACAGCTGATATTTGCTTGTTTGCAGATGATGATATGGTATATTGCGATGATTATGAGAAAATAGTACTAAACGCATTTAATAGTTATCCCAATGCTGATGTTATCATTTTCAATATTAAGGAGCCTGTGCCAAAGAGATATGTGATAACAAAACCTTTTAAAGTAAATTGGAAAAACTTCATGAGATTTGGAACTGTAAGAATTGCGGCTAAGCGTGAGGCGCTTTTTAATAATGGAATCCTTTATAATTTGAATTTTGGTGGTGGAACAAAATACCAAGATGGGGATGATACTTTATTTTTGGCAGATTGCGTAAAAAAGGGGCTCAATATCATAGCAGTGCCTATTACAATCGCAGAGTTGACAGAAGAACGTCAATCAACTTGGTTCACTTCATATGATGAAAAGTTCTTTAATGATAAGGGTGTATTGTTTTGGGCTATCTCACATCGATTTTATAAATTAATATGCTTTCAAGATGCTGTCAGACATAGTAAAATCTATAAAAGAAAAACTTTTGAAGTGTATAGGTTAATGAATGACGGTGTCTTGAAGATGAGGAGCAAGATAAAATGAGTAATATTTTGCTGATAGGTTCCTATTATGGAAAATCCGATGATGCAAATGGTATTTGTGTAAAAAATATCGCTGAGGCATTTGTTCGCAAAGGAAATAAAGTGTATGTTATTTCGGATGCAAAAGAAGATGGGCAATTTGAAACAAATGATGTATTAATATATGAAGTTAAAGAAGGATGGTATACATCGTATCTTCGGAGATATGCACAAAATCATCGACATCCTTTGATTTGCAAAATAGTTCAGTTAATACGTCGAGTTATTGTTGTTCCGTTTTATCCGAATACGTCTTTTTTGCGTTCAAGAAAAATATACGAGCTTGCTGATCGAATAGTGAATGAATGTAATATTAACATTGTAATTGGCTCGTATAGACCATATGAGGCTATATATACTTCAAATCGTTTGAAAAAGAAATTTGGAAGTGAAATCCATGTTATCAATTATTATCTTGATATAATATCTGAACCTAACACAAGTAATAAATATATAAAGAAATATCAAAGTTTTAGAACAAAAAAAAATGTTGAAAAAGAAATTAATTTGATTGATGGAATGATAGTTCCGGATAATGCAGCTAAGTTTTATCCTGTAACGGAAAAAATACATTGTTGTGGTTTCCCTGTTTACATTGCTGAAGGATTAGAACAATATTTAGCTACGAATTTCAGAAAAGATGAATATAACATAGTTTATATTGGAACACTGGATGCAAATAATAGAAATCCGAGCTATGCTATTCAATTTATTGATAAAATAAGACGTCAAACTTCTATGCCGATTCGACTTTATGTGTGGGGTAAAATGGATCAGGAAATACTAAATACTTTTGAAAAGTTTGATTGGATTAGCTATAGTGGCTTGATTGACAGCAAATACAGCTATGATGTCTTACGGCAAGCGGATTTATTATTAAATATAACAAATCAGAACACTTATAATATGCTTCCAAGCAAAGTAATACAGTTGTGTGCTTCTCAAAGACCAATTTTAAATTTTGTTAAGAATAGAGCTGACTGTTCTCTCTCTTATTTTAATCAGTACCGATATTGTATGAACATATATGAGGACACAGAAATCGAAGATCAGATTTCGGGTACAGTTGCATTTGTTCAAGAAAGTAAGAATATGGTTATAGATTTCCCAACAGAGTTGGTAAAAAAAAGCACACCTGAATATTTTGTGGAACAAGTTGAAAAAATATCGAAGGGATAAGCAGTCGAGTAAACGATAACGTGGGATAATAACGAACTTTGTCTGTTGGATTTCCAGTGGTGCTCAAATTTAGGAGAAGAAATGATTCAAGGTTATAGTGATAAATCAACAAATAAAGCTATTACTTTTTTGCTGGTTTTTGGCCCCATATTAAATGTCTATGGGATTGGAGTATCAGGATTAAGCTTTGCAAATATTTTTTTTATGCTTATTATTGGTGTTTCTTTTTTTAAACATAGATTTATATGCCGTACTGGTTTTGGCAAAGCGATTAACACATATATATTTTATTTTTTATTAATGTTAACGGTATCCTTGCTAAATTGTATGCTAGGAGGTTATTCAGTTGTTTCCGTTGTTGTTAGACATTTAGTATATGCTTTCTATATTATGCTTATATATGAATTTGCAGGAAAACGAATAATAAATGGCGAGTACGCATATAATATATGGAAGATATTGGCGATGATTGCAAGTTCTGCTTTGCTTATTCAGGTTTTTGCACATTATTTACTTAAGAAAGATATTTTTTTCTTGATTCCGTTTTTTAAATATAATCAATCCACTTTGTCAAATTACAGCTCCTACGTAGCTACATATTTGTCAGAATATAGGTATTATTTTAGACCGTCTTCAATCTTTCTTGAACCATCACAATTTTCGTTGTTTGTTTCGCCTATACTGGCATTAATATTAAATAACGAAACAATAAGTAAAAAAGATTTTGCCTTGTCAATGTTAATATCTATCGCAGTCATTTTGTCAACATCTGGAACTGGCTATTTATTAGTGGCTATTTCATGGTTGAACTTTTTGCTTAAGGTTATGAAAAGGCGTGAAGTTGAATCATGGAAGCTCTTCTTTATGGTGCTTGCAATTGTAGTAATCATATATACCGTCTTAAGTAGTGAATACTTATCAACACTTTTGGCAAGGATAGGAAGCATTAATAACGGTGATTCATCTTCTATTAATGTTAGACTTGTAAAGGGTTTTCATTTTTATAGTATATTGAATCCTGTTGAGAAATTCTTTGGTATTGGAGCCGGCAATTATGATGCATACATATTAACTCACCCCTACATAAATTCAAAATACGCATATGAATACATGAATTCGATAGCAGAATTCCTTGTGTCAACGGGCTTTTTGGGTTTTATAATTGTTTGCTATCTGTTGTTACAAATAAGAGGTTATTTGAGAAATTCGGGTCTTACAATCATGTTTTGGATAATATTAGCAATGTATTTTACTGGTAGTGTATCGTTTTCCTGGTATGATTGTTTGCCAATAATTGTATCTGTTGCAATGACTGAGGAGAAGTTGAGGAAATTTGGCTATGAAAAAAACTATTGTTGAAATCAACAGTTGTAATTATGGAAGCACCGGAAACGTTATGCTCCAGATTGCCGAGACTGTAAGAAAAGAGAAATATAGTGTGTTTACATGTTGTCCTGCGAGTAGAAGCAATTCACAGAGAAAAATAGAAAATCAAATTTTTATTGGAAACAGATTTACAAGAAATATCCATTTGAAATTAAGTCAGTATACAGGGTTAAACGGTTGCTTTTCGTATTTTTCAACACAAATGTTCTTAAGAAAGCTAAGAAAACTACAACCTGATTTGTTACATCTTCATAATTTGCATAATGCGTATATCAATCTCCCGTTACTTTTTAAATATATCAAAAAAAATAATATTCCTGTAGTATGGACATTGCACGATTGCTGGGCATTCACCGGGCAATGTCCGCACTTTACCATGGTAAAGTGCGGAAGATGGAAAACAGGATGCCACGATTGTCCGTCTTACAGAGAATATCCAGAGAGCAAAGTTGATCAAACAAGGATTATGTGGAAACTTAAAAAGAAATGGTTCACCGGCGTTGAGAATATGACGATAGTGACCCCTTCAAAATGGCTTGCTAATCTGGTAAAAGAGTCTTATTTAGGTGAATATCCGGTTAAGGTAATTAATAATGGAATAGACTTATCTGTTTTTCGCCCAGTAGATAACAACTTCCGCCAAAGGTACGCCATAGGCGAGAAAAAGATAATACTTGGAGTAGCGTTTGATTGGGGAGTACGTAAGGGTCTGGATGTTTTCGTTGAATTGGCGGAGAAGTTGGATGAGGAAAAATTACAAATTGTTCTGGTTGGTACGGATGAAACTGTAGATAAGACGCTTCCGAAGAACATAATCAGCATTCACCGGACACATAATCAGAAGGAATTGGCTGAGATATATACTGCTGCTGATGTATTTGTGAATCCAACTAGGGAAGATAACTATCCTACCGTTAACATGGAAGCAATAGCGTGTGGGACGCCTGTAATTACTTTTAATACGGGAGGAAGCCCGGAGAGTATAGGCGAATATACGGGACTTGTGACCAAATGTAACGATGCCTCAGAGTTGAAACAAACTCTAAACCAATTTTTTGAAAGTAAGATAGGATTCAAAGAGAAATGCGTAGAGTTATCGACTGATTTCGATAAAAACAACAAATATGAGGAATATATGGAACTGTTTAAATCCATAATCCAGCAAAATAAATGAAAACTCTATTAGTTTAATCAGAGAGGTAGAAACTTCAATTTGTATTTAGATAGTGATAAAATGTGACATTTTAGCGAGGTAACACATGAAAATCCAGTGGATAGATAATGCTTTCAATTGCAAAGCAACACATGGTCCATTTGCAGTGGAAAATGATTCTGAATACTATGATGACTTAAAAGACAGATACAGTATAATTATTAAACAAGTTGAGAAGGTAGGAGCTGACAAAGCAAGTCTTGATATAATTAAAAGATTTAAGAAAAAGATATTAGAAGCATTGCTGAGCTATTACAAGGCGGATGTAGCAAAATGCAATATAATTATTAAAAATCTTGTTAAAGAAGTAGGAGAAAATACATTTGCAGTAGATGAAGTGCAAAACAGTCAGGCTTTCATAGGAAATCATTTAACCGAGATACAATTTTATAGAGGACGAACAGGAAATCCTTCCAGTAAATCGTTTTCAGTAAAAGATATGGTACATTTGCCACGTAAACTTAGAGCAAAATCTGGAAATTACAGGTTTAGTATTTCCGGCAATCCAAGTCTATACTTAGCAAACTCATCATATGGTTGTTGGATTGAGCTGGGAATGCCAGCCGACAATGAGTTTAACGTTTCACCGGTTCTTTTGGATGGAACACAAAAAATACTAAACTTGACAGTTTCATTTTTAGACAAAGGTGAGGACTTTGAATGGCTCGATTATGAACAGTTTTTTTGTTGGCTAAAATTATGCATGCTATCGATGGCAACTTCTTACAGAATTACCGAGACCGGAAGGACATGCAAATCGGAATATATAATTTCACAGGCAATCATGATGGCGTGCAAAAAACTCAGGTATGATGGATTGGCATATTGCTCAAAAAGAGTTAGTAGTGACACGTTTGCGTTGCCGGCAATCAATCTCGCGCTTTTTGTAAATTACAATGGAGAGTATTCAGATATCCTTTCACACATGAAGATGGACAATGCTTATAATTATGGAATGTATAAGCAGCTATTATCTTCTATTGATTACAAAAAATATAATCTTCGTTCAGTGAATACAGGATGTATCACCAATATAGGAAGTTGGGAAAGACAATACCCATACAAAGAAACAAAATTTTATGAATTTGATCAGTTTCTATTTGCGTCATGGAGAGATAAACCAGACGGCAAAGGTAAAGATGAGATTTCTTTTGGAGTCCCTATTGATTAAACAATTAAGCACTGATGTAGTG
>CAVBLW010000069.1:0-7715 GCA_963596085.1 Bacteroidaceae bacterium | reverse complement strand
TTTTGTTACCATCTGAATTTTTGCTAGAACAGAACTATTGTGAACGCTTCACAAAGACACACTAGGTTTTGTTACCATCTGAATTTTTGCTAGAACAGAACATGATCTAGTTATATGTCGTTTGAAAAATTCAATTAAATCTAATTTATGATTAAGGGATATAAAAAAGTTTCTAATTCGATAAATCTTGTTTATTGAATTAGAAACTTTTTACGTTTATTAATTTCTTCCGAATTGTTCGTGCAATCCTTCGGTAATTTCTTTAGGAATTCGAACATTTTCTGTGAATGGGTTAACGACAATCGCATGAACTTTATTTGCGTTTACGACATAATTTAAACATTCGATAAAAGCGATTTTCTTCCATTCAACATTTACATATTCATCTTTAGCTTCTTCAATCGAAGAGAAGACGGGGTAAAAACGATTTCCATCCATATCTGCTAAGATATCGGGTTGATTATCTTCGAAGGTAGGGATATATACAAGATTTGCTACAAGGGTTTGAAGCATATCAACTAAGGTATCATCATCTTGTTTTGCACCATAGGCTTGAAGTTTTTCTTTGATTAAATCCATAAGGGTTCCTTTCTAAAATAAAAAGAGGCAAATGCCTCTTTTTATATGCATTGAATTAACGGTTGTAGAATTCGACAACTAACAATTCATTGATAGGTTGGCTAGTGAATAATTCACTACGTTCAGGATAACGTACGTAAGTTCCTTTTTTCTTATCTGCATCAAATGTAACGAAATCAACAGTAGAAACATTTGCTTCTAAAGCTTCGTTTACTGAGCTTAAGTTTTTAGAACGTTCACGTAATTCAATTTCTTGTCCTGGTTTTACTTGATAACTTGCGATATCAACTTTTTTACCATCAACAAGAATATGTCCGTGGTTAACTAATTGACGAGCTCCACGACGAGTACGAGCTAATCCCATACGATATACGATGTTGTCTAAACGACTTTCCAACATAATTAAGAAGTTTTCACCAGAAGCTCCTGGTTTCTTACTTGCTTTTTTATACGTATTAGCGAATTGTTTTTCGCTTAATTGATACGTATGACGAATACGTTGTTTTTCTTGTAATTGTAAACCGTAGTTTGTTAATTTAGCACGGCGACCATTTCCGTGTTGACCTGGCGCATAGTTACGACGTGTAAGTTCTTGTCCTGTTTCTAAGATCGAGAAATCTAAACGACGAGACTTTTTCCAAGTACTTCCTGTGTTTCTTGACATAATTTTCCTCCTATTGTTTTTTTGCAAAAACAATAACAGTACAAATCACCAACAGCGGTGTTATAAATGATGTTTTCTACTATCAGCTTTTAGTTACTCACATCGCAAATGCCTATAACGCTTAAACCATTGGCTTTGTTTGCTGCTATCAATTCATGCCCTAGTATAATAACATGAGCTTAAAATGAAAATCAAGAAAAATAGAACTATTCGTAGCAAGAAATGAATTGTTTTGCTATAATGACTGTAGCGTTTTTTTATAGGAGGGTTAGAAATGGAACAAACGATTGCTTTTATTCAAGATAACGTGTCTGTTTTAATTTATATATTAATTGCTATTTTATTATTGGTTTTATTAACTATTATTTCCAATTCGATTCGTCGAAAAAAAGCAGGGGTACGTTTTGAAGAACTTGAAAAAGAAGTTAATGAGGTACGTAACAATTCTTTGGACTATAAGTTCAATAAAGCGAAAGCTTTCGCAAAAGCCAATGCGGATATCATGGAGCGTGTCAATGAGCTTTCACCAAAATATAAAATTTGCATTAAAGGCATGGATGATTGCGATACATTATGTGAACGTGCGAATGATTGCATTGAAGCACATCGTACTAAAAAAGCAATGCGTACAATGGATGAATTAGAAACAACTTTGGATGACGCACGTGAACGTATTCGTATTGTGCAAAAAGCATTGGATAATATTTTACAAAAAGAAACTGAAGTTCGTGATTTTGCGAACGCATTAAAAGAACGTTTTGCTTCAGTAAAAACTGTATATGCAAGCAATCGTGCTTCATTCTTTGAAGCAACAAGCTATTTTGATAGTCGTATTCAAGAAATTGAAGATCAATTCACACGTTTTGAAGAATGGATGTATGCAAGCGAATTTAATAAAGCGAAAGAAGAAGGGGAAAAGATTGCGGTTGAAATCGATCAAATTTCTTCTGAAGTAGCTGCTTGTCCGGATTTATATGAACGAGCTAAAGTAATTATTCCAGCTGCAATGCAAGAAATTCGTGATAAAGAAGTTGAACTTTCAAAATTAAATATCGATTTATCCTATTTAGAAGCAGATCAGAAATTGACTTCTGCTTCAGAAAACTTAGAATCTTCGATTCATTTAATTGATGTTGGAAATTTAGAAGATGCACAAGTTTTATTAAGTGAAATTACAGATACGATTCTTTCTTTACAAGATGAAATGAATGCAGAACGTGATGCTTACAATGAAATTGCGGATGGACTAGCACAAAATGTTATTTCAGTGGATGAAATTGATGTTCAATTAAAAGAAATTAAAAAATTGTATGGAAGCATTCGTGATCGCTTTGGTTTAGAAGATTGGACGCATCGTTTTGCTTTAGCGGATGAACAAATGACGAATCTAAAAGAAGCATGTGCGTTGATTCAAAAAGAATTGGATGAGGATCAAATGCCTCGTGTGGATGTCATTCATTATTATCGTGAGTTTGTCAATGACATTAGCGAATTTAAATCACAAGTGGATAATATGAAAACAAAATTGCTAAATGCAAGTAGTGATGAGTCCCGTGCAAAAAAACAATTGATTAAATTGCAATTGATTTTAAATGAAGTTCGTTTAAATGCGGCAACACGTCATTTACCAAGTGTTTCTGGTCAATTTGATGAAGATATTGCAAAAGCGGAAGAATTGATCACGCGTGTGCAAGTTGTCTTATCCCATTCACCATTGGATGTACCGACATTGAATTCAGATTTACAAGATGCCATTGATTTTGTTTATAAATTGTACAACAATGCCAACAACTTAATTGGTGTAGCTGTAATGGCTGAAAATGCAATTGTCTTTGGTAATCGTTTCCGTAGTACCTATCCTTCAATGAATACGGATTTAACTCGTGCGGAATTATGTTTCCAAAATGGAGAATATACACGTTCATTAAAAATTGCTATTCAAGCGATTGAAAACTTACATCCAGGAACTTATGAAAAATTAATCGCCCGGAAAGATTCAGCTGTCATGAATCAAGCGGTATAAAAATGATTTATTTTGATAATTCTTCAACGACCTCTGTTTCACCAGAGGTCCTTGATGTTTATAAACAGATGCTTTCTCAAACGTATGGTAATCCAGATAGCTTACATACTTTAGGGCGAAAAGCGAGTGGCTTAATGGAAAAATCTCGTTTAGTGATTGCAAATTTATTAAAAGTGAAGGCCAATGAAATTCTTTTTACAGGAAGTGCAAGTGAAGCAAATACGATGGCATTAGTTGGCTATGCGCTTGCAAATCAAAGTAGAGGAAAACACATTTTGATTAGTAATGTAGAGCATCCTTCTTTAGATCATTCAGCCGATTTTTTAAATCAATTGGGCTTTGAAGTTGAAAAAATGCCAATTAATAAAGATGGAATAATTACTCCTTCTGAAGTTAAAGAAAGAATGCGTAAAGATACGATTCTTGTTTCTACGATGCATGTGAATAATGAAATGGGAGCAATCAATCCCATTCGAGATATAGAAAAAGTAGTACATGCACATCCGACTTGTGTTTATCATGTGGATTGTGTACAAAGTTTTTCGAAAATCGATGTTCCTTTTGAAATTTTAGATCTAGTTACACTTTCAGCACATAAAATTCATGGTTTAAAGGGATCGGGCCTTTTGATGAAAAAAGAAAAATTACAATTGATGCCAATTATTCAAGGAGGGCAACAAGAACAAGGTCTAAGAGGTGGTACGCAAAATGCACCTGTAAATATAGCCTTGGCTAAAACGATTCGACTTGCTTTAGAAGAACAAGATGAGGTTTATCAAAAAATTACTAAAATCAATCAATATTTACGTTGCGAACTTTCAAAGATTGAAGGGGCACAGATCAATTCACCAAGTGATGCTTTGCCTTTTATTTTAAATATTGGTTTTGATCAATTAACCAGTGAAGTCTTATTGAATGCCTTAGATGCAAAAGGAATTTGTGTATCGGCTAAAAGTACTTGTTCTTCGCATTCAGCCAATGAGTCAGCGACATTGCTCGCGATGGGCAAAGATAAAAAAGCAGCAACACACATGATTCGTTTATCATTTTCAAAATATAATTCAATGGAAGAAGCACAGACATTTATACGAGTTTGTAAGGAGATTATAAGAGATTATGGCTTATCACTATAACCATATTTTAATTCGTTATGGCGAATTATCTTTAAAAGGAAAAAATAGAAATAGTTTTATTAAACAATTGTTACAGAATGTAAAAAAGGCTTTGGCTGATTTTCCAAATTTAGAATATCAAAAACAACATGATCGCATGTATATTTATTTACATGGGGAAGATTCTGAAAAAGTGAGTCAAATTTTAGCTTCAGTATTTGGAATTTCATCCTTCTCTTTAGCTGTTAAAGTTGATTCGGATATTGATGAAATTGTTAAAGCGGCAAAAGAGAGTGTGGATTTAAATGAATATCATACCTTTAAAGTTGCAGCACGTCGTTCGGATAAAATGTTTCCATTTATTAGTGATCAAATCAATCGAAAGATTGCAACAGAAATTCTAAAAAATAGCAATTGGAAAGTCGATGTACACAATCCAGATGTTAAAATTGTTGTTGAAGTGCATCGTGATGCAACTTATATTATGACAGATCGTATTCAAGGTGCTGGAGGCTATCCAGTGGGTGTAGGCGGTAAAGCAATGGTGTTACTCAGCGGTGGAATTGATTCACCCGTAGCAAGTTATTTAATGATGAAACGTGGTGTACATATTGAAGCAATCCATTTTGCAGCGCCACCTTATACTTCACAAAATGCCCAAGACAAGGTCTTAAAATTGGCTTCAATGATTAGTGGATATCAAGGAGAATTAATTGTTCATGTTGTTCCATTTACGAATCTTCAACTCGCAATTTATCAACATGCCGATGAAAGTTATGCCATTACTTTAATGCGTCGTATGATGATGCGTATTGCAGATGGTTTAGCAAAGAAAAGACATGCGCAAGCCATTGCGACTGGTGAATCTGTAGGTCAAGTCGCTTCTCAAACTTTAGAGAGTATGCAAACAATTAATGATGTAACCAATATGCCAATTTTACGTCCAGTGGTTTGTATGGATAAAGTTGAAATTATTAATTTAGCTCGTTCCATTGGAACCTATGAAACATCAATTCTACCTTATGAAGATTGTTGTACTATTTTTGATCCAAAAAATCCGGCAACCAAACCAAGAATTGATCGTTGTCAAAGATATGAACAACGTTGGGATTGGCAAACAATGGTTCAAGATTGCATTGATCAATGTGAAGATATTGTTGTCCGACCACAACAAGAAAAAGATGATTTGTTTTAAAAGGTGGAAGTTTCCACCTTTTTTAAGGAGAAAATATGTTACGATGTCCAATTTGTAAAAAAGAATTGATTCATGAAAATCGAAGATTTTATTGTATGAATAATCATTCCTTTGATCAAGCCAAACAAGGTTATGTAAACTTATCTTTGAAACAAAAAGTCAATCAAGGGGATAATAAGGAAATGGTTCAAGCACGTACGGCTTTTCTTGAAAAAGACATCTATGATTTTATGCGTCAAAGCGTTATTGCACTTTTAAAAGAATATCAAATCGATACGCTTGTTGATCTGGGCTGTGGACAAGGGTATTATACTTCGGCTTTTCAAAAGGTTTGTTCCAAGGTGGTTGGAGTTGATTTAAGTAAGGATGCTTTAATTTATGCTTCAAAACAAAATAAAGCAATTCAATATGTTGTTGCTTCAATTTATGATTTACCATTAATGGATGCATGTTGTCATGGCGTGACTTCTTTATTTGTAGGGGATGCAGACCAAGAAATTCATCGTATTCTTAAAAAGGATGGCTTATGGATTACTGTAAGTCCTGGACCAAAACATTGTTGGGAATTGAAGGAACTTTTGTATCAAAATGTTTTAGAAAATCTTTTACCATCAAATCAAAAAGAAGGTTTTGATTTGATTTCTGAGCAAGTTTGCCAAAGTAAAAAGTACATTGACGATCTTTGGCCTTTATTAGAGATGACACCTTATCGTTATAAAAGTCCGAAAGAAGGTTTAGAAAAAGTAAGAAATTCGCAAGGAAAAGAGATTACTTTCGAATTTATAATTCGATGTTTTCGTAAAAAATAAAGGAGAACAGAATGAAAATAAAAATAAAAAAATGGGGAATTAATGGAGAAGGTATAGCTTATATGAAAAAGAAGCCGGTATTTATTCCTTATGTATTGCCCAATGAAGTGATTGATGGACATATTGTCGAAGAAAAACAAAAATATATGATTGGTGAAATGGATCGCATCATTGAGAAATCGAGTCGAAGACGTTATCCGATTTGTTCACAATGGCAAAGTTGTGGTGGATGCAGTATGATGCATGCACAATATAAAGAACAATGTAAAATGAAAGAAAAGCTTGTAGAAGAATCTTTACGTAAATATACAAACTACAAAGGAAAAGTTGAAAAAATCAGAAAAAATCCAAATCCATTGGCTTATCGAAATATGTGTAAACTCCCATTAGAAAAAGTGAATGGACAATGGAAATGTGGAATGTATGCAAGAGATTCACATGATTTTATATCGATTAATCGTTGCATTGTACATGAAAAAACTTTAGAAGCTGTGCGACAAGGTGTACTTGTATGTATAAATCAATTTCAATTAAACGATTTAAAAAATTTAGTCATCAAAACATTTGATAAAAAAGTTCAAATTATTTTAGTGACTGGTCAGGTTGATCTTCCAAAAGAATTGATTGATGCTTGTATGAAATTAGAAAATGTAGTTTCTTTTTGGCAAAGTATAAAAGAAAAAGATTCAATGGATCTTTTTGGTGACCAAATGCATTGTTTAGCTGGACAAGAAAAGATGGAGATTCAATTAAAAGAGAAAACTTGTCAACTTTTACCGCGTTCTTTTTTCCAATTAAATACGCAACAAGCTATACAATTGTATGAATATGTCAATCAATTGACAAAACCAAGTGATTTACTTGTAGAAGCTTATAGTGGAATTGGTGCAATTAGTCTATTTGTCGCTGATAAGGCAAAAGAAGTAATTGGAATTGAATATAATAAAGATGCTGTAGAAAATGCACAAATGAATGCGAAAATAAATGGTGAAGAACATTTACATTTTATCGCTGGAGATGCAAGTGAAGAGTTAGAGAAAATTAAAAAATCGATTGGTACTTTAATTGTTGATCCGCCAAGAAAAGGATTAGAACAAATGGCTCAAGTCTTATTAAAAAAAGATATTGAATCAATTATTTATATTTCATGTAATCCAAGTACATTGGCAAAAGATATAAAGAAACTAGAAAAGAAATATAAAATAGATAAAGTACAACCTTTTGATCTATTTAGTCAAACACCACATGTCGAGACGGTAGTCTTGATGTCAAGGGTTCAGAAGTAAGGTGCGAAAAAAAGCCTTATTTTCTGGGCTTTTCGGGACTTTGCGTC
>CAVBLW010000068.1:0-7735 GCA_963596085.1 Bacteroidaceae bacterium | reverse complement strand
GACTTATACATAATTTTTATTCAAATTTAACCCACTTTTATTGATGATGAGCCAATAAATTCAATAGTTGTTCTTGATCGGATTTATATTCAACCAAGGCATGTTTTAAAGGCATATGTACAATTCGATTTTCAGTATCTTTTGTTGCATACGTTGCTAAAAAGGCGAATGGGAAATCGGAATCTTCTTCATTTTCTACTAAGTGAAAGTAAATGCGTTGAGCGACTTTTAGATTTTGTGATTTTTCTTCTAGGTACATTTGTACCGTACCTTTGTAAGATTTAATATCAGTATGAAATTGTTCATTTAAATGTTGATATATATTTTGAATCCAAAGGGAATCTACAAATTCAGTCCCAATCGCAAAAGGAAGAATGGATAATAAATATTCAATGTCTTCATCGGAAGCAATTACTTTTACTTCTTCTCGAGCAATTTCAAGTTCTGGTGCATTCCTTAATGTTTCGATAAATTTTTGTGAAAGTCGATAAAGATAAAAAGCACTGGATGTTAAACCTTTTAAATCATTTTCAAAGCCAAATTCATATAAAGCGGAATATTTATCTTTTTGAAATTGTGAAGACCATTTCGATGAATCATTGCTTGTATCATCTATATAAAAACTACTTTTTGTGAATATAAAATTTAATTTGTTCATAAATTGCTCCAATATTTTAATATGCGTTTATTGCAAAAAATAAATGTAGAAATGACTCATTTGTATTTCCATTATAACCTATAAAAGAATATATAAAGCATTAAATGGTTTTAATTTATAGTCTAAAAAAATCGTTCCAAATGGAACGAAAAGTGCTTTGAATTGTGTGAGTGGATGCTCTATTTATAATTTAGAAGTACATCTAATTGATAAACATATAATCCGGCATCTTTAAATTCGTTTATATCTTCAATCGGAACTCTAGTATCCGTAATTAATCTTGAAAAGGCAATTGGCTTTGCGACTACAAATTGGTGGACGTAATTTATTTTTGTTGCATCGGCTAATATAAAGGCTTCTCCACTGCATCTAGAAATCATGGTTTCATTGACGTTCACTTCTTGTAGGATTGCTGTAGACATACCGACTTCTGCATCAAAGCCACTACATCCTAGAAAAGCTTTATTTGCGCGTACTCTTCGAAGGTTATTGAGAGCAAAATCGCCAGTCATTGTTTCTTTTGGAAATCTTAATTCACCACCAGTTAAAACAATTTCTACTAAAGGATCGTGTTCGCAAAAGATGGCTTTTCCATTGTTTGTGATTACTGTTACTCTTTTTCCAATAATATATTGAATGACCAATAATGCGGTGGAACTTGTATTGATGAAAATCGTATCTCCATCGTTGATGAAAGTGGCTGCATATTTGGCGATGGCATGCTTATAAGGCTCATTATTGTTTTCATCATTTTCTACAAAGGATTGAACAAGTCGTGCTCCACCATAATATCGCTCCAGTGCACCTTTATCTTCCCAATATTGTAAATCACGACGAATGGTTAAAGGAGTTACATTTAATTCTTTAGCAAGTTGCTCAACGTTAACATTTTTTTGAACTTGTATTTTTTGCATGATTTTTTTTCTTCGTTGCTCGACGATATCTTTGGACATTTTCATAATGATTCTCCTTTTTTACAAATTGCGCTTTTCCCATTGCATTGTTTTATATAATGGATGTATTTACTTGTTTGCGTCTGATCTTTTGTTTTTAAAGATTCCATTGCATATTGATAGTAATAATGAACCTTTTCTCGATTGTTCATATTTTGTGTATTTACTGTTTTAAATGTATTTAAGCTTTGTTTGTAATCTTTTTTTGAAGATAAATAAATTGAATCTATGAATTCCCAATTATATAGAGGCGATACTTTTGTTCCTTTTATTTTTTGGCTTTTCATGCGCTCTAATTTAGAATATTCTTCTTTAGTTATTTTATAATTTTCTAAGTTATAAGAACAATAAAATTTTGTATAATGATAAATCAAAAGTTGATCGATGCTCGAATGAAAAAATTGGGAATTTTCTTCAATGAAATCTAAGCATTCTTGAAATTTCATTTGATCGATGTAATAGAGTGTATCAAAAATCTTTTTATCATTTTTATAAGAATGAAAGATATCTTTTCTTAATAGTTTTTCAAATGTTCTTTTTCCTTTTTCCGCATCTAGATCAAAAGTTAGGGCATAAATGGCTTGCTTAAATAGATATTTTAGATATTCGGAATATAGTGCAATGCCTAAAATTAAGATGAGTAAGATAAAATAAAAGATTTTTGAAGGTGCATTTGTTGCATGTATAATTTGTATAAAAGTAAATATAGCGAATACGATATAAAAGATAATAGATGTTATGTTTTGGGCATATTGAGTTAAAGACATTTTTTCTAGTGTTTTCATTAGCGTTCTCCTGTTTTTATATGATTATTTTAATAGGATAGAATATAAAACTCAATAGAAAACTCATAAAAAAGAACATAAAATAATTTGGAAACGTTTAAGAGTTCATAAAAAGTGTAAAACGAACATAAAATCGATTGTTTTTAATGGTCAATTAAACTATTATTTGTATGTCAAAAGAAACCCGGGTTAAAGAGAAGAGGAGAATATAAATGTCAAAAGTAGAAGAAATCACAAGAGAGTCTTGGATTATGTCGACTTTCCCAGAGTGGGGAACATGGTTAAATGAGGAAATTGAAAATGAAGAAGTAAAACCTGGAACGGTTGCAATGTGGTGGTTAGGTTGTACAGGAATTTGGTTTAAGACACCAGGTGGCGCAAATATTACGATTGATTTATGGGCAGGAAATGGTAAACGTACACATGGGAATGGAAAAATGAAAGTTGGACATCAAATGGCCAATATGTGTGGATGTCGTGCTATGCAACCAAACTTACGAGCTGTACCATTTGTCATTGATCCATTTGCAATTAAACAAGTGGATGCAGTTTTAGCTACACACTATCATCAAGATCATATGTCAGCTGAGTATGCTTCTCATGTATTAAAATCAAATATGACAACCATTGATGAAAATGGAAAAGAAATTCCGGTGCCTTTTATTGGACCAAAGAAATCAGTAGAATTATGGCAAAAATGGGGGGTTCCAGCAGAGCGTTGTATTACAGTGAAACCAGGTGATACAATTAAAATCAAAGATATTGAAATCGTTGCCTTAGATTCATTTGATAGAACATGTATTACAACAACCGATTCACAAGGTCCAGACCGTGAAGATTTAGCAGGTAAATGTCCAACGGACATGGATGATAAAGCGGTTAATTACTTAGTGAAAACACCTGGTGGAAATATTTATCACTCAGGGGATTCACATTATTCAATTTATTATGCAAAACATGGAAAAGACTATGATATCGATGTAGCATTTGGATCTTATGGAGAAAATCCAATTGGAATGCAAGATAAAATGACAAGTGTTGATATTTTACGCATGGCAGAAGCTTTAAGAACCGATGTTGTTATTCCAATTCATTATGATGTATGGACGAATTTTAAAGCAGATCCAAAAGAAATCGAATTGTTATATAACTATAAAAAAGATATGTTAGGGTATCAATTCCATCCGTTTATTTGGGATGTAGGTGGAAAATATGTATATCCAACGGATAAAGCCAAAAGAGAATACCATTATCGTAGAGGATTTGAAGATTGTTTTGAAGAAGAACCGAATGTTCCATATCGTTCAGTTCTATAAGAAAGAGGAATTAAGGATATGTTGAAGGAAATTGTTGAAAAAGGATATTACACATTTGCTGATCATTTTGATTGTTGGGAAAATGCAATTGAAAAAAGTTATGAACCTTTATTGAAAGACAATACGGTAGAAAAACGTTATGTAGAGGCAGTCATTGAATGTGTAAAAAAATTTGGGCCTTATATTGTGATTGTTCCAGGTATTGCGATGCCACATTCTTCAGAAGGTGCACAAGGATGTAATGGAACAGCGATTAGTTTTATGAAAGTGGAAAATGAAGTTGACTTTGATGCAGAGGATCCAGATAAAAAAGCAAAATTATTTTTCTCTTTAGCAGCAATTGATCATGAACAACATATGCAAAATATTCAATCATTGATGGATTGTTTAATGAATGAGGAAATTGTTGAAGCATTAAATAATGCGAAGACAAAAGAAGATTTAGTAAGAATTGCAAGTGAGTTTGAATAATAGAATAAAAAGAGGAGAGAACTATGAATATATTAATGGGGATTTGGGATTTCTTTGCAACAAATATTCTGACGCAACCGGCATATTTTATAGGGCTGATTGTATTTATTGGATATATTTTGTTGAAAAAACCGATTTATGATGCGTTTGCAGGTTTTATAAAAGCTACGGTTGGTTATATGATCTTAAGTGTTGGTTCTTCAGGTCTGGTTAATAATTTTAGACCAATCTTAGTTGGCTTGAAAGATCGTTTCAATTTGGATGCGATGGTTATTGACCCTTATTTTGGTCAAAATGCAGTAACGGAAGGTTTGTCAAAACAATTTGGACGTACTTTCTCACAAGTTATGATTTTATTGTTAATTGCATTTATTATGAATTTAATTTTAGTTCGTTTGAAAAAGTGGACAAAGATGCGTGCTGTATTTACGACAGGACATGTACAAATGCAACAAGCTTCAACAGCTTTTTGGTTAATTCTATTCTGTTTTCCTAAATTAGGAAGTACACCAATTTTACTTTTGATGGGATTATTATTAGGTTTATATTGGGCTGTTGGTTCGAATTTAACGGTAGAAATCACACAAGAATTAACTGAAGGTGGAGGATTTGCGATTGCACATCAACAAATGTTTGGGATTGCTGTTTTTGGTCGCATGGCAGAAAAAATGAAAGGAAAAAATACAAAACGTTTAGATGATTTGAAATTTCCAGGATTCTTGTCAATTTTTAATGAAAATATGGTTGCTACATCGATCTTAATGTTTATTTTCTTTGGTGCTATCTTGTTGGTATTAGGAAAAGATTATTTGGTTCAAGCTGAATTTATTACTGCGGATCAAAATTTCTTCTTCTATGCAATGACAACAGCTTTAAACTTTGCGGTATATTTAGCAATTTTACAATTAGGTGTTCGTACATTCGTTACGGAATTAACAAATTCCTTCCAAGGTATTTCCAATTCGTTCTTACCAGGTGCTGTTCCAGGAATCGATTGTGCTGCAATCTTTGGATTTGGTAGTGCAAATGCCGTAACGGTAGGATTCTTAATGGGAGCATTAGGACAATTTATTGCAATTATGATTTTATTGCTCATGCATTCACCAACTCTAGTTATTGCTGGATTCGTACCTGTGTTCTTCGATAATGCGGTTATTTCAGTTTATGCAGATAATCGCGGTGGAATTAAAGCGGCAATGCTTCTTCCATTTATTTCTGGATTGATTCAAGTGTTTGGTTCTGCGTTAATCGCTGGATGGGTCGGATTAAGTCAATACGGAGGATATCTTGGAATGTTTGACTGGGCAACGGTATGGCCAATCTTTACCGTAATTATGAAATATGCAGGCTTTGTTGGGGTGGCAATTGTTGTAATCATCTTAATTGCAATTCCACAATTACAATATCGTAAACATCCAGAAACATATTTCTTGATTACTGAAGATTATGATGCATATTTAGAAAAAGTTGAAGCAGCAAGTGCTGAATAAAAAAAGGAGAATATAAAAATGGCAAAATTAAAATTATTAGTATGTTGTGGGAATGGTGCTGGTACAAGCATGATGATTAAGTTAAATGTACAAAAAGTGACAAAGAAAATGGGATTGGATGTGCAAGAAATTCACCATTGTGCGGTTAGCGAAGGAAAATCAGCGGCCGGAAATTATGATGTAGTGCTTTGTTCAAAAAACTTTGTTCCAATGTTTGCAGATGCGCAAAAGAGAGGGACAAAAGTTGTCGGACTTAAAAATGTAATGTCTCCAAAAGAAATTGAAGATGGCTTAAAAGCAGTGCTCAGTGAATAAAAAAATTAAAAGCTGCGCTATGCAGCTTTTCTTATACCCAAAAAGGAGAAAAAATCATGAAAATTGTAAAGAAAAAGCTTGATGATATGTATCGTTGCTATTGTGCAAGTAACATTTATTTTGATGGAGAAAATCATATTTTATTAGCCAGTGAAGATCCAGATGTTGCTTGTAATATGTACTATGGAAAAGACTATGAAACCAAAGAAAATGTATGGACGAAACCAGGTGGATGCATGTCTATTGTTCCTATTCCAACAAAAGAAAAAGAATTCTTATGTGTTCAAGAATTCTATTTGAAAGTTAGCCCATCCTTGGCAAAAATCGTTTGGGGAAAATATGACAATGGAAAATGGGAATTTAAAGATGTCGTTTCTGTTCCTTATGTGCATCGTTTTGGAATCTTTCATCAAAATGGAATTAATTATTTAATTTTAGCTACCGTAGCTACCTCTAAAAAAGAAAAAAATGATTGGAGCGTTCCAGGAAGAATCTATGTAGCAGAATTACCAGAAGATCCAAGTCAAGGCGTCGAACTAGAAGTGCTTTGTGATGGCTTATATCGTAACCATGGTTTTTGGCAATGCAAAGAAAATGGAAAAGATGTTGGCTACTTTGGAAGTGATCAAGGAATTCTAAGAGTCAGTGCACCTGAAAAAAGAGGTGGACAATGGAAGGTTGAACCGATTTTATCTGGTCATATTGGTGAAATCGCAACCATTGATATTGATAATGATGGAGAAGATGAAATCATTACAATTGAAGAATTCCATGGAAATCAGATTCAAATCTATAAAAAAGATGGAAATGAATATAAGAAGGTATGGACTTATGCGAATGACATTGATTTTGCCCATGCTTTAGTCGGAACAAAGTTGGCTGGGAAAAATGCCTTCGTGTGCGGTGTTCGTCGAAAAGATTGTGAATTATTCGTTGTCACCTATGAAGATGGTGAATACAAAGTGACTATGGTCGATCAAGGTGTAGGACCTGCTAATTTATGTGTTGTTCATGATAAAGACAAAGATATTATTGTAGGTGCCAATCATACGGCAGCCGAAGCTGCAATCTATTTTGTAACGGAGGACTAAGGCATGTACGAAGAATTAAAAAGAAGAGTATATGAAGCAAATCAATTGCTTCCAAAATATGGTCTGATTACATTCACTTGGGGAAATGTATCAGAAATTGATCGCAAAGAGGGTGTTATCGCCATTAAACCAAGTGGAGTGGAATATGACACCATGAAGGTTGAAGACATTGTCGTTGTGGACTTGGAAGGAAATCGTGTAGAAGGCGATTTGAATCCAAGTTCAGATTTAGATACACATTTGGAATTTTATCGTAATTGGCCAAACATTGGCGGTGTTGTACATACGCATTCAACATGGGCAACTAGTTTTGCGCAAGCGGGAAAAGACGTCGTTGCTTTGGGAACGACTCAAGCGGACTATTTCCATGGTGCAATCCCTTGTACTCGTTATATGACACCAAAAGAAATCTTAGGTAGTTACGAATTAGAGACAGGAAAAGTCATCGTTGAAGAATTTAAAGTCCGAGGTTTAGATCCAGATCGCGTGCCAGGTGTATTGGTACATAGCCATGGTCCATTTACATGGGGAAGCGATGGATTTAATGCCGTTCATAATGCGGTTGTATTAGAAGAATGTGCAAAGATGAATGCGATTGCGAAAATGGTCAATGGGCAGGATGTAGAATCAATGCAACAAGTCTTATTGGATAAGCA
>CAVBLW010000067.1:0-7984 GCA_963596085.1 Bacteroidaceae bacterium | reverse complement strand
AACCAATGGATCTAGATGATGGTGTCAAAGCCAACTATGCAAAGTTTAGTGAATTGTTGGTAAAGTTGAAATAGGGTGAATAGATGGTTGCTAAAGATCAACATATTGTACCGAGAGGTTATTTAAAAAATTTTTCTGATAGTAAAAATAAAGTATGGGCTTATCATTTTGTACAGGGTAAAGTAATTAAAAAAAGTGTTAAAAAAATTTGTTGTCATAATTATGCTTATGAAGTTTCTAAATCAGATATAGACAATATATTAGAGAATTACCTGGCAGATTGTGAGAAGATTTCTATACCTTTAATAGATAAGCTGATTAAAAATAAAATCATAAATGAAAAGATTCTTGATGAAAACGAGTTAAATAATTTATTTAAATTTGTTTTTTTGCAATTATGGAGAACAGAGTCAGGTAGAATTTTATTTTATTCAATACATGAAAAATTAAATAATGATTTTGTTAAAGCAAGAGAACATATGACATTAGATGAGATAAGAAAAAATGAAGATATTATCAATAAAAGCAATATTTGGGCACGCGATAATCTTAATGATTTTGACAAGTACATTCAATGCATATGGGATGTTTTTAATTCGGAAATAAGATTTGGACTTTATATTTCAGACTACCCAATACTGATGACTTCTGATAATCCTGTTATTGTTAAAGTTCTTCCTGATTGTAAAGCCCCATCTATGATGATTATGAAAATGGCCTTAAATCCATATTTATTATTATCGATTGAAATATGTTTTTTTGATTTTGTTCAAAATACATTTTTTAATATTAATTTATCAAAAGAGGGTGCAAAAACTTATAATGAACAGCTTTTCATAAATTCAAATTATTGGATTATATCTTCAGAAGAATGCTATTCGAATTTTAATAAATTAATTCAAGAAAATAATGAATAAAACCATAACTATGAAATAGGAATATTATTGTGAAGCTTAAGTAGTGATGAAAATGAGTGGAAGAAGCAGCTTAAATAGAATGATAAGGGTTTATGATTATCTGCGTTATGGACAAAAAAAGACCCTATGATTCAAGCACCTGCAAGCAGGCACCATCACAGAGACCTTTGACGAAAACGGATACAGACTATGCAGCACCTGTAAACAGACACCTCAACATATGTGCTATAAACGTAGTTACATTTTAGCGTGACATTCAAATTTGTCAATGAGAGCTTATTTAGATCATTTCAAATAAAAATGAAAATGTACTTAATAAAAAATAAAATAGCTAACCCCAGGAGCAAAGGCATCTCGACATAGTCTTACTGGCACAGCCAGCCCAGCTTAATCCATCACAAGTTAGCTTTGAATATGTTGTACGATATGAATTCAATATTTTCTATAGAAAATGATAAATATATTAAATGAATTTTAAGCAGGAAGGGATATGATTTGTGAAATAATAACTATCTAATAAGGAAAGGTTTTATAGTAATAAATAGGCACATAGATAATTAAAGATTACTAACCCAGGAGCAAAGAAATCTCTGGTACAGCCAACTTGCTGAACTCTACACAAGTTCGTTTAGTGTATATAGTATAATGTATAATAAAACTTAAGATATCTTATTAATATTTACTTACTAAAAGTTTGAATATTATTTTATTTAGTCGGATATTTAGTCGGATAAAATATTGAAATTGGATAAAAAGCCTATAAGTATAAGGCTTTTCATCCGTCTAAATGAAGAAAAATAATTTTATTTAGTCGGATATTTAGTCGGATAAAAGATAGAAATGGGTATAAATATTGTTTTTTTGATTTGACTAAATGGAATTATTAAAAAAATTTAGTCGAAACTTAGTCAAACATAGGAGGTTCGGTATGGCTATTGAAGATATTAAAAATGAATTAGAAAGAAGGTTTGCTGAACCTTTGGATGAATTCTATAAAAGAAGAATTATTTTTTGGAATGATGAAGAAGGAGAATTCTTAGAGGAAGTAAAAGAATTAAACTTATCGAATGCTTCTGTATTAATCTTAGAAGAAGGGAATTTATTTACATCGAAAAAGCTTCTTTCTTATGATGATTTAGAAACTAATTATTTGGTTTATAATCCTTTAATCTTTGATTCAGAACAAGATTGGTTTTTGGATTTGAAACTTTACAACGAAGAATTTAGAGCGGATTTATTATCGCGTTGGATGGATGAAATGCATATTTTAAATATTCCAGAATTACGTAAAGAAGTTAAAACATATAAATCATTCTTTAATGCGAAATCTCGTCGTGAACTGGTGGCTTCTTTTGATGGGATTGAGAATCGTTCGACTTTATATCTCAGTATATTAGCAGCTTGTTGTAAATCTAAGAAAAGAAGTCCAGAAGCAATTATAAAAGCGGTTATTGCTTCGGGTCCAGATGAACAAAATGAAGCAAAACTATCTTTATTAAAATACAGCATTTCAGATTTATTTTGGACGCTTTGTGAAAAATGTACAGGCTATAAAGGAACAAATATTGATGAATTGACAAAGCATATTCTTTTTAGTGCTTTATCGCGTAATATGTCTTCTGAACTTTTAATTGATTTTTCTTATTCTGATTTACATAGTGGTTTTTCTTATGATTTGGTCTTTCATTGGATGCATAGTGAAGAGAAAAAAGAATTCTTTGATATCGCAAACTATGTCAGTGATCATTTGAATTTACATCAACATTTTGCATCTTTTAATCTGTCTTCTTTTATTCATGCCGACGTTTTTCCAATCTTAGATGAAATCATTATAACGCAATTGATTTCTTCTATTTTGCAACAAAATATCGATGTAGATACGTTATTGAATACCATTGAAAAAAGAAGAACATCCGTATGGTATGAAGATTATGCCCCTTATTATGATGGCATTTATCAAGTTGCTTTAATGAAACAATTTGAAGAAAAGAATCGACAAAGTTTTCATCATAGTTTGGCTTCCGAAATGTTTCATGCTTATACAACAAATTATTATCAAATGGATACAATGTATCGTGAATTCTATCAAGCTTTTTCAATTTCATTACAAAGCTTTCATGCCTTAAATGATTTATTTAAAGATTTAGCAAACTATGTAGAAAAAGTATATAAAAATTGGTTCTTAGATAAATTATCAAGCAATTGGAATCGAGTCATTGAAAGCGGTTTAAATGAATTTGGACAAATTCAAGGCATTCGTCAACAAGTGGATTTCTATCAAGATGAAGTTCAATCTATGGAAGGAAAAGTCTTTGTGATTATATCGGATGCCATGCGTTATGATGTCGCACATTCTTTGGCAAAACAATTGGAAATTGAAACGAATTCAGATGTTGAAATTACAGCCCAAGAAGGTATTTTTCCTACCATCACAAAGTTTGGAATGGCTGCTTTATTACCACATAAAAAATTAAGTGTTGAAAAGAAAAAAGATGCTTTAAAAGTCTTAGTCGATGGACATAGTAGTGAAATGAGTGATCGTGATGGTTTATTAAAGGCGCAAAATGAAAACAGTGTTGCCTTAAAGTACAAAGACTTATTAACCATGAAACGTGAAGAAAGAAGAGCAGTCGTTAAAGGAAAAGAAGTCGTTTATATTTATCATGATTTAATTGATGCATCCAGTCACAATGATGAAAGTACTGTCTTTGATGCTTGTAGTAAAACGATTCAAGAATTAACAAATCTTGTACGTATTATTTGTAATGAATTAATGGGAGTTAATATTTTAATTACATCGGATCATGGTTTCTTATATACCTATCAAGCATTAAGCGAAATGGATATGATGTCTCGAAGTGATTTTAAAGAGAATATTCTAGAACAAGGAAGAAGATATGTCTTAACCGATTCGCAAGCAAAACCAGACTTTTTAATGCCTGTTAAAGGTATTTATAATGAAGCGGATGTATTGGGTTTTGCCCCAAGAGAAAATATTCGTATACGAGGGGCTGGTGGCATTAACTTTGTTCATGGTGGAACTTCTTTACAAGAAATGTGTGTGCCATTAATTAAATATAAATTTGTACGAAGTGGATATAAAGCTTTACGTGTGAATAAAGAGAAATATGAAACCAAAGCAGTTGAATTGGTTTTATTATCGTCAAATCGAAAAATTAGTAATATGATTTTCCATTTGAGTTTCTATCAAAAAGAAGCGGTAAAAGATAATCGAGTTGCATGTACATATACCATTTATCTGATTGATGAAATGGGTCATGAAGTCAGTGATCGACAAAAAGTTATTGCTGATCGAACAAGTGATTTGACAAAAGATCGTGAATTTAAATGTACATTCAATTTAAAGTCACAAAAGTTTAGTCATAAAGAGCGTTATTATTTAGTGATTGAAGATGAAAATGGGAAACAAAGTAAAGAAGAAGTAGAAATAGATATTGCTATGGCAATCGATGATTTTGATTTCTTTAGTTAGGATGCAATATGGATTATAGAGAGAAAAGGGTAAAGCATTCAACATTTGGAAAAGGTACGATTCTTTCACAAGATGAAAAGTATTTAATCGTACGTTTTGATCAATTAGAAGATACAAAGAAATTTGTATATCCGAGTTGTTTTGATTATTTTCTAAAATTTGAAGAGGAAGAAATCAATCAAGAAATACAAAAAGAAAAACAAAAGGCAAGACAAGCAATAGAAAAACAAGAGAAAAAAGCCAAACAAGAAAGAATAGCACAAACAAAATCAACAAAGACATTTTCTTCCGTTCTTTCTTTTTGTGACTCTTATCAAGAAGAAATTTCAAAAGAGTTAAGCTATTTAAAACAACATGAAGTAAAAAAATATAAAATTTATGAAGGAAAGCGATTAGAAAAAGGAGTTCAATCCATCTATTCCTTTGAAATGGATGAAGATTTAAATTTACCAGCAGACGTTGCAATTACTTTATGGAATCAAAATATTGAGTATGATGGAACCATTATTAGTTGTGAAGATTTTACCTTGTTGGTATCTACAAGCTATAATTTAGGAGAAGAAATTCCATTTATGGAATTCTCTGCCCAAGCTTGGATGCTTTTGTCTAAATTAAAAGAACGCTTAGAAGAACTAAAAGAAAGGCCAAGTCAAATTGTAAGAAACTTAGTTCGTCATAGCACTGAAAATATTGATACAGAAAATAGAAAGATAAGAACTGGACAAGAAAAAGCTATTGAAATGGCTTTAAATAAGCCGATTACCTTTATTTGGGGACCACCAGGTACAGGAAAAACCCAAACCTTGGCAAAGATAGCCATTGAACACATGAAGCAAAATCATCGAATTTTAATGGTATCTTATAGTAATGTTTCAGTGGATGAAGCTATTTTACGTTTAAGTCAATTGAGTCAATTTTCAGCAGGAGAAATTGTACGTTATGGCAATGCGCGAAAAAGTGAATTAAAAGAAGATGAGTATTTAACAGTAGATAATTTAACCATTCATGCCCATCCAGATCTATTAGAAAAAAGAAAGCAATTAAAAAAACAATTAGAAACAGTCAATCGAACAAGTTCTACTTATAAAGATATTAAAAGAGAATTAAACCATATCAGTGCACAACTACAAGAAGAAAAGAACAATTCCATTGCCAGCGCAAAGTTTGTGGCAACCACAATATCAATGGCAGTTGTTAATAAGAAAATCTATGAATCAAAATACGATGTTGTGATTTTTGATGAAGCGAGTATGGCCTATATTCCACAAATTGTCTATGCTGCTTCTTTAGCAAAATCTCATTTTATTTGTATTGGTGATTTTAAACAATTGCCACCCATTGTACAAAGTGGATCCAATTCAAAATTAAATGCGGATATCTTTGATTATTGTGGGATTTCAGCGGCCGTGAAAAAAGGATATAATCATAATTATTTATGTATGTTAGATACACAATATCGTATGCATCAAGACATTGCGAACTTTGTTAGTCAAAATTTTTATCAAGGTTTATTAAAAACACCAGAAGATGTTTCTTTTAAACAAGAAGAAATTCAAAGATCAGAACCATTAGCACCTTGGGTACTTTCTTTAATTGATTTATCCAATATGCGAAATATTTGTTTAAAAGCCGAAGATAAATCTCATTTTAATTTGTTAAGTGCCTTTCTATCTTTTGGACTTGCCATGAGTGCTAAAGATAAAGAAGTAGGAATTATTACACCTTATCATGCCCAATCGCGATTGATCCATGCCATGGTTCGTGATTATGAAAAAGGAAAAAAAGAAAATTCAATCCAATGTGCAACCGTTCATCAATTTCAAGGATCGGAAAAAGATATCATTATATATGATCTTGTTGACTCATATCCTTTAAAACGTCCAGGCATCTTACTTGAATCTTGTGAAAATGATACGGCCAATCGTTTGTTTAATGTTGCAATGACACGTGCCAAAGGAAAGTTTATTGCCCTTGGAAATATCATGTATTTAAAAGAAAAGAATTTATCACAGGATTTACTCTTTCGAAAATATATCAAAGAAGTCGAAGAACGACATTGCTTTAAACAAAATAAAATCTGTCGACAAATAACAACAGAAGAATCAATCTTAAGGATTCAAGAGGAAAAGATGGATGAAGTGTTTTATAAAGATTTAAAAGCAACAAAAAAATGTCTTCAAGTGGATATCAGTGGAAAAATAAATACCAATGCACTAAAAGAAAAGATAGGGAAATTCTTTCGTATTGTAAAACAATTAAAAGAGAATGAGATCGAAGTTACGATTCGAGTGGAACATAAAGAGAATATCCCAATTGCATATCAAGGCTATATCATTGAAAATAACAATGTGAGACAAACCATCACAATCATTGATAAAGAAGTGATATGGTATGGAAAACCCGATTCTTTGAATGCAATACGACCAAAGGATCAAAAGAGTCTAAAATTAAATTTTCCTTGTATTCGATTTCAAGGAAAACATACAGCCTCTTTATTGATTAACTTACTCAATATGTCCGATCAAATGGATCATGCAACAAAGGTTATAAAAGTGAATGAAAATCATAAGATTGTTAACTCCTTTTCAACCTATGTTCTAGCACATAAAAAATGTCCAGAATGTGAGCAAGCAATGCAAGTAAAGAAGAGTTCCAAAGGTGTCTATTATTTAGCTTGTACGAATCGAAAATGTAGACATATTGAATATTTAAAAACGGAACTTGTAGAGGATTATTTATATCGAGGTGCCTATTGTGATCCCAAATGTAAAATGTGTCGCAGTTCATTAGAAGCAGTTGGCGGTAAAAGAGGCGTTTATCTTCGATGTTACGGTGATGGAAAACATCACTTTAGTTTAGATTTATTATTCAAATAAAGGAGTAGCTATGAATAAAACGGCAATTAAAAACTATGCCATATGGGCAAGAAAAGAATTAATGGAAAGAGTTGCACAAAAAGCCTATCAATATGGGATGAGTGAAACAAGTCTTCCAGAATACAATAGTGAATCCATCCATGGAAATCTATTGAACAAGGAAGAAACCAAACAATTAAATGAATGCATCACAATCATTCAAAAAGAAAAGAAAACCATCCAAGAAGGACAAAAGAAACAAAATGAACAAGAAGCCTTAAGCCAAGCCTTTCATCATGTCATTGAAGAAGTTGCCTATACCTGGTTTAACCGTTTTATTGCCCTAAGATTCATGGAAGTCAATAATTATCTTCCCCAAAAAGTAAAAGTCTTTACCAATGAAGAAAATGAATTTAAACCCGAAATCTTAAAAGAAGCCATTCATTTAGAAATGGATGGCTTAGATCAAGAAAAAGTATCAAAATTCATGGATGAAAACAAAGAAGAAGAACTCTATAAATATTTATTACTGACCTTATGTAATGATATGAACCAATACCTTCCAGAAATGTTTACATCCATTTCAGACTATAAGACTTTATTATTCCCCGATCATTTATTAAGAGAAGACAGTATTCTAGATAAACTTGTTAAAGACATCCCAGAAGAAGACTGGACCAATCAAGTACAAATCATAGGATGGTTGTATCAATACTATA
>CAVBLW010000066.1:0-8622 GCA_963596085.1 Bacteroidaceae bacterium | reverse complement strand
TGCTCCAATGGCTATTGTTGAATTCGTGAAGTAGATTTTCTACTTCACTTTTTTTCAGTGTGATCGATATGAAAGAAATGAAAGATCTTGTTGAATATGCCCATGAAAATCATGTACCAATTATGATGGATGATGGTTTAGGCTTTCTATTAGAACAAATTGAGAAAAATCATTGTCATTCTTTTTTAGAAATTGGTACTGCCATTGGACGAACGAGTCTTATGGTTCATTCTAAATTTGAAGATATGCGTATTGTAACAATTGAAAGAGATCCGCAAATGATTGAACAAGCAAAGAAGAATTTTGAAGGTATTTCAAATATCACTCTCATTGAAGGAGATGCTTTAGAGGTGAATCTTTCGCGAAATGAGACCTTTGATTGTATTTTTATTGATGCTGCAAAAGCTCAATATACCCGTTTCTTTGCAAAGTATTCACCACTTTTATCAAAGAATGGTATAATTGTCTCAGATAATATGGATTTCCATGGTTTAGTTGCACATCCTGAGAATACGAATAATCGCAATACGAAAGCTTTGGTTAAAAAAATTCGTCGCTATAAAGAATTTTTAAAAGCACTTGTTGATTATGAAAGCGAGTTCTATTCCATTGGAGATGGCATAGCAGTTACGAAAAGGAGACAAGCACGATGAAATTGTTAAAAGGGCTTATTGGATTTCTTGCAATTGGAACTGCCGGAGCAGCAATTGCAGGTAAAGTTGTCAACGATAAAAAGAAAAAAGAAGAATTGGATGAATTTTTAATTCCATCGCAAGAAGATCCAATTATTTATGATGTACCTAAGGATACACCTAGTTTAAAAGAAGCCATTCAATCTTTATTGAATCATAATCCTAAACCAGAATATTTTGATTTTTATGTAGCTGATGAAGAAAGCTTAAAGAAATTTCAAGAACAAGTTTCTGCATTGGATATGACTTCAAATTATGATGCGAAGAAATCTCAAGTTGAAGTGGAATATACAGGAAATTTTGATCCAGATGATTTAGATTTATTATTGGTTCATTTGAGTGAAATTTGTGCACAAACTTCTGCATTGTTTACAGGCGTACATGAAGGATAAACATTGTTTTATCCTTTTTTTATTTGTATAATTATAACGCATTTTATAAAAAGGAGATGCTAATATGAATTTTGCGATTGAAGCGAAACATTTATCGTTTTCTTATACAGAAGAGTCACAAACGATACAAGATGTTTCATTTAATATTCCAACAGGAAGCTATACAACAATTATTGGACACAATGGTTCGGGTAAGAGTACGATTGCTAAACTTTTAATCGGTCTTTTAAAAGCAAAATCTGGAACCATTTCTATTTTAGAGAAAGAACTAAATCCAGAAACCGTTTATGAGCTTAGAAGTCATGTAGGAATTGTTTTTCAAAATCCAGATAACCAATTTATTGGATCAACCGTAGCGGATGACATTGCGTTTGGATTGGAAAATCATAATGTTCCTCAAAAAGATATGCAAGCTTTAATTGAACAAGCTGCAGCTAGTGTAGGAATGTCTGATTTCTTAGATGCGGAACCAACACGTTTATCAGGCGGACAAAAACAACGTGTAGCCATTGCTGGAATATTGGCTATGGCACCTGATATTATTATCTTTGATGAATCGACAAGTATGTTAGATCCTCAAGGAAAAGCCAGTATTAATGAACAAATTAAATGCCTTCATGAAGAAAAAGAAATTACGATTTTATCAATAACACATGATATGGAAGAAGTTGCTCAATCGGAGCATGTTATTGTAATGAATGAAGGAAAAGTTGAAATGGAAGGGAAACCAAATGAAATTTTCTCACATAAAGATTTATTAGAAAAAATGCATTTGGATGTGCCTTTCGCATTAAAATTCTCTGAGCAGCTGCAAGCACTTGGAATAAACAATCGTTCTTGTTTAACATTAGATGAGGTGGTGGATGATTTATGTCAATTGAAATCGAAGCATTAGAACATACCTACAATCAAGGCAGTCCTTTTGAACATGCCGCTTTAAAAGGAATTGACTTATCCATTCCATCGGAAAAAGTAACAGCTATTATTGGACAAACAGGTTCGGGAAAATCAACATTGGTTCAACATTTAAATGGTTTATTAATTCCAACGGCTGGTTTTTTGGATATTTGTGGTTATCATATTCAACCATTATTAAAAATAAAAGATATTAAAGAATTGAGAAAAAAAGTTGGCTTGGTTTTCCAATTTCCAGAATATCAATTGTTTGAAGAAACTATCGAAAAAGATATCGCGTTTGGTCCAAAAAACTTTGGAGCAAGTGAAGAAGAAGCCAATGAATTGGTTCGTAAGATATTGCCTTTGGTTGGTTTAGATGAGTCCTATTTAGATCGATCACCTTTTGAATTAAGCGGTGGTCAAAAAAGAAGAGTTGCGATTGCTGGAATTCTAATTTTAAATCCAGAGGTTTTAGTTTTGGATGAGCCAACAGCTGGACTTGATCCACAAGGGGCAACAGAAATGATGACCCTCTTTATGAAACTAAATCGTGAAATGAATAAAACCGTTTTATTGGTTACGCATGATATGGATCATGTCATGAATTATTGTGATCATGTCATTGTCTTAGATCATGGAAAATTGAAACATGAATCGGATGTAAAAACCTTTTTTGAACATCCTGAATGGATGTTGAATATTGGTATTAATCCACCTGCATTAATTCGTTTAAAAATGAAATTAAAAGAAAAGGGATTCCAAATTTCTGATTCTGTTTTAACGATCGAAGAGTTAGCTTCACAAGTAGCAAGGCAGGTGAAAAACAATGAATAATATTGCCCTTGGTCGATATATGCCACTTGATTCAATGGTGCACAAAATGGATCCACGCTCAAAGATTTTAATTATGTTACTTTTGATGATTGCAATCTTTATTCCAGCTGGGGTTTTAGGTTATGTCATTATTGCTTGTTTTGTGCTCATTTGTTTATTGGCTTCGAAATTATCGGTTTCTTATGCTTTTCGATCAATGAAACCAATGATTTGGATGATGATCTTTCTTTTTATCATTAACTGCTTTGCACTAAGAACAGGAAAACCATTATTTCATCTTGGCTTTTTGACAATTTATTCTGGTGCAGTCAATCAAACATTATATATAGTGGTTCGATTAATGATGATGATTGTCATTACAACAATATTAACTGCGACAACGAAGCCTTTAGATCTAACTTTAGGAATCGAAAAGCTCTTAAAACCATTTGAAAAAGTGGGTTTACCAGCTCATATTATTGCGATGATGATTAGTATTGCTTTACGTTTCATTCCAACTTTAATTGAAGAAACACAAAGAATTATGAATGCGCAAGCGAGTCGTGGCGTTGATTTAGAAAATGGAAGCCTTAAAGAAAAAGTGATGGCAATTCTTTCTTTGATTGTTCCTTTATTTGTTTCGGCATTTGATCGTGCCGATCAATTAGCCAATGCGATGGAAGCAAGAGGCTATGATCCAAATAAAGAAAGAACAAGATATAAGGTTTTAAAAATGACTACATGGGATTATATCGGTATGGTTTTAAGTATTCTTGTATTATTTGCTTGTATTGGAGTTGCGATTCTATGAGATATAAAGCACGTGTTGCTTATGATGGATGGAATTATGCAGGTTGGCAAAAACAAGTCAATGCCCAAGGAATTCAAGAATTGATTGAAAAGGCGTTATTTAAAATCAATCAAGAAGAGATTTCAATTGTGGCTAGTGGACGAACCGATGCGAAAGTTCATGCAAAAGGACAAATCTTTCATTTTGACAGTATAAAAGATATACCATGTGATCGTTATTATCATGCTTTGAATACTTTATTGCCTAAAGATATACGTATTCAAAGTATAGAAATTGTTGATGAATCTTTTCATGCACGTTTTAGTGCTAAATCAAAACAATATGATTTCATTTGTACAAGAGATCAAGCGGATCCTTTTTCTTATCGCTATAAACAAATCGTTTGGCCTACGATTGATTTAGAAGCAATGAAAGAAGGCGCTCAATATTTAATTGGAACGCATGATTTTACGAGTTTTTCTTCATCACGTATTGATCAAAGAAAACCACGAGTTAAAACCATTTCTTCCATTACAATTGAAGAACAGGATAAAGATTTTTGTATTTCGTTTCAAGGGACAGGGTTTTTAAGGTATCAAGTACGTATGATGGTTGGTACATTGATTGAAGTTGGAAAACATCGAATCAATCCAAAAGAAGTCAAAACGATATTAGATGCAAAGAATAAAGAAGCCTGTCGTTATAATGCGCAAGCACAAGGACTTTATTTAGTGAAGGTGAATTATGACTAAAGTGAATTATCATATGCATACAACGCGTTGTAAACATGCATATGGAAGTGATGAAGACTTTGTTAAAGAAGCAATTAAAAATGGGTATACAAGCATTGGGTTTTCGGATCATTGTATTTGGAAATATAAGAGTATTTGTCAATCGCGAATTCGTATGGAATTAAACGAATTTCAAGATTATAAAAAAAGTATTCTTGCATTAAAGGAAAAATATAAAAATGAAATCGAAATTTTGTTTGGAATGGAAGTTGAATATTTTCCAGAATATATGGATTGGATGAAAAACCTACTTGTTCAAGAAAATTTAGATTATGTGATCTTTGGCAATCATTTTTATCAAAGTGAAGAGACTGGAATCTATTATGGACATTGTAATTCACGTTTTGTGGATAGTTATTTTGAACAATGTATAGAAGGAATGAAAACCGGAATTTATTCTTATTTAGCACATCCTGAATTGATAATGAGGAATAAATACTTAACTTGGGATGATCAAATCGAAAGTCAATTTCGAAAAGTATGTCTCGTTGCAAAAGAATTAAATATTCCTTTGGAATATAATGTACTTGGTCTTCAATATAATCTACAAAATCAATGTGAGTGTTATCCACATCATAATTTTTGGAAGCTCGCAAAAGAAGTAGGAAATAAAGTGATCATTGGAATGGATGCTCATCAACCCAGTGACTTATCCTCTACGCTTTATGATCTTGCAAAAAAGAACCTAAATGCCCTTGATATAGAGCCGATTCAATCCATTGAATTAAAAAAATGGGAGAAATGAGAATTCTTCATTGACATTTTTGAATCCTTTATTTAGAATAAATTTTGGCTAATCTCAGCCTTTGAGCCCCGGTAATGCTCAAACAGGAGGAAGATTAATTATGCGTCAAACTACAATGGCTAAACCAGCTGATGTACAACGTACTTGGTACGTGATTGATGGTCAAGGAGAAACATTAGGTCGCTTGGCTACAAAAGCTGCTCACGTATTAAGAGGAAAACACAAACCTACATATACACCAAATGTAGATTGTGGAGATTACGTAATCGTAATCAATGCAGCACAAGTCGAAATGACAGGAAACAAATTAAATACTGAAAAGTACTATAACCATTCTGGATTCTTCGGTGGTATGCGTGTTCGTACTGCAAAAGAAATGAAAGAAAAATATCCAGAAGAATGGGTAGAAAGAGCAATTAAAGGAATGTTGCCTCATACTCGTTTAGGTGATGTACAACGTGGACATTTATATGTTTATGCAGGAAGCGAACATCCACATGCTGCTCAACAACCAGTTGAGTTAAAGGTGAAAGGGTAAGGAGGAATAGACAATGGCTAATACAGTTCAATATCATGGCGTAGGACGTCGTAAAAAATCTGTTGCTCGTGTATTCTTACGCCCAGGAACAGGAAAATTCGTTGTTAACGGAAAAACTTTAGAAGAATATCTTCCATTAGAAACTTTACGTATGGTAGTTAAAGCTCCATTCGAAGTTACAAACACAAATGGTCAATTTGATGTATTGATCAATGTAAACGGTGGAGGATATACTGGACAAGCTGGTGCTATGCGTCACGGAATCACTCGTGCTTTAATGGCAGCTAGTGATGACTATCGTCCAGTATTAAAAGCAGCTGGATTCGTTACACGTGATCCACGTGCGAAAGAACGTAAGAAATACGGTCTTAAAGCAGCTCGTCGTGCTCCACAATTTTCAAAACGTTAATCTGTTTTGTTTATTACGCAAAGAAAAAACCACTTATGTCTTTATGGGACTTGGTGGTTTTTCTTTTTATGTGAGTTGAGTTAAGAAGTGGTGAATAGAAATTTGTAGCACGCTAGTAGGCAGTAAACTTAACTCCTCAGTTCTATTGCAGCACGCAATTTTTCTATCACTATGTGCTGCTTTTGATATTTTATTTGACAATTTAACTTAAGGTAAATTTATAGAATTTATACCAGGAGGGAATAGAAAATGAAAAAATGTCCAATTTGTGGAAATGAAATGATTGAAATAATCGCCGGATCTTCACGAGTAATAAAATGTACTAAATGCGACTATAATGTTGCTACATCCGAAATAAGCTTAATTTATGAGGATGAAACGATATATACTGTTACAATGGAAAAAGGCAATAATATTAAAAAAAATGTTGTCACAACATTAAAAAATATTGTTGGATTTCCTACATCTAAAATAGTTGAAATCATAAAGAATGATTGCCCATATGTATTGTATACAGGAAGTGCTGTAGAAGTGAATGAATTAAAATCTTCATTAGATAAATCGCATATTAGATATTCTATTAAGCCTGAATTTAAATGGTAATAAAATACCAGAAATTAAATCCTGGGAATTTTTTATCTTTCATATCGAATCTTTTTCTTTTTGGTTTGTCGGAATTCTTTCATTACTCCATTAGGGGAATAAACAGAATCAATGGCTTTGATGAGTTCTGACATTTCAATATGTGTATAAACATTTTTTGTAATAGACATAGCTCCTTTATGTCCAACAATCATTTTTTGATTGGTCTGAGAGACTTGTGAAGTAGCTAATAGTAAAATACAAGTATGTCTACAACATTGTGGAGTTTGAGAATAACCATATCTGTCCATGTTTAACGAAATGATGATGTTTACATTTAGGACACTTTAAAGAACTCAAATAAAGAGAATCGACAAAAGAATTATAAGAATCTTGATCAATTTGTTTGATTTTAGAGGAATAAATCGTTATCATAAATATGTTCTTAAAAGAGCGGGGAGTAAAAAAGAACTCATTGCCGTGCGTTGATTTTTACTCTCTTTTCTTTTACTCACTTTCTAATAAAATTATTATAAAAGCCATATCATTTAATTTGAATAGGAAATATTCAAACTTGTGTTATGGCTTTTCCATTTATTTTGACTAGATTTTAAAGTTTTAGGTTCAAATAATTTGGTGATCAACAATATCCTTTATTTAAGATAACATTCAGTTCCCAAAGTGTTAATCCGTTTTGTTTATTACGCAAAGAAAAAACCACTTATGTCTTTATGGGGCTTGGTGATTTTTCTTTTATATAGAAATTTTGAGCTATTTATAAAGAGGACTTCAATTCATATCAATTATTGAACATTAATTTTGCACTTCTTTGTAAAAATGCATATATAAATCAAATAATTAAATTTCATGAATTTTACGATGTGAGATTGGATCAAGATATAGTTGTCTTTTATTTGTGTGAATCTATTAATTACAATTGAGTATACATCAAGTATGAAAATAGTTTATATTCTTAAAAATTCGAGTGTCTGTACTTAAATTTGTTATTATATTAAAAATGGAGGTTTACTATGAAGAGTTTCTTGAATGAATTTAAAGAATTTGCATTAAAAGGAAATGTAATGGATATGGCAGTCGGTGTTATTATTGGTGCTGCATTTCAAGCAATTGTTTCTTCATTGGTATCGGATATTATTTCACCTTTATTAGGAACAATTGCTGGAATGAATTTTGATTACCTATCTGTTGATATCAATGGTGCAACACTCGCATATGGGAAGTTTATAACGGCTGTTATTAACTTTTTGATTATGGCATTTGTACTATTTATGATTGTTCGAACACTTAATAAATTAAATCACTTGTTAGCACCAGAAGAAGAAAAAGAGGTAGAAGAAGTGAAAAAGAGCGATGAGTTAATCGCATTAGAAAAAATCGTAACTTTATTAGAAGAAAAAAAGTAGGATTTTTAAAAGCGGAATAATCCGCTCTTTATTTTTATTGAAAAGAACCGTTTTTCATCTTTTAAAAACGAAAAAAACTGATTTTGTGCAAAAATGTTAAAATCATCCTATGAAAATGTGCAGAACAATCTTGATGGATATTTAGAGGCATCATCAACAAGTGTGGGTGAATTTTTAAATCATAAATTTATGAATATCAGTAAATTCAATTGAATTACTCACTGTAAAAATAAGCAAAATTTCGTTCTATCTTGAGGGAAATTTCCTTCTGATTGGAACGATTTTTTGGAATATAAATCTAAGTGTTTAATTCAAACTTCGTCTCATAAGGCATCCTAAGTTCTTTATATAAATTTGAACAAATTAACATGATCATATCTTTTAAATTTTCAATATTTCTGAATCCATAAGCTTTTCTAATTAATACTTTGATTTTATTGTTCATTGATTCAATTCTTGCATTCGAAAGTCCATATTTAACTGTAGCCAATATTGCTTCTTTATGTCTTCTTATTTTTTTACTGAGTTCAACAAAAGACGGTATTCGGC
>CAVBLW010000065.1:0-8780 GCA_963596085.1 Bacteroidaceae bacterium | reverse complement strand
CATTATAAGCATCTTCATCATCCGTATATACTGAAATATATAAACGATCTTTATCAATTCCTATCCATTTTTCACTCGTTAAAAATTCCCATGCAAAATGGATGGCTTCTGGTTTAAAATAATCACCAATGGAAAAATTTCCTAACATTTCAAAAAATGTATGATGGCGTGCTGTTTTACCTACATTCTCAATGTCATTGGTACGAATACTTTTTTGAGCATTCGCAATACGATTGCTTGCTGGTTTTTCAGAACCATCAAAATACTTCTTCAAAGCAGCTACACCAGCATTGATCCATAACAAAGTAGGATCATTATTTGGAATTAAACTTGCACCGGGTTCAATCATATGACCTTGTGCTTCAAAATAATCCAAAAACATTTGTCGTACTTGATTTCCTGTTAATTGTTTCATCTTTTCCTCCATAAAAAAAACGTTCCTATCTCTAGGAACGTAAAATACGCGGTACCATCCTAGTTACCAAGAACTATTTCTTGATCACCTTAATTTCAATCGTTAACGCCGATCTACGGTCATGGCTCCAGAATAGCTTCAAATATAAACCTTGTAAAGTTTTCACCAAACACTTTATCGCTAATTTCCAGTTTATATTCTACTTATTTCCTTCATCGCTAAACTGTCCTCATTTTAGCATGTATAAAAATACAATTCAAATTATTTTCTTAAATTGAACGTAAGGCTAAAATCATATTTAACCAATGCGTAAATTCATCAAGGTGTTCACGAAAAAAAGCTTCATCGAGTTTGGTATCAATCCATTCTAAAGTAAATCCAATTAAAGCATTACATAAAGATTTCAAAAAAAACGCAGCGTCCTTTTTATCTAAATTTAACTCTTCAAAAAGCGGTATTAAAGATTTCTCTAGCGTTGAATAATAAACCTCACGCAAATTTCGAACAAGATCTCGTGTTTCTACTGAATTAAAGATATGTAAAACAACATTTCGATATTGTAATAATTTAGGTAAAAGTTCATCCACTTTCTCCTGATAATTATCCAAGTTAATGCTTTCAATATTCGCTTTCTTAACTTCATATAAAAAAGTCTGATGTAGTAAATCATAGATATCTTCAAAGTGATAATAAAAAGTATTACGATTAATTCCACATTCTGTAACTAAATCCTTAACTGTTATTTTACGGAAAGGTTTTTTATACAATAATTCAATTAAAGTATCCATGATACCAATTTTCGTAAGTTCAGACATAATTTCTCCTAAAGAAAAAAGGGCAACCTGAGTCTACCCTTTTCTTTCCAAAATGGTGCGGGTGACAGGACTCGAACCTGCACGCTTGAGGCAATAGATCCTAAGTCTATCGTGTCTGCCAATTTCACCACACCCGCATGCTTTAATATATTATCCTATTTAGATAAATAAATCAAGCATTAATGCAAAATTGTTGGTTTATGCATCATTTCTAATTCATCTTGTACATATTTCTCTAATCGACTTAAAAATTCATCCGTAATTTCAACACCATCAATTTCAATCGATTCTGTTAATGGCTGACGCATTAACTTAATCTGAGGGATCTCCACCATTTGACGATCCTCAAGTTCTTTTTCTAGTTCTTTTAATTTTTCAATAATTGGCTCAGCCAATTCTTTAATCATTTCATCTTCATTCATATTTAGTATTATATACAATTTTTTTTAAAGCACAAGTCATCCTTTATTCTACTTGATAATAACGTCTTTTTAAGAACTCCTCTCGCTTATTGCGATCCCATTCCTTGATTGCTTGATAATAACCAGCAATTCTCGTCCATATTTCAACTTTCTGACCACAAGAAGGACAATATTCTTGATATCCCTTCAAATAGCCCTCATCTCTACAAACTGTATAAATTGGTGAAATTGTAAAATAAGGAATTGAATAAGATTTTGAAATTTGTCGAACCAAGTTTCTACAATCCTTCCAATTTTCGATTCTTTTATTAATATAAACATGAAAAGCACTTCCACCTGTATAAATATTTAAAAAAGCCTCTTCAATTTTTAACGCTTCAAAAACATCATCGGTGTAATCACTCGGAAGATTCGAACTATTGGTATAAAAAATACAATTATTTTTCTTTAATTCCGGATAAAGCTTCTCATCCTTAGAAACAAAAGAAGAGGAAACACTTTCAGCTGGTGTAGCTTCAAGATTAAAAAATGAATGATTTTTTTCCTGATACATCAATAGACGATCAGACATATAAGATAAAACCTTTAAAGTAAAGGCTTGTGATTTTTTTGAAGACAAATCTTCATTTAACCATGGTGCATATAAACAAGCTTCATTCATTCCAATGATACCAAAAGTACCAAAACATTGATCAAAAGATCGAATATATTGTTTCGTATAAGGATATAAATTGGATTGTAAAAAGCGATTCAAAACATCTCTTTTTACTTCTAAAGCACGTGCAACAAGATCCATTGTTAGAGTTAGTTTTTCAAAAAATTGACTTTCGTTTTTTGCACAATAAGCTAAACGTGGAATATTGATCGTAATCATACCAATAGAGCCACAATTTTCTCCATAGGAAAAGTAACCACAAGGTTTGTGATAAAGCTTTGTATAATCACTCAATGGTAAACGAGATTCTTGATTATTCGATGCGTTTTGGCATGTAAAATATGGAGATCCATATTTTGAAGTTAATTCAAATAATAAATAATTCAAATTGTCATCTTCCCAATCAAACTTTTCATTCAAGCGAATGGTTGGAATTGGAAATAAGAAGGTTCTACCTGTGTCATTACCATGCAACATCGTTAATAAAAAACCTTTTTGAATCATTTTCATTTCTTTCAAACAATCCCCATAAGTAAAATCTTGCTCAATTCCACACGCTATTGCTTTTTCATTTTTTAAATCGTTTGGAACATCCCAATCAAAACTTACAGTTGAAAAAGGAAGCTGCGATCCCCATCGGCTTGGCATATTCACCCCATAGATAAATGATTCCATACATCGATTGACTTCTTCTTGGCTTAATTGATCGATTTTTACAAAAGGTGCTAAATAAGTATCAAAACTAGGAATACTTTGCGCACCAGCCCATTCATTTTGCATGATACCTAAAAAATTCACCAATTGATTACAGGCTGAAATCAAATGTTTAGCCGGTCGACAAGATATATTTTGATCAATACTGGTTAATCCATTTTTTAATAATTGCTGCAAAGACCATCCAGCACTATCTGCTGTCAACATATCTAAATCATGAATATAAATATCTCCTGATTCATGTGCTTGCGATATTTGCGAATCGTAAACATAATTCAACCAATAATTTTTCGTTAAAGTGGCTGAATTTGATAACATTAAGCCTCCCACTGAATAAATGGATTGATACTTATCTTGTGTTTGACTAGATTCCCCATTTAAATATTGTTCAATGATTTTTCGATAGGCCTGTGTTTGACTTTGAAGATCACGTACCGTTTCTCTTTGTTTACGATATAAAATATAAGACTTTGCGACATCTGTATAGCCACTTACGGATAAAACCATTTCAACGCAATCCTGAATATCTTCTACTTGAATCGTATGATCCTTTATTTTTGAAGAAAATTGCGAACAAACACGTAAACTCAACAATTCAATAATATCTTGCGAATATTCCTTATTTAAAGAACAAAAAGCTTTAATAATTGCTTCCTGAATTTTATTTAAATTAAAATCAACAACTGTCCCATCTCTTTTTATCACTTTTAACATATCTATTCTCTCACTTCTATCTCTTCACAACATCTCTTTAAAATTTCAATCATATTCAAACAAGTCATAGAATCGACATTATGTAAATGGCTTTGCACTGTTCTGCATGCTTCGATATTCGTATAAACAACAAGTTTTTTGATTCCCGATAACCATTTTGAAACAGCTTCAATGGAACGGATATTATGATATTCTTTTACTAAATAAATAGAACATTGATAATCAATAGAGCTTTTCTTTAGATATTGAAGACTTTGATCTATACTTGACATAGAAAAATGTGCCATACCTATAGATTTCGCATATTGATTTGGACTATTCATAATTTTTAAATCTACAAAATCAATGTATTTTCTTTCAATCCATTGAATCATTAAATCTGGAAAGGTTCCATTTGTTTGAATCTTGTTCAAATAACCTAATTTTTTTGAAAACTTTAAAAAGCTTTCAAGATTCGGATTCATCAAAGGTTCTCCACCTTCAATCGATAACGCTTGAATTTGATATTTACGCTCTTTTAAATAAGTTTCAATCGCATGTAAAGGAATTTCTTTTAAATCTTCTTTGATAAATAATAATTCAGGATGCGTATCAAAAGGCGAACGAAAATTATTTCCAGCCATATATAAAACGGTTGAAATCTTGTTCGGATAGGAATTCAGTGAAACTTTTTTCCATTGAAAGAAATGAATTTGTGAATCACTTGCATCTTCATATTGACGTGCATTTTTAGCTAATAGGTCATAGCTTCCAATGAATTGTGAAAAACTTGATTCATCAATATTTTGAATTAAGTGTTGCCACCAATTCCTTCGAATGGAATAAATCGTAGACATATTCTGTTTTGCGAGATCACTCGTATAGAGCTCTTTATTTCGTTTATCATGTTTTGAAGTGTAAATATGAATATAGCCTTGTTGTTCTAAATGTTTAACATTTTTTGAAATTGTTCCTTTATCATAAACCCCTGATTGTGCAATCTCACGCATTGTAATTCCTTCTTGCTCGAAGATCATAATTAAAATAGGAAGCTGTGCATAGGTGATATTGATACTTTGAAGCATACGATCATAATATTTTTGTGTGCTACGATACAATACACTAATATTCATTAAAAAATCTGTTTGTTGATCCATGAAAACATTATAACATGAGCAATAAGAAAAAAAGAGAATCCGAAGATTCTCAATTGAAATTATTTACTTTTTGCATCAAAATGCTCATCACGCACAACAACATCATGCGCTCCACCTTCAACAATACTTGTACTCGATACTAAAGTAACTTTTGCATTTTTTTGAAGATCTGGAATTGTCAAACAACCACAATTACACATTGTATGACTTACTTTCGATAAAGTAAGTTGAACATTATCATGCAATGAACCTGCATAAGGAATATAAGAATCTACCCCTTCTACAAAGGCCATTTTATTGCTTCCACCCATATCATAACGTTGCCAATTTCGAGCACGAGCACTACCTTCGCCCCAATATTCTTTCATATAATTACCATTAACAGTAACTAATTTATTTGGAGCCTCATCAAAACGTGCAAAATAACGACCCAACATCACAAAATCAGCACCAAATGCCAAAGCTAAAGTTATGTGATAATCATGAACAATTCCACCATCACTACAAATTGGAATATAAACGCCTGTTTCTTCAAAATATTTATCACGAGCTTGTGCAACATCTAAAGTAGCCGTTGCTTGTCCACGTCCAATTCCTTTTTGTTCACGTGTAATACAAATTGAACCGCCACCAATTCCAATTTTAATAAAGTCGGCACCAGCTTCAGCTAAGAAACGGAATCCTTCTTCATCAACAACATTTCCAGCACCAATTTTAACAGAGTCACCATAATGCTCTCTTACCCATTTAATCGTATTCGCTTGCCAAGCTGAAAAACCTTCACTTGAGTCAATACAAAGAACATCAACACCTGCTTCGATTAAGGCTGGAATACGTTTTTCATAATCACGTGTATTAACACCAGCTCCAACGATATATCTTTTTTTACTATCCAATAATTCATGTGGATGATCTTTATGACTTTCATAATCTTTACGGAATACAAACGCAAGTAATTTTTGTTGATCATCTACAATTGGTAATTGATTTAATTTATGATCCCAAATCAAATTGTTTGCTTCCGATAAAGTAATATCTTGATGACCAACAATTAATTTATCAAAAGGAGTCATGAAATTTTTGACTTTTTCACTTGGATCCATACGACTTACACGATAGTCACGACTTGTTACAATTCCAAGAAGCTTTCCATTTGCTTTTCCATTTTCAGTCACAGCCATCGTTGCATGTCCTGTTTCAGCCTTTAAAGCAAGAACATCGGCTAATGTAGATTCAGGTGAAACATTTGAATCACTACCAACAAAACCTGCTTTTGTAGCCTTCACATTTCTAACCATTTGTGCTTGTGATTCAATGGTTTGCGATCCATAGATAAAACTAACTCCACCTTCACGTGCCAATGCACATGCCAATTTTTCGCCACTGACAGCTTGCATAACTGCAGAAACCATTGGAATATTCATAGATAAAGCAGGTTCTTCACCTTTTTTATATTTTACCAATGGTGTTTTTAAACTTACTCGATCCGGTGTACAATCTTCTGATGTATATCCTGGAACGAGTAAATATTCGTTAAATGTACGTGATGGTTCTTTGAAAAATTTTGCCATAGTATCTCCTTTTTACATTTTTTTATGTATGAATTATATGAAATTTAAAACCTCATTTCAACCTTTTTCCATATACTCTGCTACAACAACACTATATGGAGCAATATCAATATGATCCGTAATCTTTGTATTACAATATCCATTATCAAACAAAACTTCGACATTTGTATTTAAATCATATTGGAAAGAACGAGCAGTTGGATTAAAGAATGAAATTGTCGAATCATTTTCTTCATAGCAACGATAAACAAGAACACAATCTTCAATTGTTTCAAATTCTACTTGATTGCGTGTTTTACTTGTTGTTGATAAACGGAAACAAGGGTGATCTTTTCGAATTTGAATCAATGTCTTCACTTGATCAACCATATCACAAAAAGCATCTTTTCGCGCATAATTTATATGATTAATGCTATCTGAGTTATTATACGTATTTCCTAAATTTTGTTTTGTACGGCCAAATTCTTGTCCCGAATGAAGGAAAGGAACACCTTGCGCTAATAAGACCATGGCTGTAGCCAAAATTTGTCTTTTCTTTCGAATTTCATGATTCTCTCCATGACAGCAAAAATGATTTTTATCCCATAATGTATGATTATCATGACATTCAACATAATTGATGACCTTTTCTGGTGAATTGTATGAGTTCCCACTTGCACTCATTCGATCCATCATTGAATAAATCAAAGAACAATCGCCTGAAGAAAATCCTTTTTGATCCAAAGAAGCATTAGATCCACGCACTGTATTCCGAAAACCATCTGAAAAATGTCCGATATAAGGCATCTTTGCCTGATTGTTTTGAGAGGCACGTAACTCTTCAGGAACAAAGCTTGGCATATTCCAACCTTCACCATAAACCATAAAGTCCGGTTTAATTTTGCGACAAGTCTGTGTGATTTCATTCATAACATTAATATCTAAAATACCCATCAAATCAAAACGGAAACCATCAACATCATAATATTCAACAATCTTTTTACAAGTTTCAACTAGATATTTTCGAGACATTGGGGGTTGAGAATCAATATCATTACCACAATAACTACCATTCGAAAACTCTCCTTGTTGATTCATTAAAAAATAATAATTTGGAACAAGCTTTTCAAGAACAAAGTTCTCACGATTATAGACATGATTGAAAACCAAATCTAGGTTTACACGAATATTCGCCTTGTGACAAGTTTGAACCAAGTGTGCAAAGTCCAAAACTCTTTGTTTCGCATCTTTTGGATCACGTGCATAACTTCCTTCTAAAGCACGATAAGATACTGGATCATAGCCCCAATTATAGAAAATATTTTGAAATGTCTCATCTACACTTCCAAAATCAAAAACTGGCATGAGTTGAACATGAGTAATTCCTAAAGTCTTTAAATAAGAAAAGCCATATTCTTTTAAGCGAGTGGATTCATTTTCTTCATAAAATCCTGCAAATTTTTTTGCATGCCTTAATTCTAAATCGGGCATCGAAGTCATGTCACGAATACTTGCTTCATAGATAATTGCATCACAATTGCTTTGCATTTTGGAACATGGAATCTTATTTGGTAAATTTAATAACTCCATGCTTTCAACTACGGAATAGGATGAATTTGGTCCAGAAAACCAACTGTATGGATCGATTGTTTGATTCCACTCTCCATTAACACGAACTAAAAAATAATAAGGATCATGGATGCAATCTTGTTCAATAGTATAAGAAAAAATACCATAAGAATCTTTCTTCATATCAAATTTATAATTTTTATGATGATGTTTAATACATAAAATAATCGAATAAGCAGTTGGAGCCCATAACTTAAATATTGTTTTTTCTTTTGAATAAGTAATTCCTAAATCATCGTTTGAATATACAAATTCGTTATTAAAACGATTTGTTTTTACAATATGTGAGTATTGACATATAGTTTGTTGACAATGCTCTTCAAATAAAGAATATTCTTCACCAATTTGAATCATTCCATTTAATTTACATTCATAATGCATATAACCATTATAGAGTTCACACATCGAAACAATTGTAAGGGGGATAATACGATTTCGTGTATCTTTTAAATGAAAAGAGTTACTTTGTCCATTATAAAAGTTTTTAGACATATAAATATTGACAAAATCATAATCATCAAAATATGCTTCAAATGGCTTTTTCATGCGCATAAAATTCAACCTCTTTCTATATCCATCAAATATTATTTTACCTTAAACTTTTTAAATTAAAAAGATGAAAAAACTAGAAGCTGAGTTATAGGTTTTAATCAACCCGGCAACTTGTACTCGCTAAAGCTCGTACAGAAAGATTAACTTCGTTCTTTATATAAAATAAAAAGACTAGCTT
>CAVBLW010000064.1:0-8858 GCA_963596085.1 Bacteroidaceae bacterium | reverse complement strand
TATTTCCTCTTTTCTAAAAGATAATTATCTTCACACTCTTATACGATTTTTTTAAATGAAATTGACAAAAAAATAATTCTTTTGTTTTAAATTAATCTAATTTAAAACTCCCCAGTCTATGTTAATTCATTACTTTTCAGCGAAAATGTAATTGTTTTCATTCGTTTGTTGTATAATTGTAGTATTCAATAAACAATGAGAGGAAGGTAAAACCATCGTGGATTATTCATTATTAGAAGTTGCTTTTTCTGGATTAATGCATGATATTGGTAAATTTTATCAAAGAACCTATATAAAATCCGATTTGACGCAACATGAAAAAGATGTGACTCCCATTGCAAAAGCTGGTTATCATACCCATTTGCACAGTGCTTATACTTCTCGTTTTTTCAGAGAACATTTAAAAAAATTCGATGAATACGAGAGATTAACAAGTTCACATCATTTACAAGAAAATAACCAATTTTTAAATCTAATAAAAAAAGCAGATGTAATTGCATCGATAATTGATCGAAACGACGAAGATTCTGATTACGAAGAAAACAATAAACGTAGTGCTTTCCAAGTTACACGCATGTCTTCGATTATGCAAGAGATTGATTTTGGAAAAAATAAGCAAAGTGGCATCTTTTCTTTGGCTCCATTTTCTGAAAATAACTTTCCAAACAGTAATTATCAGTTAAAAGATAAAAAGGAAAGTGTCGATGAATATCATGAGCTTTGGGAAAAAATGATTTCTGACTTTTATTCTGAAAGACAGTATTTATCAAGCGATGTCGATAAGTATTGTTTTGACCGCATGTATGCTCTTCTTTACGAATATACAACTTTTGTTCCTGCTTCAACTTATGAAGGAAACATTACTTTTGTCAGTTTATTTGACCATTTAAAGCTGACATCGGCCATTGCAAGCTGTCTTTATTTAAATGAGAATGAAAGCCAAAATCCTTTTGTTATGCTCGAATTTGATTTATCCGGTATACAACAATTCATTTTTAAAGTGACCGAAGGAAAAGATACAAAAAAAGATATTGCCAAAGCTTTACGTGGACGATCCTTTCTTATTTCAGCAATCACAAATATCATTACTTATAGTTATTTAAATGAATTCAATTTAACGCAAAGCAACATTATTTTCAATACTGGTGGCGGAGCATTACTTTTGCTTCCTAATACCAAAGATACATCTATTAAAATCGAAAAAGTTTCAAAAATCATTAGTGAAGCTTTATTAAATTTTTTTGGTACTGATATTACTTATGTATATGCCTTTACTGAATGTAATGAAAAAGAATTAGAATCTTTTAAAACGGATAAAGCAACTTATCTAAAGTCAAAGCTTGAACAAGAAAAATCAAGAAAATTCCATCAAGTAATTGATGAAGATTTCTTTTTTAACAAACAAGAACAGAATCATATCTGTCAAATGTGTGGAACAAATTTAGTTGAAAATAACAATGAAATTTGTTCGGTTTGTGAAATGATAAATAACCTTTCAAATTTCTTTGTAAAGCATGAAAAAATGTATCTACTTTATGATTTTCATCATAATTTTAAAAATAGTTTAAAGGAAGCAATTTGTATTAATTTAAACTTTATGCAACTCTATTTAATCGATGAATCTGAATATAAAATTGTTGTTCAAGATTCTTATGATTACATTGAGTCCATTAATCATTCTCGCCTCGGAAATATTCGTTGGATTGCAAATCTCGTTCCGCAAAAAGATAATCGCTTAAAATCTTTTGAAGAAATTACCGAAGAATTAATCGATCCATCCTATGGAGATCCAAAGCTAGGTATCCTTAAAATGGATGTCGATAATTTAGAAGCTACCTTTACTTTTGGTTTAGATAAAGCTAGATCACTTTCAAAATATTTGACTTTAAGTCGATTGATGGAAGTATTTTTCGGACATCATATTGTTCAAATATGTAAAGATGTATCAAAAGATTTTAACTCTATTATTGGCCAGTACTGCGATAACGATACAATGTTCTACATTAATTATGCTGGTGGTGATGACCTCGTTATTATTGGACCAATCGCTGGTATTTTGGAATTAGCAAATGCTATTCATAAACGCTTTAAAGACTATACACTCAACGAAAATATGAGCATTTCAGCTGGAATTACCATCCAGTCACCTACTGCACCAATTCGTTTTGGTATTAAAGAAGCCGAAGAAAATCTAAATCAATCAAAATTAAATACCAACAAGAATTCAATTACGCTCTTACATACAACTTGTAAGATGGATGATTTTGATCAAATTTTAAAACAAAGCAATGAATTTAAAGCCTATATTGATGAACAGAAGATTTCAAGAACAAACTTCTACCATATTATGCATATTTTAGATACAGATGATGAAATGATCTATTTACAAAGCATACCCAAATTGATGTATTCATTAAAAAGAAATGTAACTGATCATTCAGTCCGAGAAAGGCTCATCGAAAAAATTACATGCAATAATATATATAGTTTAAAAATTCTCGTTTTAGAAATGAAATTAGCGATTATGCAAACAAGGAGATAAAAGATATTATGCGAAATGATTACAATCAACAGAATTCATTCAATTCTATTCAAATACCTTTACATAAATACTATCAAGATAAAGGAAAACTTTATCTACCCGATGGAATTGCTTATAAAAAAGCAAGTGATTTCAATAGAATTACTTCCCATCAATTAAGAAAGATTTTAAATCAGTCGAAACTTTGCGAAGAAGAAGCAAATCTCGATGATTTTACAACAGCTAGAAATCATTTGTTTTCATTACTACCTTTAGCTGCCTACAATGCAGGTCGCGATTCTTCATTAAAGCCACTTTATTTTTTCTTAGTCGAACATATTAACGAAAAAAGTATACAAAGCAAAGAAGATATCGTCGTTTTTGATGATTTATTTACAAGTATTGTTGCCTTTCATAAATTTCAAGGAGGAAAATAGGATGTTAAAAACAATTTATCGAATTAATTTTGAAATTGAACTCTTAACCGGATTACATATTGGTGGATCAAGTGACACCTTTGATATTGGAGGCGCAGATTCAACTGTAATCAAAAATCCATTCACAAAAGAGCCCTATATTCCTGGAAGTTCAATCAAAGGAAAATTACGATCTTTATTAACTCAAAAATATGGCTGCATATCTCATTCGAAAAAAAATAATGACTTAGAGATTGTCTTCCCAGAAAATATCGAAGGAAAAGCGTTAAGAAACATATTCGAACCTGTTGAATATGAAGATGATACCATTCAGATATCAAGGGCTATCTTTCGCGATGCTTTATTAACCGAATCAAGTAAAAATCAATTGCAAGCCTTTTTAGGCAAAGGAATTTACACCGAAGTTAAAGCTGAAAACAGCATTTCCCTTTTAAAAGGAAAAGCCGCAAATCCACGTTTTATTGAACGTGTTCCAGCTGGCGCTAAATTTAATGGTGAAATTATTCTTCATATTTATGATAACGATGATGAAGAATTACTTAAGAATGGATTAACTGAAGCATTAGAAATGTTAGAACTAAACTACTTAGGTGGTAGCGGAACAAGAGGATACGGAAAAGTTAAAATCAATTATTCAAACGATGAAATTTTCGAAAAAGTAGAGTTTTTATAGGAAGAGTTCCATTATGAAGATTTATAAAGCAATATTTAAAAGCCAATCTGTCATTAATACGCTACCAAACTCACAAACTATTTTCGGAGCTATCTGTACAATTTTAAGTCAAACGCAAGGAGAACAGGCATTAAATGAATATATCGGTTCATTCGATCATAACGCAATGTTCATTCATTCATCTATGTTTTTAAATAACAGTCTACCTATGATTAAACGCAATTTATTTTCTCTAGATGATATTAATGAACTGGTGAATACTTCTACAAATTCTGAAAAGCTAGAACTCCTAGAAAAGACAAAAAAATATAAAAAAATTTCTTTTATATCTGAGAAAATTTTCGATACATACATTGCTGAAAACAAGATTGAAATTTTAAAAAGAGATTTATTACAAAATCCAAATCATTTTTCATTAGATTATTCCGTTTTATCTTTTAAGGAAGAAACTTCATTTGTAGAAGGTGCTTCGACTATCCTTACGAGAAATGGGTTTGCAGAAAGTGGTGTGGATAAAACTTTATTTTATACACCTTCTATTTATTATCCGAAGGAAACTGAATTTTGTATCTACCTAAAAACAGATCAATCGATAAAATACGTTGAAAATATTTTTAAATATTTTGAATATTTCGGAATCGGAAATAGAAGAAGTGTAGGTATGAATTGTTTTAAATTAGAAGCAATCGAAAAAATTTCACTTCCTTCAAGCAAAGAAAACCAATTGGTATTAAGCCGATACATTCCAAATAAAAATGAAGTGGATTTTAAGAAATCATATTATCAATTATCAAGTGATATTTATCGAAGCGCAAAAGAATATACCGGTGGCTTTGTGAATGGAAAATTCATTCATATTCTGGAAGGTAGTTGGATGAACATATTAGAACAGAAAGATTACTATGGAAGGATAATAGAAACGGAAATTAATGGAAAAAAAGTTTACCATTATGCAATCGGTTTCTTGGTATAGTTATGAATAAAATAGAAATAATTACTCCTGTACATGTCGGAACTGGTGCAAAAATTGAAGCACCTTGTTTTTATAGAGAAAATGAAAATGACACAATCGCCAAAAGATATTCATTTACTGATATTCTCTGTCAAATGCCTCCTTCAGTTCTAACAAATTCACACTTTCTTCGAAATCTTGCTAATAAACAATCCGACAAGAAACAACTTTATCAAAATATAAACCGATATGTAGATTATTCAAATTTAGATGAACAATATTGTGTAAAAGATGATAATGAAGATGATATTTGTGAAAGTGGATATGACGTCTTTGAACAAGTAAAAGATTTAAATAAGCCCTATATTCCTGGTTCTACTATCAAAGGTGCTTTAATGAATGCATGGTTTTATTACTTAGTGAAACTTAATTTAAGCAAAAAGGAAAAATTGAAAGAATACATCGAAGCAAATGTTCTATCTTCTGTCGATCGAAAAGGAAATTCAATTGCTGATCAAAAAACGATACTGAATTATCTATTTAACGATAGATATGATCATTCAAATTTCATAAAAAATTTACAATCTTGTTTAGTTTGCCGAGATCTTTATTTTGATCAAATTGAAGTTTTATGGTCGGAAAGAATCGGTTCTGGAAAAGATATGAATGGAAGTACAATTCCTCTTTCCTATAAAGAATGTATTCAATCCAAACAAATCATTCATGATGAATTTATGTATATAGATGAAGACAAAAAGGATCGATTACGATTAGATTTAAACTCCTACATTAATAAAAAGTTGCCTGACTCCGAAAAAGATAAAATAATAAATCGATATGAACTAATTCTAAATACTTTTAAAGAATCTGTATTCTATAAAGCATGTACCGTATTTACTCTAGATGTTTTAGAATTCGATTTAACTTCAAAATACCAATCTTTATATCGAAATATGCAATACGATACCATTAATATCGAAACAAAAAAATTACAAAATGAAATAAAGCAATCTCTACAAACGAAAGAAAAGGTAGCTTATTTAAGAATAGGAAATTCAACAAATTATTTTGCGAAAACGATTACACTTTTGATAAAAAAGCACGCACCAGAACTTTATATAAAATATTTTGATAAAGCTTTGTCGCCCAACTCAAGTAGAAAATCTAAAACACGTGCAGATAAGAATAGTGTTCCAAAAACACGTGTTGTCTATTCAAGTTATGAACAAGCCTATTTACCAGGATTTATAAAAATATATTATGGTTAATCGAATCCATGTTTTAATATCATTTCCTATGGGAGCAAATTTCATAGGAAATATACAAGTCGATATCTATCGAAGACTCATCGCATTTATCAAAGATTTAATGTGTTTCAACACACAATCCAAATGTAAAGATTGTAACAAAAATAAGCACTGCCGTTATTATCAAATGACTGGAGAAAATTTTTCTTATTTTCCTGGTCTATTAATAGAAAATAATCTATTTGACAAAAAAAGATACAAAGAAAATGAACAGAAAGAATTTATCTTTTCCTTTATTGGAAACAACGTAATTTATAAAGACTATATTTCATTATTCTTTGAACAACTAAATCAAAATTTATTTGGGAATTTTTTCTATTTAAATTCCATAAACGTTGATGTATACGAATCAAAACCCACAAAGAAACGTTCTTTAACAATTATTACACCTATTGATTCTCTAAATTTTAAATTATCTTATAATCAAATGGTTCTTTACTATAATGCCAAATATGAAACCTGTTTTAAATTATTAAAAGAGTCTGTTGAACCAACAAATATACGATCTGTTCAATGGAGTCCAATCAAACTTAAAACAAGAAATATTAAAATAAATGGTTATATCTACAAAATTCAAATAAACGAAGAACTTGATTCAACATTATTAAAAATCGGAGTAGGAAAATATAACTTTTTAGGAGGTGGACAAAATGAGATTAAAACTTAAATTTGCATGTAATCAATTAAAACTTCCAATTAGTTATCAGTCCATTTTACAAGGCTTTATTTATCATATTTTCGATCAAAAAGACTATGGTTCTTTTTTACATGATGAAGGTTACCGATTAAACCATAAAGTTTTTAAAATGTTTACTTTTAGTAATCTTATCGGCCCCTACAAATTAGGAGATAAAACAATTACTTATGAAAAAGAAGTATCTTTACAGATTGCTTCTCAATCTGAAGAATTCATGCAATATATTTACCAATTTTTTATCACAAATGAAAGAATAATTTTGAATCATCAAACATTAACTCTTCAAAATATAGAATTAATCGATCCACCTTATTTTAAAGGCGAACGAGATATTCTCTTAAAAACAATATCTCCAGTTGTGGCTTATAAGAGTAAAGACCAATATGTTCATTACTTTAAACCAAGCGACCAAGAATTCGAAAATTTATGCTTAACAAATCTAGAAGAAAAAAATTTGGCCATTAATGAACCAATTTCTGAAATTATCTTTTCTATAAACAAAATAAATTACGAAAAGAAAAGAATTGTTCGTTTTAAAAACACATTCTACGTTGCTTATTTAACTGAAATCAATATACATACAAATTATGAAACTCTGAATTTAATTTACAGCACAGGCCTTTCCGCAAAAGGATCGGCAGGTTTTGGAATGATTGAAGCAAGGTTATGAAAAAAACATTCTATTTATACAAAAGTGGCACACTCAAAAGACAAGATTACTCACTCGTTTTAATTGGCAAAAATGACAATGTCGACTATATACCAATCGAACAACTTGATATGATTATCTGTTTTTCAGAAATCACTTTAAACAAACGGGTTTTATCTTTATTAAATAAATACCAAATCAGCATTCTTTTTTATAATTTTTATGGCAATTATATTGGCCGATATATCCCAAAAGAATACAAAGATGGCAAAGTTTTAGTTAACCAGGTGCATGCCTATGAAGATCCTGAAACACGATTATATATCGCAAAAACCATCATAGCTGGATCAATCAAAAATATGTTATCCGTTGTAAAGTACTACGATAAAAAAGGAAAAGATTTAAAACATATCATTACTACCTTAAATCTTTGTTTAGATGAATTAGAGGCTATTTCTTCAATCGAAAGTCTTTTACTTATAGAAGCAAAATCTAAGCAAATTTATTATTTGTTATTTGATATTGTTTTAGAAAAAGAAGAATTTTCTTTCGTAAAAAGAACGAAGCATCCACCAGAAAATGAAGTGAATGCTATGTTGAGTTATGGATATGCCATTCTTTATGGAATGCTTCTTTCCATCCTAGATCGAAGCAGTTTATATCCACAAATCAGTTTTATCCATAGTTTGAGTAAAAATTGTGACTCTTTACAATTTGACCTAGCCGACATTTTTAAGCCAATTCTTGTAGATCGATTAGTTCTCCGATTGATTCGCAAAAAACAAATAAAGAAAACTTTCTTCCAACTAAACGAAGAAAAAGCCTGTTATATGACAAAAGAAGGAGTAAAAATTTTTGTCAAAGAATTTGATTCATTAATGCAATCAACCATAGAATATAAATCTAAAAGATATAGTTATCGCTCTATTTTATCAAAAGAAGTTCATAAATATTCAGAATACATAAAAGGAAATGAAAAGAAAATCCATCCTTTTATAATGAAATGGTAGGTTTTAGACATGTATATAATTTGTACTTATGATGTTAATGAAAAAATCTGCAGTAAAGTTATGAAAATTTTACGTAAATATTTATTCCACATTCAAAAATCAGTATTTGAAGGCACATTGACTCCTAAAAAATTTAATGATTTACAGAAAGAAATTAAAACTGTAGTTTCACAGGACGATTCCGTAATATTTTTCATTTCATACAATGACAAGCAAATTTACAAAAAATCAATTAATGATATTAATGATCGTTTAAATATCTTAATTGATTAAAATTCTTCGACCACCTCAAAATTAAAGTCCAATTTCCGCAAGAAATATAAACTCTTTTTTACAGATGGTCGAAAAATTTGTTATAATTTCAAGGAATAGATGTAAAATATTTACTTTTAAATAGAAAAAAACCTTATATTTACACTATTTTTTATGGTTCTTATGAAGGATTAACGCGTTGGAAGCCAAAATATGAAGTAGGCTTCCGATATATTTTTTATGGTTCTTATGAAGGATTAACGCAACAAGGCGCTAACCTCGTTCAAATCGCGCTTGTCATATTTTTTATGGTTCTTATGAAGGATTAACGCCGAATCAATCCTTGACAAGTTTTCTTTC
>CAVBLW010000063.1:0-9070 GCA_963596085.1 Bacteroidaceae bacterium | reverse complement strand
TTATAAACTTTGTTCCGTTCGACCAATAATATCGTCTTGTGTTTTCTTTGATAAGACATTAAAGAAAGCACTATAACCTGCGACACGAACAATTAAATCTTTATGTTTTTCTGGGTGTTTTTGAGCGTCCAATAAAGTTTCTTTCGAAACAATATTGTATTGGACATGATAACCATGTAAACGATTAAAGAAAGCTCTTAATAACATTTCCAATTTTTGTTTATTTTCTTCCGTACTTAACATTTGAGGTGTCATCTTTTGGTTTAAAAGAGAGCCACCCGTTAATTTTTCCGTTGGTAGTTTGGTTACCGATTTAAAGATAGCAGTTGGTCCATTTTTATCGGTATTATGACTTGGTGATGAACCTTCGGCTAAAGGCTCATAGGCTTTTCGACCATCTGGAGTAGCCATCGTTCCTAACCCTTGTCCAACATTGGCACTGATAGAAGAAGTTCCACCATAACGAATACCACCAATTGGTCCACGATTATGTCGTGTATTTGGATATTTTGCGATTTCATCTAAATAAGGTTGATAAGCATCTACAATTAATTGATCCACTTCATCAATGTCATTTCCATATTTTGGCGCATCTTCAATTAATAATTTTTGAATGCGGCGACTTTCTTCACTTTCAAAATTATCTAAAAGGGCACTCCATAATTCTTCTTGGGTAATTTTCTTTTCATCATAAACCAATTTTTTAATCGAAGATAAAGAATTGGCCATATCGGCAATTCCAACTTGTAAGCCTGAAATAAAATCATAGACGGCTCCGCCTTCTTTAATGGTTTTTCCTCGAGCTAGACAATCATCCGTTAAAGTAGAACATAAAATATCTGGAACATCACGTTCACTGGCTTTATCAATGGCATTTTCAACAATGACACTATAACGTGTAAATTCACGCAAGGACTTTTCCCAAGCTTCCATTAATTCTTCATATGAATGCATGTCTTTGAAATATCCATAGCCCTTCACAAAACGTTTGCCAGTGGTTAAATCTACACCATTATTCATGACGCACAACAATAAGCGAGGGAAGTTAACATAAGACATACCGGTACAGCGATAGCCCCATTTTCCTGGAACGGCTGTTTCTACACAACCGATGGCACTATAATTATAGGCATCTTCCTTCTTTACACCCCAATTCATAAAGGATGGAATGATAATTTCATCATTGTTTAAAGCTGGCATACCAAAACCTAATTTCATAACTTCAATACATTCATCAAAGAAGGCTGGATTTAAATTCTTATGATAACGAACCGTTAGGTTTGGTTGTGTTAATCGTGTTTGAGCAACCGATTGTAAGACTAAAAAGCTTAATTCATTAACCGCATCTTTTTCATCGCTGGTTTGACCCCCAATGGTTACATTTTGATACATAGGGGAACCTGCTGAACTTAGTGTATGGGATTGGGAACGAACTTTATTAATACTTAACGTTTTAATCCATAAACAAGATAAATATTCTAATACTTCCTCTTTTGTCAGCAAGCCTTCTTCAATATCTTTTTGATAATAAGGATAGATGTATTGATCAAAGCGACCATAACTTAAAGAATGCCCATTGGATTCAATTTGTAGAATCAATTGAATGAACCAAACCGATTGTAAAGCTTCTTTAAAAGATTGGGCTGGTTCATAAGGGACTTTTTGACAAATTCTTGCGATTTCTAAAAGTTCTTCTTTTCTTTCTGGGTTTGTTTCTTCTAAAGCTTTTTTGGATGCAAGTTGGCTATAACGGTTCGCAAAGTTCTTAACGGCATCAATGACAATTAAAACGGATTGATAAAAAATATTTTTATCTAAATCTTCTGGTTTCGTGAAATCAAGCTTTGCTTGATAAGCGAAGGCTTTTTCTTCATATCCTTTTAAACCTTCTTTTAATATTTTTTCATAATTAACGGCTAAATGTGCATCCCCTGCATTGAGTTTTCCTTCCATGCCAAAAACACCGGTTTCCATAAAAACAGAAACTTCATCCGGTAAATAGGCAAGGCCTCTTGCACGAAGGTTATTATTATGCCAAAAATCGGCAATACTGCGAATTTCATCCTTGGTTTGTTCGGTAATATAAAAGACATCGCCATCTCTTTTTTCAAATAAATCCAATTCATCTAAAATAAAGTCCAAAGTATATTCTGGAAATACCGGTGCATTGCGATTCTTTTGAGCTTGGTTCCCAACTAAAAGGGTATCGTCTTCAATATAGATTGACATCTTTTCAAGAATATTTTGTAGCATATAGGCACGAACTAAATCACGAGGTAAATTTTGGTGCTCTTTATAGGCTTCAGTTGCAAGAAGGGCACGTTGGGCATCAATATAAGGTTTTTCATCTAACATTTCTTCACGAAATTTTTTCATTCTTGGTGTTAGAACACCAAAGTGTTCATTATTTTGCATAGAGGATCCTCTTTTCTTTAATTTAAATCTAATCAGTTTTCTTTTCTTTGTCAACGAAAATTTTCTTTTGAAAAAAGAAATGCTTTCATTCGTAAATTATGATAAGATGTTGTTATGAACAAGAGTGGTATTGTATTTAATATTCAAAAATTTAGTGTGAATGATGGACCTGGCATCCGAACGGTTGTTTTTTTAAAAGGCTGTCCTTTGCATTGTCAATGGTGTGCTAATCCTGAAAGTCAGCTTGTGATTCCACAAATCTTTCATGATGAAAAAAAATGCAGTCATTGTCATCATTGTCAAAGTGTTTGTTTACAAGAAGCCATTCGCTTTGAAAAAGATCAAATCAAAATTAATCCAAGTTTATGCAAACAATGTCTACGTTGTATTCATGAATGTCCCAATTCAGCCTTAGAAATGCAAGGAAAAGAAAAAAACATTGAGGAAATCTTAAAAGTTGTTTTACAAGATGAAGTCTTTTATGAAGAAAGTGGTGGAGGCCTTACTTTAAGTGGTGGGGAAGTTTTACTACAAGCCGATTTTGCAGCCGAACTTTTAAAAGAAGCGAAAAAAAAGCATTTACATACTTGTATTGAAACAACAGGTTTTTCTTCTTTTGAAGACTTTAAAAAAGTGATTGAATATGTTGATTATATCTTCTTCGATTGTAAACATTGGAATGATCAAAAACATCAAGAAGCAACGGGACTTTCCCATAAGAAAATTCTTAAAAATTTAGCTTATGCGGCAAGCTTAGATAAAGAATTGATGGTTCGAATACCTGTTATTCCTGGTTTTAATGCAGATTTAAGCGATGCACTTGAATTTTCAAAGCTTTTTAATGACTTGCATGTTCAACAATGTCAATTGCTCCCTTTTCATCAATTTGGGGAAAATAAATATGAACTTTTAAAGAAAGAGTATGCTTATAAAAATATCAATGCCTTGCATCGAGAAGATTTAGAAGACTATCGTAAGATTTTTATTGATCAGGGTATACAAGCATCTTTTTAATTAGTTTTGTTTGTTAACTGGCAAAAATATAAAATTAGACAGATGCTTTCATAGTTCGTAAGTTTATAAGAATAGTTTAAGATTAGAAAATCATTGATCTCATCAATGGTTTTTTTATTTTGATCAATGTCTTCTTTATTGTTTTGATAAAGATTGGAATAATCCTTGGATAATTGTTGATGTTGAAAATAGCGCTCAGCTAAAAGCTGAAGATGGTGCAATAAACGAGGATCTTCATAAGGGGAATAGAGATAGTGTTCTTGGATGATTTCTAAGAGTTCTAGGGCCAATTGTGTTTCCATATTGACCCTAGTGTATCGTAGATTCTTAAGCTTGAATAGGTTTTTGTGAATATTCTTGTACTTTCATTTTTTTGATTTGTTTAATTAAGAAAAAAGCGGATAATAAACCAACCGATACGCTTGAAATTGGACCAGCGAATAAGGTTGCTTCTACACCACCATACATGGCTAATAACAACATGCTTGGAATTTGAATGATGATTTGACGGAATAGAATCAAAATGGATCCAATTTCGGCTTTGCCAATGGATTGAAGATAGGAACTACCAACCATTTGGAAGGCATCGAAAACCAAACAAGATAAATAAATTTTTAAAGTCATTACAGAAAATTCATTGTAAAGTGCATCCTTTGATCCAAACCAAGAAACAATGCTCATTGGTGTGATTTGGAAAATTAAAGTAGCTAGGGCAAATAAGCCAATCGCAATACATAAAGTATATTTTAAACAAGTTTTTACTCTTTGATAATTTTTTGCTCCATAGTTATAGGAGAAAATAGGTTGACTACCTGTAGTTAGACCAATAATGGCACTTTGAAGAATCGTAAAGACTTTCATCGTTACGCCTAAAGCTGTCATTGGGATTTCAGCACCATAACGTGAAAGTGCACCATATTTGACTAAGACATTATTTTGTACAAATAAAACGATGACAATGGTAATTTGCGTCACAAAACTAGATAACCCCATTTTTAAAATCGAAGGAAAGTAAGCAGAACAATGATGGAAATCCTCTTTATGTAATTGGATGCTTTTGGCATGCTTTGATAAATACCAAAGATTAATAAGACAAGTGACCAATTGACCTGTAATGGTTGCCAAAGCAGCTCCTTTAACACCCATATGAAAGACAAAAATGGTTAAAGGATCACCAATCATATTTACTATACATCCAGCAATCATACCACCCATCGCAACCGATGGAGAACCATCCGCACGAATAATGGACATACTTGCATTTGAAAAGACATAAAAGACCATGCCTAAACTAATAATACGTCCATAATCCAGTGCATAAGGTAAGATGGCTTGAGTTGCACCAAAAAAATAACAGAGAGGTGTTAAGAAAAGGTTATAAAGAATCAAAAGTATAAAGCCAATGCATAGACTTAATAAAAGACCAGCAGCCATGCCTTTTTTTGCATCGTTGTACTTCTTTTCACCCATTTTTAAATTCATATAACTACTGGCACCATCACCAGCCATATAGGAAAAAGCAATCGCAAAAACAGTTAAAGGAAAAATAACATTGGTTGCACCATTTCCTAAGTAACCGACACCTTGACCAATAAAGATTTGATCGACCATATTATAAATGGCATTTAAGACCATCGATATAACACTTGGCATCGCAAAAATGCGAAGTAATTTTAAAATAGGGGTTGTTTCTAATTGTTGATTTGTTTGCATAAAAAGCCTCCTAGTAGAAAATAGTGTAGCATTATTTATTTCATGTATAATAAGAATATTCTTAATACTATTAGATAAAATCTAATAAGGAGGTTCTATGAATACTCAACAATTAAAATGTTTTTTATGTGTAGCCGATAAATTAAGTTTTACTAAAGCAAGCCAAGAGCTTTTTATTACCGTACCAACAGTTACCCATCATATTCAGAGTTTAGAAGAAGAGCTTAATTGTCGTCTTTTCCATCGTAATCGAAAAATGGTCCAATTAACTGAACAGGGACAACGTTTTTATACGGATGCATTAGACATTATGGATCGCATGGTTTTAAGTAAGAATCATCTACAAAATGAAGAAGCTTTTCGTGATATTATTCGTATCGGTTTTACCAGTGAAAATGAAGTACAGAATCAAAGAACTTTCTTTAAGGCTTTACAAATGGAAAATCAAAGAATTGTTCCCAAAGTAAAAGTTGATACCTATGATCGATTGGTTGAGTATTTAAGTACTGGTTTTTTAGATGGTGCCTTTATGAGTAAAGATATGATTCATGGGTATTCTCAATTTCAATTTAAAAAGATTAAAAATATTTATACAATGGTGGTCGGTGTAGACCATGAAGTTTCTTGGGAAGAAATTGAAAGTCATTCATTGATTCATTTACATCATCGCAATATTCCCTATACCTATGAAGATTTTGTACAAAGAAAGTTAGATGAACATGAAAAAACAAACTTAGATATGATCGTTGATAATGCGCAAGTTGTTGAAACGATGGCTTTATCGAATTATGGTATTGGTATATTACCAGAATCCTATGTATGTACAAGCCAAGCTTATCGTTTAAAGGAAAGTCGAAAGATTTCTTATGGCTTTGTTTATATGAAAGAAAAAAGAAAGAAAATCGATTCAGTTTTCAATGCATTACATTCAATCCTTTGATATAATCTATCCATATATATGGGTACGATAGAATGGAGAGGAATCAAATATGAAAGTATTGGAAGAACGGATTTTAAAAGATGGACAAGCACGTCCAGGGAATGTTTTAAAAGTAGATCTTTTTTTGAATCATCAATTGGATGTTGCTTTATTGGATGAAATTGGAGCCGAATTTCATCGTTTATTCAAAGATAAAAAGATTAATAAAATTGTAACGATTGAAGCCAGTGGAATTGCGATTTCTTGTATGGCAGCACGTCACTTTAATGTGCCAGTTGTTTTTGCGAAAAAGGCAAAATCTTTAAATATTGATGGTGATGTCTATACGTCAAGTGTTCATTCCTTTACTTATGGAAAAGATTATACAATTACCGTTTCTAAAAAGTTCTTATCGGAAGAAGATCATGTATTAATTATTGATGACTTTTTAGCAAATGGAAAAGCTCTACAAGGTTTAATGGATGTTTGTCAACAAGCCAATGCACATGTTGAAGGTATTGGAATTTGTATTGAAAAAGGTTTCCAAGGCGGTGGAGATGCCTTACGTAAAGCGGGTTATAATTTACAAAGTCTTGCGATTGTTGACCGTATGAGTCAAGATGGAATTGAATTTAGAAAACAAGATTAAGTGATGGTTTCATCACTTTTTTTAATGCAAATAGTGAAAGTTTATGGCATACTAAAGACATAGATAGGAAGTGACTTTATGCGAATTCTTATGCTTGGAAATAGTTTTACAGCAGCTTATAAATTAACCAAGATTTTATCAAAATCCTTACATGCGGAAGTAGAAGCTCATACACGAAGTGGAGCTCGTTTAGCCGAACAAATGAATCCAGATACCAAAATGGGAGCAAGAACTCAAGAAGTCTTAAAAAATGAATCTTGGGATTATGTCGTTTTACAAGAAATGAGTAAAGGACCAATTCTAAATAGAGAACGATATTTTGAAAGTGTGAAAGCTCTTTCCAATTTAATTCGTGAGCATGGAGCTACACCTATTATTTATGTTACATGGGCTTATAAAAAGGGAAGTGCAGCCATGGAAAAAGAAGACTTTAGCTATGAAGAAATGCATGAACGGATGCAAGAAGCATGCTTAGAAGTTGCCAAAGAAAATAATTGTTTAGTTGCAAATATTGGAAAAGCCTTCTATGAAGCAAAAAAAGATTATTATGATGAAGATGGTATGCATCCCAATGAATTAGGCGTAGAAACCATCGTAGATGTCATTACAAAAACCATTCAAGAACATGAAAAGAATAAATAAATTTTAAGTCTAAAGTGTAAAGCTTTGGACTTTTTTATACTACGATTTTGTTGATAGTTGCTTTTTCGTGCAATATAAGACCTTCTGAGGTTGCTTTTTCGTGCAAATTTGGCCATTCTGAGGTTGCTTTTTCGTGCAATATAAGCCTTTCTGAGGTTGCTTTTTCGTGAATCTCTAATTATAATTGGAGTATATTTAAGGGTATATTATCTTCATAAGGAGTGATGATTACATGCTGAAAAGAAAAATATACAATAAGCTGATTTCTTGGAAAAACGAAAGTCACGGTACTACTGCCTTAATGATTGATGGTGCACGACGTGTTGGCAAAAGTTATATAGTTGAAGAATTTGCTAAAGCTGAATATAAAAGCTACATTCTAATTGACTTTGGGAAGGCTCCTAAGGATATCCTTGATCTTTTTATCAATGACACTTCCGATTTCGATTTGTTTTTCGCAAAATTATCAGCATTCTACTCCACTATATTATATAAAAGAGAATCCTTAATCATCTTTGATGAGGTGCAACAATATCCAAGAGCTAGACAACTTATAAAATATCTTGTTGCAGATGGAAGATTTGATTATCTTGAAACTGGGTCTCTTATACGTTTAAAAAAGAATGTACAAGATATTATCATTCCATCTGAAGAAGACCATATTGAAATGTTTCCTCTAGACTTTGAAGAATTTCTTTGGGCTATGGGCGATGAGGCTACTTATCCTTTGATACGACATTGCTTTGAAACGAAAACACCTTTAGGCGCTCCATTACATCGTAAAATCATGAATGATTTTCGCCAATATATTCTTGTAGGTGGAATGCCACAATCTGTTATTGCTTATAAAAAAGAAAAAGATTTTGAAGCATCCGATATTGCAAAACGTAGAATTTTAAAACTTTATCGAGATGATGTTGCCAAATTTGCGGAAGGATATGAAGACAAAGTATTTGCGGTATTTGACAATATCCCTGGACAACTTTCAAAAAAAGAAAAGAAATATAAGTTATCTTCTTTAGGAAAAGAAGCTAGATTTAGGACATATGAAGATTCTTTTGTATGGCTTAATGAAGCAATGATTGTAAACACCTGTTTTAATTCTACCGATCCGCATGTGGGGCTTGCATTAAGTTCAGATCACACAACACAAAAATGTTATATGGCAGATACAGGACTTCTAGTTACCCATACTTTCAAAGACCAAAAGTTTACTGATAATGATTTATATCGAGCTATTCTCTTCGATAAAGTCAATATCAATGAAGGTATGTTAATGGAGAATGTTGTATCGCAAATGCTTCGTCACAAAAGAGAACGATTATATTTTTTCTCTCGCTCAGATAATATAAATCGAAAAAACCAAATGGAAATTGATTTTTTGATAACAGAAAAGAAGAAAATATGTCCTATCGAAGTTAAATCTGGAAATTATCGTTCTCATTCATCTCTTGATAAATTTAGAAGTCATTTTTCTTCTGTTATTGGAAATTCATATATTCTTTATACAAAAGATGTTATGGAAAAAGATGGAATTTTTCATCTTCCTCTCTATATGGCAGAACTACTTTAATCGTGTTTGTAGAATTAGGAAAAATAGATGGCTCAAATAGTAGATGAATATTCCGATGAATCAGAGCCACCTAAAACAATGTCAGCTGAACAAATTGCCCTTGTTTTAGAAATATCGGAAGAACAAGTAAAAGCATATTTATCAG
>CAVBLW010000062.1:0-9150 GCA_963596085.1 Bacteroidaceae bacterium | reverse complement strand
TTTATTGCACTTTAAACTACATTTTTATCCCCTTACTATTCTTTTTATGCTTAATTTGCACAAAAAAAGATCAGAACGATTCATTCTGATTTTAAAGTTTCATAAGATGTATCTTATTTTATTTTTCTTCATAAAAGACTTTAAAGTTTGGATCAACATGGACTTCAAAAATAGCTTTTTTAATTTTCCATCCTGATTAAAAATAATAGATATTGATGGGCTTGCTCTTTTTTACATTCTGGATTTCTTAATGTATATTACCAAACGAGAAATAATGTATTGCTGTAATGATCTGCTAATAATTCATATGGAATCTTACGAATGAATATTTTCTATTTAATCATTCGTAAAATCATAAATTCTGTCAATTGCTTATAAACAAATACAAAAAACAAAACATTTAGAACAAAGATCAATGTGTAATGTGTCTGTCTTGTTTATATCATTATCCAATGTTTACGATTCAGTATGAACCTTTTCGCAAAAATCATGGACAATATCATCCTTCTCAATTCTAATATGGTATGATTATGCCAATTAGAAAGTGAGAATGAAATGAACACATTTGGAAATATTCTTTGGTTTATTTTTGGCGGTTTTTTAAATTGGATTGTATGGATGGTTGCCGGCATTTTTTGTTGCATAACAATTATTGGGATTCCTTTTGGTCTACAATGTTTTAAATTTGCATCCTTATCTTTATGGCCTTTTGGTAAAGAAGTAGTCTATGGTAATGGTACCTTTTCTTTTTTGGTTAATATCCTTTGGCTGATTTTCTTTGGATGGGAAATGGCTCTAGCAAATATTGCCATTGGTTTACTTTGGTGTATTACCATTATAGGTATCCCATTTGGAAAACAATTCTTTAAATTAGCAAAATTATCTCTAATGCCTTTTGGAGCTACAATCGTATAATTCAAAAATGCTGGATTAAAGAGCCTCTAAATATCCAGCATTTCATCTTTTTTATTCTTTTTTTGTAGGTTAATTTCAATTAAATCATCAATCGCAAGTTCTGGATCCATCGTATGGAAAATCAAATAGTTTCTTTTCATCCTTTTAAAATCTGCCACTTGATAAATATTACGACTAGACTCATTTTTGTAATAGTGCCAATACCGGTAAATATATCCAATCCAATACATCACTTCAATCGAAAGAGGTTCTAAAGATTTTTGTATTCTCCCTTCACTCATTGCAATTAATTCTTCCAAAAGATATTCTTCACCTGCCCATTGCATACGGTTATATACCGAATCCAAATCTCTAGCCACATTCGAATTCATAAAAAAAGAAACAAAGGATTCACTATCATAGCCTTCTTTAACAGACAATTCGAATAATCTTCCTTGAATATCACACAATTTAAGTGCTATACAATCCATTGATCATCCCTCCATTTCTTGTTTGAGAATTTCATCAAAAAACAAACCTTCTCTGCGATAATTTTTACAAATATCATTTGCAATCGAAATCCCTTGCATTCGATTTGCTTCACTAACATCCTGTAAAAATTTTCTTTCGAACTTTGAAAGAGAAATTTCCTTTTCAATTCGTATGGCTTCACATCCAAGTTGAGATACAGCCACATATTGTTTTCCCAGTTGTAATGCCGACAAACTTTTCATCAGAGCTAAATCCGTAATATTCCCTTGAAAGAAATTATCTAAAACATAAAACATTCGATCATTTGCGATACTACCAATAATGAAATCTTTATTTTTGGATAACTTACGATATTTTTCATAAAAAACTGAACCTTTTATAGAATCCATTTTCCCTCGATTAAAAGCAACAATCATAGCCCATTCTAGGCTCACGGGAATATCTAACGAACATAAACCTTCCATTGACACAGACATTAGATAAAATTTTGCATCTTCATAATCACATATCAGCGTCAATGGTTGAATAGGATCTGTCCCCATGTAAAAACCTTTCCCAAAGTCACATTTTTCACGGCTTAATAAAGCAATTTTTCCCTGTATTCCTGACTTCGATCCATGATATAAAACAATACGATTTTTTGGTATGAAAAGTCGATCTACTTCATCATTAATTCTATGCAAAATCAAATCATGTACAGGAACTTTCAAATTCCTACAAAAATCATACAATTGTTTCTGTTCAAATGAACTTAGTTCACCTTTTACGTTCTCCCAACGAGTCAATGTTTCAAAAGAAATACCAAGTTTCTTTGCAAATTCTTGTTGACTTAGTTTGGTATAAGAACGTATTTCTTTAATTATTGTATCCATACCTTTTACCTCAATATCGTTTTGTTTTATTCATTTCATATATCATATTATATCACTCTACGATTTCAAAAGATTTTTGGAAAACATATATCAACAGAGTTAAGCATCAATTCAATCATTCTATTTAATAAGCATCATCTATAATCGGATTTTATTATTTTACATTCTTGAAAATACCACAAACTATATTAGAAAGAATGTAAATCCACTTCTCCATCTACGTATTAATTATGAAAAAATTGTATACTTTAAAAGAGATTCAAACCACTCAATCAAAAGTTCTACGAGTGATGAGTTACCAAAAATAGAATGCTTCTTTTGTATTTTTCACAACGTTCATAGTCCTTCTTTGTTGGATTTTTTAAAAAATCAAACTCTTATACAAATAAAATCACCAAAATAAAAAGAACATTTTCAAGCTTGAATCAAATGTTCTTATATCAATCTTATTCCTCATCTTCCATTGCATCATCAACACCATCTGCATAGGAACTATCTTGATCATAACGATCTTGGTCATAATCACCATTCTCATAATAATCATCATAACCTGAATCATACGAGTTATTAGAATTAGAATTTGATGAATGATATGTATAATTATGATTTGTATTATTATTTACTGAGTGGGTGGAATGGTTAGTAGAATGATTAAATGATTGAGATTCGGTTGTTTCTTCTTGCTTACCATAAGCACCATTTAATAAGAGGGCAATTAAAAAACAAATGAATAATAATTTTCTGTTATCTCCTTCTTCTTTATACATATCCTTTTTAGCAACATAGATTTGTATCAAAATATACAAACCAAGCGTAAGTACAATAACAAGCATCCCAATCCCTCTAACTTTCTGTCCTTTAAACCTATTATAATCAAATATTATAGTCGATAAACCCAAATAGCATATTTCTACATATTTTTAGATTCAATAAAAAAGGCGATTCCACATTGGAATATCACCTTTTTATGTTTTAATTCATTTCATTGAAAATTTCAATCATTTTTGATTAATACTCTCTCGCTTTATTCATAAAATCGGATCTATAGCTCTAAGCAATACGCATTTACTATCTTTTTCCATCCATTATATCTTTTTCTTCTTTCAATTTCTGACATAGATGGCGTATATTTTGTTCGATTTGCATTTGAAATTACATCATCGATGGTATATATGCCATAATGCAAACCAGCAAATAAAGCAGCGCCTAATGCAGAAGATTCCTCACATCTTGGTAGCCTTACCGTTGTTTCCAACATATCACTTTGAAATTTCATAAGATATTGATTCGCTGTAGGACCTCCATCAACACAAAGATCTTTTACAACAATTTCATCTTCTGATTTCATCATTTCTATGATATCGGTAATCTGATACGCAATGGATTCAAGTGCCGCTTTTACAATTTCATTTTTTCCAGTTGTTCTACTCATACCATAAATCAAAGCTTTGGCCTCCGGTTTCCAATAGGGGGCTCCAAGCCCAGTAAATGCCGGAATCAAATAGGTCGTATACCTTTCATTTGCCTGAAATGCCAACTCTTGTGTTTGTTCTGGGCATTTTATAAGTTCCATATCCTCTTTCATCCAAGTAATAACAGCACCAGAATAATTAATATTTCCTTCGAGAACATAATTAATTTTTCCATGAATTCCCCATGCGATAGATGTAACAAGACCCTTATTTGAATAGACTGGCATTTTGCCCACATTCATCATAACCGATGATCCTGTACCATAGGTTGCCTTTACCATCCCTTTTTTTACACACCCTTGTCCAAAAAGTGCACCTTGTGAATCCCCAATTACTCCACAAATAGGAATCATAGAGTCAAAATAGCCATTTAAATCAGTCTCTCCATAGGTAGAAGCTGAATCTTTTACAAGCGGAAGCATGCTCGCCTGAATCCCAAATAAAGAACAGATCTGCTCATCCCATTTCAATTGTTGTATATTAAATAACTGTGTACGTGATGCATTGGAATAGTCTGTTGCATATATTTTTCTATTTGTTAGTTTATATAACAACCATGTATCGATTGTCCCAAAACATAAATCATTTCTTTTTTCAGCTTCTCTAACAGACTCTACATTTTCTAAAAACCATGCAAACTTTGCAGCTGGGAAATAGGGCGAAAGTGGAAGTCCAGTATTTTTTTGAATCGAATCAATTATCTTCCTTTTATTCTTATTTGTTTTAATTCGATTACAGATTTCTGAAGCTCTTGCACATTGCCATACAATAGCTAAAGATAAGGGTTCCCCTGTACTTTTCTTCCATACTGCCGATGTTTCTCTCTGATTGCTGATTCCAATGCAAGCAATCTCTTCCTTTTGTATCCCAGATTTTTCTACTACACATTTTATAGCATGTATTGTATTTTCATAGATCTCATTCAGATCATGGGATACCCAACCTTTTTCATTCACAATTTGACGATGAGAGCGATCATAACGACATATAAGATTTGCTTTTGTATCAAAAATAATGGCTTTTGTCCCTTGTGTACTCTGATCTATCGCAAGTACATATTTTTTATCCATAATCTTTCTTTCCTGTTCATCACAATGAATTGAGTGCTGAAATTACAGTATTCGCAATTCCTTGGGTATTCATTCCATAATAATCAAAAACTTCTTGTGAATTTCCTGTGATCACCGGTTCATCCGGAAGTGTAATATTTATAACTTTTCTCGGACATTCTGCCGCACAAATCTGACTAACCATAGATCCCAATCCACCATAGGGTGCATGTTCTTCTGCTGTTATAATCAAATTTGAATTCATAGCTGCCTTTATAACTGCTTCTTTATCAATTGGTTTTACACAATACATATCAATTACAGTAACATATATATCTTTTTTCTTTAAAATCTTTGCAGCCTCATAAGCAGGTCGTACCATTTCTCCGCAAGCTATGATTGTTGCATCATTTCCTTCATAAAGTACCGTTGCCTTATCCATTGTAAATGGACAATTTTGTTCATCATATATACTCTCTACCGGATTTCTTCCAACACGGATATATGCTGGTTTATCATCCTTTAATAATTCCATAATTAATTTCGTTGTTTGAAAACAATCACTTGGTAGATACACTCTCATATTTGGAATTGCTGACATAGCTGCAATATCTTGCGCTGAGTGATGACTCATACCAAGTGCCCCATAACTGATTCCACCACTGATTCCAATTAACTTTACATTTGAATCCGAATATGCAACATCAACCTTACATTGTTCATAACTGCGTGTTGTAAGAAAACACGCAGGTGATGCTGCAAATACCTTTTTTCCACAATGTGCCAAACCTGCAGCTGTACTTACAAGATCTTGTTCTGCAATTCCCATTTCAACAAACTGTTTTGGAAATTTATCTGCAAAAGGCGTTAAGGAAGCAGATCCACGTGAATCACTACATAAAACTGTAATGTTTTTGTCCTTTTCTGCTTCTTTCATTAGCACATCACATATCGCCTTACGATTTGGAATTTTATTCATGTTATAACTGCTCCTTTCTTACAGTAAAATCTTTAATAATCTGATCATATTCTTCTTTCGTCGGAACATGATGATGCCATGAAACCTTGTTTTCCATCACTTCCGAACCTTTTCCTTTGATTGTATTTGCAATCAACACTGTCGGCTGGTTCTTTGTCTTTTTTGCTTCTTCAAATGCATCATGTAACTGTTGTACATCATTTCCATCTTTTACGTCGATTACATGCCATCCAAAACTCTTGAATCTTTCATGTAAATCATCTTGTCCTATCACATCTTCTGTATTTCCTGAAATTTGAAGTCGATTCCGGTCAATGACTGCACACAAATTATCCAACCTATATTGATGAGCTGCCATAACAGCTTCCCATACTGAACCTTCTGCCAATTCTCCATCTCCCATAACTGTATATACGCGATTGTTTTTGCCATCCATCTTTGCAGCAATTGCCATTCCTATACATACCGGGAGTCCATGTCCTAACGAACCAGAATTCATTTCAATTCCTGGTAACTTATTATTTGGATGTCCAATATATTTTGATTTAAATTGACTAAATTGCTCAATAACCTCTTCTATATCCAAAAAACCTTTTTTTGAAAGAACCGCATAATAGGCCTCAACTGAGTGTCCTTTACTCATTACAAAATAATCCCGGTCTGGATCATTCACATTTTCAACAGAAATATTCATCTGGTCAAAATAAAGAGTGACCAATATTTCCATGACACTCATATCACCACCAATATGTCCTGCATTTCCTGAAACAATCATATCGACTGTATCTTTTCTTAAATCATATGCTAATCTACCTAATTTCTTTGCATCCATATTAAAAATATCCTTTCTTTTATTCACCTCTGAGATAAACTTTAACTTCTTCTTCAATTGGATCATAAAGATCCGGTTTTACATCAATATATTTACAAGCCTCATACAATACAGGCACTACATCTTTATGTATTCCTACACAATGATGAATATATGGCCCTTCTACAATCTTCGCTTCCAAACGTTTAATATTATCTACTTCAACCCAAAGATAGGTTCCCTTCCCTTTTGGCCCATCAATTCCTTTCGCATGACCTAATAAAAGAGAGTATTGTCCATTGTCTCCATCAAAGCGTACAAGAGAAACCTTTCCATGTTTTGCTTCTGCAGTTATGCTTCCAGGATAATCAAAAGCTAATGGATACGTAAGTTTCGCCTTTTCTTTTGCGATTGAAATGGGCCATGGTCCACAATGTTGAAGAAGCTCACCATTCTCAATTTCCGGATGGCGAATCGTCCAATCCGCAAAGAAACTTCGAGTTTCACCCATACCAGCAGCTTCCACCATCAATGAAGTAATAGCTCCATGTATATCGGTCTCACAAACTACTGGAATGCCTTCATCATTTAAAAGCGCATTTGCAGCACATGGCATGATACCTAATTCATTTTGTAGCTGATTCCAACACTGAATGGCAATCGCCTTACAACCATATTTAACAAGTAAATTTTTCATAGCGATCTTAAGTGCAGCTACATTTTCAAGTTCATCATCATTGATACAAATTTCCATATTGTCACGACAGTACTTAACGACTTTTTGCACCCGCAAAGATTCCTTCTTAACGCGTTTTACTTCATCGGTAAGTTCTGGCATAGGAATGGGTGACAATTGAATATTAAATTTTTCAAGAAGTTCTCCTTCATTACACATTGTTGTCCAAAAATCAAAGGGTCTAGTTGATATCTGAAGAATTCTGATATTCTTAAATATCTTAACTACATTACAAACCGCTAAAAAATCCTTTAATCCTCTTTCAAATACAGGATCATTGAGTCGACAATTTGTCATATAAGTAAATGGAATTTTAAATCGTCTTAAAACCTTACCCGTAGCAAATAATCCACATTGTGTATCACGAAGCCTTGTTCCATCCTTTTCTGGACATTCATCCAAAGGCCCCATAACAATACAGGTACATTCAATTCCTTTGCCAATCTTGCACATTCATACTCCGTACCAAAATTGCAATGTGGCAAAAACAGCCCATCTATTTTTTCTCTTTTAAATAATTCTGCAATTTTTTTCATATCCGCATCATTATATAAAAGACCTTCTTCATTAATACTTCTATACTGTAAAAATCGGGTGCTAGAAGTACTTAAATATCAGAATGTGCTTTAAATAAGGCGTATTCAGTCAGATAAAGTTTTCACCTTATAGAATTGAAATTGAGCAGATTTTATAGGCACTTTTGACACTTTCAAAAAAGTCAGCACCCGAAAGTTACAGTATAGAAGTCCTGTTTAGTTGTTGTTTCATATAGCATTGTCATTGTATTTTCGTAGATAATATACGATTATATTTTTATAGTCCTCGCCACTATAACCTAGTGATAGAGACATCGCGGAAAGCTATATGCTTTCAAAACGCTGATATTTTAGTGTATATTTAATTTATCAGAAGCCGCTATATCCTTTAATGGTATAACGCATTTCAGCTCATTTGCTGGTTCTGAAGAAGATATTTTACAAGAGATTTTATCTCTTGTGATATATCTTCTTTGGACCATCATCTCTCTATGAGGTGATATTCCCCTTTCTTTTTGGGGATGTCATCTTATGGGAGATGATGAGATCCCTTAGGGGTCGCAAAAAAGGGACCTCACTGCTTTTAGCTAGTTGAGGCCTTTTTTGATTGACAGTCTCGAAAAAGGTATAATAGAAAGGAGAAACGAGAGACTTAAAATTAAGCAAAGAGGAAAATAAAATGAAAGGAAGAAGAATAAGATTGATTCGAAGAAGGGGTGGCACAAACGGTAGAGTTCGTGCTGCTCTATATGAATTAGAAGAAAACGCTGAACTTTCTTCAAGTGAAGAAAGACGTGCCAACACCATCAGATATTTATTGTCTAGTGGTGCGACGGAACGTGTCAATATCACGTATGATCGCGGATATGACAGAGACGGATTCGGTATGGAACATTCGAGCGATACGATTACTTCAGAAACGAGTGAAGAAGAGTTTAATGAAATCTTGGCTCGTGCTGAAGAAAATCCATGTGGCATCGGAGCTTTAATTTGCATTAATGGCGAAAGATGTGGTATTACTGTCTGTCCAAATGGTGAAATCAGTAGCCAAGGCCGTCATTATAGTGAGGTTTTATTTCCAAATGAGGCTGCTCGCTATAACAATAGTGAAACGGTTTGGCACTTAGAAGATTTTTTCAACAATTTAGATAATCATTAATTGTTGAAAAACAAAAACAAAACAAAAGGAAGATCCATATATAATATGGGTCTTTTTTTTACTTTTATAGATTCGTTATATATTAATATTTTTTCGAGGCATCATCAACAAGTGTGGGTATAATTTTTAACTATGAAACCAATGAATGCT
>CAVBLW010000061.1:0-9344 GCA_963596085.1 Bacteroidaceae bacterium | reverse complement strand
ATTCGATTTATGTTAGAAGGTGAAGTAGCCCAATACTTTGACATCTATTATCGAGTTCATGTATCGGATTATGGATGGTTAGATTGGGCAAGTAACGGAGCAATTGCGGGCACTACAGGTCATTCCAAAAAAATAGAAGCAATTCAAATTCAAGTGGTAGAAAAAGGAAAAACATTGAATACAGGTGGTATTTCTTCCATTCAAAAAAATGTTAGTTATATTGATAATAAAGTGGCTACAGGTTGGATGAGTATCAATGGAAAGAAAGTTTATTTTAATTCCAAAGGAGAGAAACTAACTGGCTATCAAACAATTGATGGAAAAACATATTGTTTTAATGCGGATGGAACCTTATTGACAAATACTTGGACAGGTACTGAACGCAGTGATTGTAATTATGCAGATGCTAATGGTGTAGTAACGAAAACACATGCTTGGATACTTAATAAAAAGGTTGAATATGTTGTTGATCGAGAAGCGTATGATGCATTAGAGCCGATTTATAGTATGGTTGCACATGATATTTGTAATAACTGTGGTGAAGATATTACGGATTGTGTTATAGAGCATAATAAAGCTGAAATCTTAGCAGGTACTGGAAAATATGGTTGGCGAACTGAATGGATGTCTGAAATTACAGGATATGAAACAGTTCATCATGATGAAGAAGGTCATTATGAAGAAACAATATTAAGTAAAGTTTGTTTACGTTGTGGTGCTAGAGAATAAAGAGGAATCCTTTTATGATGATGTATATTCAATTTGATGATAAAAAATTAGAAGAAAATGCTTATTCCAAACAAGACTGCTATCAAGCTATTGATGCTTTCTTAAATGCAGAAGGTATTTATGCAAAAGAACAAGGCATTTATATAGCAGATGAAGATATAGCCTTTCTTCCTTTCGCAAAATTAAGAGCCTATTTACCCAAAACAAAGTGGTTTATGCAAGTCGTACGTCAATGGTATTGGTTTGATGATGAAAAACATATAGATTTTAATGATGATGGATCCAATTGTTTAAAAAAGTTAAATAAGAAAAGTTGAATAGGAAGAACAGTCTTAGGGAGAGTAAGGGAAATGAACAAACAATTAATTAAGAAAATTACAATGGCAGGTGTATTGAGCTTGTCAATGATCTTGAGCAGTGGTGCATTAACGGCTTGTAGTAAGAATAGTGTCAAAACGACTGAAACTGTAAAGAAAAAAACGACCGTTGGAAAGAAAACAGCGGATAGTAAATCTTTGCAAATTCAAAACAAAACAAAAAAGGATATTACAATATTAGAAACAAAGACTTCGAGTCAAGAGAATTATGGTGATAATCTTTTGACGGATGGTGATGTAATCGAAAATAAGGAAAAACGAACCTTATATTATGAAGTAAAGGAAAATGATTCTTTAAATATGAAAGTCGGTTTAAAAGATGAAGATAAGACATATAATTTCATCATTGTCGATTCAGAGCAAGGAGAAATCAAGAAAATCGAAGTCGTTAAAAAGGACAATGGCATTGCATTGGACATAACGAAAAAAGACGATACGACACAAACGATTAGTCCATCAAAGGAAGAAAAGAAAACGGACGAAGAAAAGGAGAACGAAGAAAAAGCGGATGAAACAGCTAAAACGGATACTTCTACTTCAACCGATAAGAAAGAGGATACGACTGCAAAAACTGACACGAATAAAGGAAACACAAGTAGCTCTTCTAGCTCAAATAAAGGCAATACGACAAGTTCTTCAAGTTCCAACAAGGGTAACAGTGGAAGTTCAAGCAGTTCATCTTCTTCAAAACAAGACTCACATACGCATAATTGGGTAGCTCAGACAAAAGTCGTTCATCATAACGAAGTTGGACATAACGAACAAGTTTTGGTTCAACCTGCTTATGATGAACAAAAGCCGATTTATGAACAACAAGAACGTACCATCTGTAATGTTTGTGGTGCAGATATTACTGGAAATTTGAGTCATAGTAAAGCTCACGCACTTGCTGGGGAAGGTTCAGGTTGGCATAGTGAACTAGTTCAATCATTGGTTGGTTACGAAACGATTCATCATGACGCTCAATACACAACGCAATATGTCGTAGATACACCAGCCTATGATGAAACTGTGACGACTGGTTACAAATGTAGTTGTGGGGCAACCAAATAATCTGAAATTAAAAGTCTTAAGCAATGCTTAGGGCTTTTTTTACGAGTTGTGCATTACATTTTGATGATGAAAACAACATAGATTTTAATGACGATGGATCCAATTATTTAAAATGATTAAAAGAGCAATACTCAAATACACACGGCTCCAATTGCCGAACTATCTAAGTATTGCTCTTTGTACTTATATTCTAATCAAATTGCTAGAAATTTTCAAATAAAATTTTTAATTTGCTAAGGATATGTGATTCTTTGTTTTTTTACTCTAAAAAGGGGATTTGATCTTATTGAATAAATTAAAAAAAGATGTGTTTTAGTGAACTTTCCTTTAGAAAAGGGGCTGTTAAACAAAAGATACTATCCATATTTTTTATCCTTTAATCTTTATAAACTATAGATGTAAAGAAAAAAGGAGAACAAGATTATGGAGAGTAAAGATTTAATGAATTTTGAAGAATTTTGTAATATGCCCGAAGCGATTTCTTTTGAATATAGTTCTTATTATTGTAATAAACAATCCGCAAGGCGAAATCATGAAAACTGCATTCGTTATTACAATCATATTCGTAAGAATAGACGGAAAAGAAACAAAGAAAAATGGAAGTTTAAAGATTTTGCCATGAACTATTCATAAGACAAAAGGATTTTTGTGAAAATTAAAAATTCCAATAACTGACATTTATTATGTCAAAAAAAGAGAAATAATTTGGATATAATGAAGGGCTTATTTGCTTAAAAATAGGAGGCGATTGTGTGCATATCTTTGAATACATTGACAATGAGAATTTTTTTAAACCTTTTGTCAGTAAAAATAGAAAATTATATTTTGATTGTATCTGCTTATTAATTAACAAATCGAAAGAAAATGCGAATCCGATATTGTTTGATAGTGATGCACGGGATTGTATAAATATTTATTTAAATCGGACGAAATTTGAATACATCGAAGAAAAAGATGAAGATGGAAATATATATGCAAGCAAAGATGGGGCATCAATCTTACGAATTTTTCGTGATTGTGGATGGCTGTCCAAAAAAGAACTGGGTAAGAATGGAGAATATGAAACTTATGTGACATCCAATTGTCGAAGAGTGATTGATTTTTTAATGAGTTTAGTGAATCAAAGTGAGGATGGCAATCTTACAAATCATATTTTATCGATGTATGAAATATTAAAGGAAGTTTTTACGAATGATGGTTCTGTACGTTCAATAAAACCCTATGAAAATATCTTAAAACCACTGGTTAGTAATATGGAAGCTTTGAAGGAAGAGCTATATGTTTTAAATGAAAAGACTTCAAAAATTATGAAGACCGTTATGGACTCGCAGAATATGAAAAGCTTTGGAAGTTTCATGTTAAAAGATGAATTCTTGGAAAAGTTTTTTAGTGAATATTTCTTTATTAAAAATAATGGAACCATTTCAATTCTATTATCCGAAATTCTAAATTATATTCGAAAATTAAATACGGATGAATGGATTGATTCGATTGCAGAAAATTATAAAGATATAAAAAAATTAGAAATTTCAGAAGCAAAAGTAAATATCCAAAATATGATTTATGAACTTCATGCGTTTATCGATAATGAGTATCAAATCTATATCGATCAGATTGAAAGACAAATTAATAATTACTACAGTTTAGCGCATGCAAAAATGATGATGTTTCAGAAAAATGGCATAAACATGGAAGTTGTGATTGATCGAGTTCTATGTGCATCGAAAACAATGGATCCAGAAAAACGAGAAGAAATGTTTCAACGAATTGCAGAATGTATCACGATCAATCCACAAAAGTACATTGGAATCAAATCTTTCGCAAGGAAAAAAAGAGAGAGAAAAGAAGAAAAAGAACAGGTGATTGTAGAGAACAACCCATCCGAACAAGAATTAGAACAATTAAGCAATCAAGTTTTAAACAATTCAAATCCTTATTCGCTTAAAAAGGCTAAGAAATTCTTAGAACAGAAAATGAAAGATAAAGAATGTTTCGAATTAAAAAATGAAGAAGTTCATGATTGTAAAGAGGCTTTGATGTATGCGGTCATTATGGCTTTTGCGAGTGTAAAGGAATTTGATTATGAAATTAAAATTTTTGATGAACTCGTTGATTTTGGTTTTATCAAAATTAGTAATATGCAAATTAAGAAAGGAAGGGATAAAAATGCGTGATTTTATGTTTTTAGAAGATATGACAAATGAGGAACAATCCTTATTTAAAAAAAGTATGCGTAAATTATTAGATTGTACATTTCTTGTAAAGGCAAAGGATGAAAAATACTATTCCTTTGTTGCACGACAATCTAATCGGCAAAATATTGCCGAGTATCTTCATTGGATTGGATACGATTTAGAAGTCATTGATGAACAAGGCGTAGCAATGTTAAAAAATTATGAAATAGATGAAGAAGAGAATGGCTTAAAAAGAAGTAATTTACTGAGCTTTGATGGATCACAAGTACCAGTCCTTTGGGCTTTATGGAGTATCTATCTTTCAAAAAATGCTTATCAAGAAACTGTTTATACGACTTTTGAAGAATTGATGAATCGATTGAAATATTATGGAATTTCTGCGGATTTAAAACAAGGGAATTTCAAAGAGACGATGAATTTATTGAAACGATATAGCTTGATTCACTTTTCAAAAGCGGCTTTTGAAGAGCAGGATTTGATTCATCTTTATCCATCCCTTCAATTTGGTATGGATATTCCGCAATTAAAAGTTGTTTTAAAGGAATATTTCCCAGATGCTTTCTTGTTTGGTGACGATTCGCTAGAAGACAAGGAGGTTCAATAATGGAAAAAATTGCATTGAAAAATATCTTTCTATTAAATTGGTACGGATTTATCAAAAAGACCATTCCAATTGATGAAGATTTAACTTTTATTACAGGAGAAAATGAAAGTGGAAAATCAACCATCTTAGATGCTTTTAAGTTTGCCTTTTTAGGAGAACGAAAATTCAATGCATCGGCAGGTAATGCCAAACGGGATTTAGTTTCTTATACCCGTTGTTTAACCGATCCATCGACACAAAAATATGCGCGATCTGTCAAAGATGTACCTACCGTCTATACGCATATTGCCTTGGAATTTCAAGACCAACTGAATCAACAAAATTTTATTTTAGGTGTTATTGTCGAAACGCCTTCAACGAATATAACAGAAACAACGCGCTATATTTTAAAGAATAAGAAATTAGAGGAGCTATCTTTTACTTATTTTGAAGATGGCAATGAAAAAGTATATAGTGTTGAAAAATTTACAGAGACATATCAACCACTTTGTTATTCTCAAGTGAATGAGGGCTTGGATCAATTTATGGCGATGTTAAATTTACGTTTGGAAAAAAATAGTCGAAATAACTACAGAAATGACTACAGACGAAGATTGCAAAATATGATGACCTATAAAGCGGAATCTAAAATTCCTGAATTTATCAAAAAGTTTGTTTTGGAAGCAAAAGAGGTTGATTTAAAAAAACTGAAAGCTTCAAAAAACAACATTGATCAAATCAATAAGGATTTTGATAATATCAAAAATGAACTCGACTTACTAAACCAAATTCTTTCCGATTTTAATGAATTGGATGCACTTTCTAAAAGCCTTGTTTCTGATAAAGTAAAAGAAGTTTATGCACATATTTTGAATCTAAAACATCAAATAGAGAATAATCAGAATAGTTTTGCAAGCAATGAATCGCAAATACAGAGTCTATCAAAATATATTAGTGATCTCGATCAAGAGATGAATGAATTAAATAAAGCGGAAACTCAACTTGAAACTCAACTTGAAAGCGTAAATGGCGCACAAGCATTAGAAGATGAAAAAAAGAGGAAGGAGGATCTACAAAAAAAATCCGAAGAGCTCAAAATCCAAACAGAAGAATTACACCGCTTCCAGGAAATTTTAAACCATAAATTAAACCATGATTTATTGAAAGAATATGTGGAAACAAATAGTGAACAAGCCAATCTTCTTTACAATTTAGAAAATAAAAATGCCTGCGGAAAGAAAGAATATGCCGTAAATACTTTAAAAAGCTATTTAAATGAAACAAAAGAATCTTTAATCGAAAGAAAAGGGCAATTAAATGGACCTTTATATGAAATAAATCAAGAAATCTCGAAATTAGATCAACGAATTGAACGCTTAAATCGAAATCAATTCGATTATTCACAGATTAAGAATCAAGTTTCTTTACGACAAGAAATTCAAAGAGAATTGAAAAAGAAAAGAATTCATGCGGATGTTAAGTTTGCATTTGAATATGTTTTAAAAGTGAAAAATCCGGACTGGCAAAAAGCCATTGAAGCCTATTTAGGAAAACATCGTTATGCGATTCTTGTCGAACCCAATGGTTTTGATCTAGCTAATGCACTACTCGATCGTTCATCTTTAAAAAATAATGTGGAATTGGTACGCACAAAAGCTTTACATGAAAAAACAATCAATGTTGTAGAAGATGCAGTAATCAATCAATTAGAAATTGAAAATGAAATGGCTAAAAAATATTTTGGATTTTTCTTAGGTAAGATTCATGCCGTAAAGAAAAGTGAAGTTCATCAATATGATTCGGCTATGTCCAAAGAAGGAAAATTAAGTCGAAATATGGCTGTTAGTTACATGAATCTTTCAAAAGTGAAAGAGTATTGTTTAGGACAGGATGCCATTCAATTAACCAAAGAGAATTTAAAGCTGCAAAGAAATCAATTAAAAATAAAAGAAAACGAATTCATTAAAGAAAAAATGGAAATTGAAAAGCGTTTGGATGAAATCAATGAATTTCTTTCTTGTTTTAAAGACTATAACTATGATGCCTCCATTTCCTATTCAAATACACTGAAATTGATTAAAGAATCTACAAAACAAATCGAAAAGTTAGAAGAGGCATTAGAGGATAATCGAGAATATCAAATTTTAAGGGAACGGATTAAAGATTTCGAAAAGAAAAAAGACAAATTAGAGAAAACAAAATCGAATGGGATGGAAAAGAAAAGTGATTTTCGATCAGAAAACAATCGTTTAAGAGAAAGTATAGAAAAAAATCAATTGGACCTAAAAAAATGGAACGAAGGACTTGAGAATTTAAATTTTGAAAATCCGACGCTTGTAAAAGAAGTAGTCCAAGAATGTGAAAATTATACCCATCAAACCATTCAAAAAAGTCTACGACCCAAAAAACAACAGGAAGAAGATAAAGAGAAAAAAATACGTTTAGAAATGAAAATTAAAGATCATCAAGAAAAATATAATGAGAATCGAAGAGAAGAAGATCAATTGAAGATTGGACTGAATTATGAAGCATCCTATCGTTTACGAAAAAATAGAATTGAAATGGATGATTTTGAAAAAGTACATATTAAACTCAAAGAACAAATGAATAAATATGAAGGAATCTTTAAAAATGATTTCTGTACCGAAATATATTCAAATGTTGATAATGCCTTAAAATCGATTCGTGATATTAATAGAGAATTAAATAAATTAAATTTTTCAACACGATACCAATTTAGAATCACTTTACGAAAAGATCAAAGCGATTATGCAAAGATTCTTGATTATGCTAAGTATTTAAAAGATACCGTAGGCTACGATAATGGACAAAGGACACTGGATGGTATCTATGGCTATAGTATGGATGAAATGGATCAATTAAATGAAGATATGAAAGAAATTATGGAGCGTATTTCTTCAAGCAAAGAGGATGAAGAAGAAATTTTAAAGCTTTCGGATTATCGAAATTATTTAGATTATGAAATCGAAATTAATAATGAATCCATTCAAAATGGAAAATTATCCAAACAAATTCGCTTTGATTCGGGCGCAGCAACGCAAATTCCTTATATATTGATTTTATCAGCTTCTTTATCAATGTTTTATAATTCGAGAAGCAATAGTGCAAGATTGATTTTTATTGATGAGCCATTTGAAAAAATGTCTGATTTGAATATAAAGAAAATGTTGAATTTCTTTAAAGAACAAAATTTTCAAGTTATTTTATGTGCTCCGACCAATCGAATGGATTCCATTGGCACAGAATGCGATATCATCGTTCCTGTTATCAAAGATTCTAAAGAAAACATGTTAATCGGAAAGGAAATCATAAAGAAAAGACATCATGGACTATAAAGACAAAATTCTTACAACATTAGTTAAAAAATATAACCGAAGAAAATTAAAATACAAAGAGCAAGAAATTAAAAAGAGAATTTCAATGAAGCCACGAGAAATCTATAAAAAATATGCATCGAATAAAGGCGATATGCAGATCGAAAAAGCCATCAATCAATCGATTGATGATCTAGAATCTTTCGGCTTTATTGACTTTAAAAAGGAACTCTATTCCTATGATGTATCGAAAATCTATCTGATGGATCAAAGAATCGATGAAATCAATACCTATTTATTCGAACAATATGGCATTGCTTCAAGAGATCTTTTCATCATAGAGGCAAAGAAACAATTCAAGAAATATAAAAAAGAAGGTCCATTTACGAAGTTCTATGTCAATCAATTGATGGAACGTATTGAAAATACCTTAATTGAATTGGACCTAGCGCATGAAGAACAAATTCTTCTTGCACTCGATTTTATTCAAAAGAACAAAAAACATTTATATATCCGAGAAGCTTCTCTATTGATTTATGGCAGTTCCAAAATATTTGAAGAAAAATCAATCTTAGATCCAGTATGTAATGTAATTCGTCAAGTTTTAAATAAGGCGAAATCAGAATATGAATCCAATGATGACATCTTAAAAGAATTTTATATTTCAAATGTTGACCAAGAAATAAAAATCAAAGGCGATATCACCATTGAATTTGAAGACTATGCTTTTGAAATCAAACATTTTAAAGATGGAATTTCTTTGACATCTTCCGATATTGATCGAATTCAATCGATTCATATTCATACAAAGAATTTTATGACCATTGAAAATAAAACTTCTTTTTATCGTTTTAATAATTCATCCTTTTCGACCTTATATTTAGGTGGATATGCCAATCGTTATCAAATTGCCTTTTTAAAGAAAGTGAATTTATATAATCCCCAAGTAAATTATTATCATTTTGGTGATATTGATGTAGGTGGTTATCTCATTCACCAACATTTATCCAATAGTACAGGTATATTTTTTGGCTTATTTAAGATGGGAGTTGAAGAACTAAAAGATTCAAGA